>CAMVAI010000004.1 GCA_947165435.1 uncultured Prevotella sp.
CAATGAGTAATTTTCGTGGAGAGGCTACTAATTTTCGTGGAGCAATGAGTAATTTCCGTGGAGAGGCTACTAATTTTCGTGGAGAGGCTACTAATTTTCGTGGAGCAATGAGTAATTTTCGTGGAGAGGCTACTAATTTTTGTGGGGCAGTATTAAAAAGAAAGTCGCGATCACTTGATCACGACTTTCTTTCCGTTCACTATATAGATGCCTTTCGGCAGACCGTCGGGGGTATCGCCCAGCCGCTGGCCGTCCAGGCTATAGACACCCTGGCGGGCAGCAGGCACCGCGCCGTCGATGGTCACGGTCTCCACACCGGCGGTGTACTCCTCTTCCGTCACCACCTTCAGCGTGGCAGGCGTAGAGGCATTCACCAGCAGATAGGCCTTGTTGGCCGGCACATACTCGATGTCGCTCTTCACGAAGGCCGCGCGTCCGTCGCCGTAGGTGCCCAGCATACGCATGGTCGTAGCGTTATACGCCAGCACGTTGTGCTCCTTCTTGCGCGACGGGTCGATATAGCAGTAGTAGTTGCCGCGAAGATAGTTGATGCCCACACCGCTCACCTGCTCATAGTAGCTCTTCAGCGTCACGATGTTCTGCGCTACCGTGCTGCCCGCACAGCGAATCAGCAGCGGGGTCTCCTTCGGAGCCGTACCCGTAATCTCCTTGATGACGGCATAGCCGTTCTCTACCTTGCTCACCGTATATACCTTCATACCCTCGGTGGGCACGAACGGGAAACCGGCATACAGCGTGGCCCAGTAGCTGCCGTCGGCAGTGACCTGCACGTCGGGACGAATGCCGAAATACTGGCCGGCCGACGAGTTCACGGGCAGCATGTTCCACAGGTCGGAATTACTACGACCGGTCCTTGTATAAGGTACGTAGGGAGAGTAACTGACGGCCGGGTCGTAAATATAGCGTGTAAGACCGGAACCGCTGCCGTACAGCCAGCAGCCATTAGCCGTAGCCCAGATATTCAGCGACGCTGAGCCGTTTACACGCTGGTCGAAGTTCAGGCCCTGACCTATCAGGTTGATGCTATAGATACTACCGCTGACCGCCTTCTGCTCAAACCAGCAGATGGTGGCAGGATTGCAGACCACCCCGTCCTCGAAGTCGGGCAGGCAGTTCAGTCCGCCCAGGAAGATGTTGTCACCGCTACGGTAGATCTTCTTCGGGTCAACCACCGTCAGGTAGCGCTGGGAGGCCTGGCTCTGCGCACGATACCAGCCGGAGCCGTTGAACTGGGCAAAGGCCGATAGCGGGGCGAGAGCCAACAAAAAAGAAAGAATGCGTTTCATTTCATATTGATATCATGTTACCGAAAAAGTCCGGCCCATACATCGCTCTTGTTTTTCAGTGATGTAAGGCCGGACGTTTTAATTGCTTTCAGTGTGCTATGCGTTTACGCAATGTTTGCGTAGCATGCATGCTATTACTCTGCGATGCAGATAGCCACACGGTTCTCCACCTCCTTGGCGAACGGCTGGATGGTGTCACCCTTGTAGTCAACCTTGATGCGCGAAGCGGCAATCTTGTAGGTGCGGGTCAGCATGTTATACACAGCCTGGGCACGCTGCTTAGACAGACGCTCGTTGATCTTGGCGTTACCGGTGCCACGGTCAGCATAGCCGGTCACCTCGACGGTAGCGTTGGGGTTAGCCTTCAGGTAGTCGGCCACTTCCTTCACCTTAGCCTGCTCGTTCTTCGAGATAGCTACACGGCCGATGGTGAAGAACACGTCGCGGCGGAACTTCTCGACCTTCTGCTCCACAGCCTGAGTGGGCTGAACAGCCACAGGAGGAGCGGGCTTCTCGACCACGCGCTCGATAACCTTCTCTACGACACGCTCAACGGGCTTCGGAGCCTCGATGGTGCGGGTGGTGTGGGTCTTGCCGAGGTTGATCTTGGCACCAACCAGAGCGTTGAAGTACCAGTCCCAGTTGCCGCTGCGCTTGCCGTTGTAACGGTCAGACAGCGTGTTGGCGTTCACCTCAAGACCGAGGCTCACGGCATCGCTCACACGGAAGTCGAGGGCAGCACCTACACGGCCGTACATGCGAACCTTCGTGCCGTCGCAGTCGCCATTGTACAGATAGTGAATGTTCTCGGGAACACCACCAGTAGCAACAGTAGAGGCAGTGTTGTAGGCAATCAGTTCGGGGTTGGTCACATTGCTCTCCTTGTCGTAGCCCCAGGCAATGTTGGCACCGAGACCGGCGAACACGCTGATGTTCACCAGACGGTTGGGATTGAAGCCTGCGAAGACATTCGACAGGTTGAAGGTCACATCCAAGCCGGGAGCAACATAGTTCCACTTCCACTTAGCGGTGCCGGGCATGATCGTGTTCGTAGCCGTAGCGTACTGACTGTAGTCGATACCGGCACGGCTCTGCCAGGCGTTTACGGCCAGGCGCAGACCAACAGCGGGGTTGAACTGGCGACCGATTGCCAACTGCACGTTCGGAGACAGCAGGTCGCCGAACTTGATCTCACCTAAGGTGTACTGTCCACCAGCCTGGATCTGTAAGTACCAGTAGGGGTTGGACACATACTCTGTCTTGGGCTGCTGATCCTGGGCAGATGCGGTGAGCGCACCCATCAGGAAGAGACCAGACATTAAAGCATTCTTGATTTTCATAATCTTATCTTGTTTTTATTTTTAGTTCCTTGATTTGATGTGAATGGTCTCGCACGTATTACTTCACATAGATATAATACTTCTTACCCGATACACGGCCGCTGTAGTCCATGGCAGTGTAGGTAATCTCGTAGGTGTAGCCACCCAGACCGGCAGCGTTGAAGCCACCCCACTGCGTAGGACTGGTGTAGAGCATGTCAGAAGAGATAGCCTTGTTGGCGTCGCCCAGCTTGCTCTTGCAGGCAGCGTCGCCCATGACAGCCGACTTCGCGCCGACACCGTAGCCCTCGAACACGTTGGTCACACAGAGGTTCTTCATGTAGCAGGGAACAACCAGCTCGCCAGTGAACGTGGTGGGCAGCAGGGCGATGATGTCGCCGTCGTTGACCTGCGTAGGAGCAGCCCACAGGCGGCTCAGCTGCACGTAGTTGCCATCGGTAGCCTTCGAGACGAGCAGCGGCTGCAGGGCCTTGTTGGCGTTGTTGATGAGGTTGTTGGCACGCTTGATGTAGCTGTTCACGCGGCTCACATACTTGTTCACGAAGGCAGACAGCTTGTCGGCCATGCTGTCACCCATCTTCTCCACAGCAGCGCTGATCTCGTTGGGGATGTTGTTGATGTTGGGAACAGCGTCGTTGTACTTCTGCAGAGCAGTGTTCAGGGTAGCATAAATCTCGTTCACCTGAGCAGTAATATCAACCTCAAGGTTGATATCATTACCATGCTCATCCTTAACCTTAACAGGATTACCTTCGTTGTCAAGCACAGCAGCAATGACTTTTTTGGTAACAGGATCAACGGTAATCGTACCGAGTTGGATCGGCTTGATGTTCAGCTCGAAGGCAATCATCTCGCGGATTTCGTTGTCGATGCGGGCACCGTCGATGTAGCTAATCCACTGCTTGGGCTTCTCGCGATAGTCGTAACCCAGACCAAAGTTCAGGGCCTTCACGGCTGTAGCGGCCATCTTGCACTCCGTCTTGTAGAGCTTGAAGCCTTCCTCGTCCTGCCAGTTGGCCTGTACGCCAAGGGCGGGCAGCACTTCCTTCACATTGCTGTAGATAGTAGCGGCGACCTGACCGAAGTTCACCTTCACGGTGCGGTCGGTGCGGTTCACGTCGATAGCATCCTTCAGCTCCTTGGCAATCTTGATCATGTCGTAGCGGGGAGCCACCTTGTCGGCAACAGTCCAGTCAACGGTAGCCTTAGCCTCGTAGAAGCCATTCTCAGAAACGCCGTTCACGGCAGCACGGTGGTAGCCGAAGTAGAGCTCCTTGGTAGAGGGCTCCAGGGGCGACAGCTCGACGAGCGACACATTGTTGTTAGAGGTGCGCAGCGAGAACTGAGTGCCGCTGAAGTCAACATTGGCAGCATCGGCAGCGTGGTTCACCTGCAGGTAGAGGGTACCGGCATTGCCTTCCTCGTTGTTGATGATGATGTCGCCGGCAGCAAACTTGGTAACGTCCTGTACAGGAGCGGGCAGATAGTCCTTCACCAGGTTCCACTCTTCATCAGAGATGATAGAAACGCCGTTGTAGTAAGAAGCGGGTACGTTGGTCGGGAACTCAACATTGTTGAGGGCCTCGCCATAGTTGGCAGCCAGAATGTCGGAGCGTACGCCGAGCGGGGTGTTCAGGTAGCCGAACACGGGGTTGTAGGCACCCTGGATCTCGATGCCGGTGATGAGCTTCTTCAGACGACCGTTGATGTTGTCAATCTGCTCCTGTACATCCTTCAGCTGCTTCTGCAGCTCCTCGATGTCTTTCTGCATAGCCTCGTCGGTCTTCTTCAGCTCTTCAGTCAGCGTCTTCAGAGAAGCAATGTCTTCAGCATTTTTAGCAATGCCTTCAGCATTTTTAGCAATGAGACCGGCATTCTCTGTAGCCTTGTCGAAAGCCTCGTCAGCCTTCTTCTGAGCAGCCTTGGCAGCCTTAGCAGCCTGGTCGGCAGCTATATAAACATTTTGGGCATAATTATAGGCGTCGTCAGCAGATTTCTGGGCTTTAGCAGCATTCTCAAGAGCCTTGTCAGCCTGCTCCTTAGCACTGTTTGCCTGAATCAGGGCATTGTTAGCCAGAGCCTGCAGGTTCTTGAAGGTCTCGCTGGTGAAGATATTGTTTGCCCAGATATTCTCCAAAGCGTCAACCTCGGCCTTGGTGTAATAGTTGGCCAGATCTCCACTCTTCAGGAAAGCAGACACATCGGGAATTTCAGACTTCAAAGCATACTGAGAAAGGTCGAGATCACCCGACAGACCGTGGTTCTGCAGGTACTGGTTAATCACAGTGGTAACAGCCTGGTTGAGAGCCGAGTTGTTGTCCTTGATGAGAGTAGGAATCTGGTCTTTCACCCAAGACTCAGTAGCAAAGTGCTGGTTGTTCACCCAACCCTCGGTAGCTAAGCCATTGAGGTCAGCCTTAGTAATGTAACCGGCGGTCTCAAGGGCTATAATACGGTTTTCAAGGAGGGTACGTGCAGCCTCGCATTTGGTCTTCAGGCAGTAATCCTGCATAGCAACAATCTGCTGAGCAAGAGCAGCCTTCAAGCCACTCATCTCTTCCTGCTGCAGAGCAATGTTGTCACCTTCGTAGTCCTTACAGGACACGAAAGAACTTGATGCAACCACCAAAGCGGCTGCAAAAAGTAAACCATTAATGATTTTCTTTTTCATTGAACTTAATTTTTAAAATGAATATTGTTAAAACTTTTATCTCTTTGCTTCTCTACATTCTTCATTACGCATGTACCAGCCCCGTAAGGGCATAATACCTACAAATCGCCACAAAATTAGGAAAAATTTTGATAACTTCCAAGAAAAAACGCTTTTTTTTTAATTTTGACAAGTGATTATTTGACGTAGGTCGGTTTTCAGTACGTGTTTTTTCAACACTAATGGCATTTTTCCCTACCCTAACAGCCGCTCGATGTCGCCCTGCGGCAGGATGGCGAGGATGGTATGTCCGTCGGGGGTGTGATAGACGTCGCGACAGGCGAAAAGGCTGTTCACCAAGGCATCCATCTCGTCGTTCGACAGCAGCTGGCCGTAGGGGACGGCCGACTGGCGGGCGAGCGTCAGAGCCAGCGAGTGGTTGGCCGACAGCGTGTCGCGGCTGACGGGGGCCGACTGGGCCAGCAGCTCCTGCAACAGCACGGCGGGCTGCAGGCCCTCGATGCCCGCCGGCACACCGCCGACGGCATAGCTGGACGGCCCGAGGGCTGTGAGCTGGAAGCCCACGGCGGTCAGGGCGGGCAGCAGCTCGCCGACGCGGGCGGCATCGGACGGCGGCAGTTCGACGACCTCGGGGAAGAGCAGCCGCTGGCTGCGGGCGGGGCTGTCGGTGAGCTGCCGCATATAGTGTTCGTAGCGGACGCGCACGTCAGCACGGTGCTGGTCGATAATCATCAGACCCGACTTGACGGCGGTCATGATGTAGCGACCTTTGTACTGATAGTGCGAAGGGGCCATGTCGGCAGGGAGGGCGGCGGCAGCAGGGGCGGTGGCTGGGGCAGCGACGGCGGCGGGAGTGACCGTGGATGGGCCGTCGCCGAGAGCGTCGTCCGTGGCGGGCGCGGGGGGGGCGTCGCCGAACAGCAGGCCACCATCCTCGAAGAGGGGCGGCTGGTCGGCATCGGGCACGGCGGCGCGCTGCGGATGGCCGAAGAGCTGCTGCCAGTCGCGGGTGGCCTTCTGCCGGAAGGGGTTGTATTGCGGGTCGGCCAGGCGGGTGGGCATGGACGGCTGGTCGCCGGTGGCGGCGGCCTCGGGGTTATAGACCGGCAGGTCGGGCTTGCCCTCGGTGTCGAAGTCTATCTGCGGAATCTCGCAGAACTGGCCGATGGCATCCTTGACGGCAGCATTGAGAATCTGCCAGATGGCCTGCTCGTTCTCAAACTTGATCTCGGTCTTCGTGGGGTGGATGTTCACATCGATGTCGTTGGGGCTGACATCGAAATATATAAAATAAGGTACGTGCGCGCCCGCGAGTACCAGTCGCTCGTAGGCTTGCTGCACGGCCTTGTGGAAATAGGGGTGCTTCATATAGCGCCCGTTGACGAAGAAATACTCGTGGGCACCCTTCTTGCGGGCGGCCTCGGGCTTGGCGGTGAAGCCGGAGATGCGGCAGAGGGCCGTCTCGACATGGATGGGCAGCAGGTCCTGGCCGTAGCGGCGGCCATAGACATCGGTGATGCGCTGCAGGTGGTTGCCGCTGCGCAGGTTCATGAGTTCCTGGCCGTTGCTGTGCAGGGTGAAGGCTATTTGGGGATAGACCAGCACGATGCGCTCGAAGGCCGTCAGGATATTGTTCAGCTCGGTGGCGTTGGTCTTGAGGAACTTACGGCGGGCGGGGACGTTGAAGAAGAGGTTGCTGACCGTGAAGCTGCTGCCAACGGCACAGGAGCACGGCTCGTGACGCTCAACACGCGAGGCGGACAGCGTGAGACAGGTGCCTACCTCGTCGGTCTGGCGGCGGGTGCGCAGCTCGACCTGCGCCACGGCGGCGATGGACGGCAGGGCCTCGCCACGGAAGCCCATGGTGCGCAGCGTGAAGAGGTCGTCGGCCTGCCGTATCTTCGAGGTGGCATGCCGCTCGAAGGCCAGACGGGCATCGGTCTCGGACATGCCGCAGCCGTTGTCGATGACCTGGATGGACGTGCGACCGGCATCGACCACCAGCACATTGATGGTGGTGGCTCCGGCATCGACGGCATTTTCGACCAGCTCCTTGATGACGGAAGCCGGCCGCTGTATGACCTCGCCGGCAGCTATCTGGTTGGCCACACTATCGGGCAGTAGGGCTATAACGTCGGACATGGTTTATGGGGTTGCTGTAGAGGGTATGGTTTCGGCAGCAGCAGCGGTAGCGGGAGCCGTGCCGGTGGCGGAAGCTGGGCCGGTGGCGGGAGCCGTGACGGTGGACAGCTTACGCGTGGGCGGCTGGCGGCGCTTCTGTTCCTTGATTTCGGTACCGGCCTTCTTGGGTCGCCAGTTGAAGATGTCCTGCTTGTCAACGGGGCGCACATAGTCGAACCAGGCATACTTCGGCAGGAAGTACTTGTCGGCAGGAATCTGCGACATGGGGTACAGCACGCCGGTGGGCCGCTGCATCCAGATGCGCTTCATCTTACGGTTTTCGATGAACATGCGCAACAGGGGGGTCTCGGTGTAGTTGAGACCAATCAGCGTGGAGTCGCTGTCATCGACAGGGTAATAGACCACCAGCACATTGTCGATGGCCTGGCTCTCGCGGATGTCGCCGTTGGTGAAGAAGGCCTTCATCTCGTTGGACGACACCTGGTTGAAGTGTACCGAGTCGGGCATCTGCTCGGCCGAGAAAGCCTGACCGATGACGTGGGTCCAGTCGATAGTGCTGTCGCGCATATAAACCTTGATGAGTTCGCCGAAGAGCTGCTGGTTGAGGTTCCAGACGATGGGGTCTTTATACATGGTCATGCAGGAGTCTTGCGAGTTATACACCAGCGAGTCGCAGACGGCCTGCACGTCGGTGCGGTACGCGCGAACCTTATTATACGCGTGGATGACGCGATAGACGGAGTCGGTGCGGATGTTGTAAGTGAAAATCTTGAACGTGTCGGCGTGCATGAACAGCGAGTCGCGCTGCGAATAGTCGATGCTGACGGCACGCCGGGTGGCCATGGCATAGCCCGTGGAGTCGTTGTACTCGCAGTAGTCGCCGGTCATCATGTTCTTGTTCACTGAGTCGGTATAGACCACGTTCCGGTAGGCATAGTTGGTGCCGTCGTCGGCATTGTGATAGACGCTGTCGCCGATGAGCGTGCGCCCCTGGTCGCGGATGACGGAGCGCCCGAAGAGCTCAGAGCGCTCGGTCTTGGTGTTGTAATAGCCGTCTTCGCTGTAGATATGGCTGGAGCCGGAGGTGATATGCGACGGACCGACGATGTGGGCGCGCGAGGTCTGCGTGTCGTAGTAGAGCGAGTCGGTGGTGAGGTAGAGCTTCTGGTCCTTCAGGCGCACGTCGAAATAGAAGATGGCCTGCTTCGTGTCGGTATGGTACTCGCCCCAGTCGGAGGTGAGCGTCATGGAGCCATCGACGAGCTTGCCGCCCTCAAAGAAATTGCCGAAGTTGTACATGCGGTCGTAGTCGAGCGAGTCGGTATAGAGCGTCGTCTTGCGGTGCTTGAGCACCACATTGTAGCGGGCCTGCGCCAGCTGGTCGTTGCCGTCGTAGTAGGCATACTCGCTGGTGAGGCTGAGGGTGTCGCCCTGCACCATACGCACATGGCGGAAGGCCTCGAAGGAGTTCGACTGCTCGTAGAAATGGGCACTGTCGCAGTAGAGGTCGGCACCCTGATGGCGGAAATGGACATGGCCGTTGAGCACCTGTGCGTCTCCGTTGCGGTACTGGTCGTAGTGCAGGTTGTCGGAATGTACGAGATAGACGCGCTTGTCTTCCTTGGCGGGCTGCGACTTCTTGCGCGCGGTACGCTTCTTGGCAGGGGCCATGGCGAACGAGAAGGCCACCACCGCCGTCAGCAGAAGGAGAGAGAACGAGCGAGAGCTATTCTTCATTTCTCATTTCTTTTCATTTCTCATTTCTCATTTGAGCATGCGTCAACAACGCATGCTCACCTTACCCACCCTTCGTACTCGAAGTCGCAGTTGCGGTAACGGTCGTTGATGCGTACATAGGTGGACTTGATGCGCTTCACCACCCAGTCGTGCAGCACCTGCTCGCGGCGCTTGCCCATCACCACGTTCTTCAGTATCTGGAAGTCTTCGGTGATGGTGGCCTTATGACCCTCGACGCGGTTCTTCAGCTTGACAATGGCGCAGACGGTCTTGCCGCGCTCGTTGATCATCTGGAACGGACGGGAAATGGCGCCGACCTGCAGCGTATCGACCGCCTTGGCCACCTCGGCAGGCAGCTCGGAGAGCTTGAAGCGGGAGGTGCGGCCCTCCTGTGTGATATTAGACATCAGGCCGTTGTTGTTGCGGGTGTCCTTGTCGTCGGAGACCACCGAGGCGGCTGCCTCGAAGGGGAACTTGTCGGCCACGATGTCGGCACGCAGCGAGTCGAGGCGCTCAAGGGCCTTGGTGATGGCTGCGTCGCTGACCACAGGCTTGCGCAGGATGTGGCGCACCTTGATCTTGTCGCCACGCTTGTCGATGAGCTGGATGATATGAAAGCCAAACTCCGACTCGACAATCTTCGACACACGCTTGGGGTCGCTCAGGCTGAAGGCGACATTGGCAAAGGCGGGGTCGAGCATGCCACGGCCGGTATAGTCGAGTTCGCCGCCGCGACGGGCTGTGCCGGGGTCTTCAGAGTAGAGGCGTGCCAGCGTCTGGAACGAGGCTTCGCCACTGTTGATACGGTCGGTATAGCTGCGCAGCTCGTCTTTCACGCGGTTGATTTCCTCCTGCTCGACACGGGGCGTCTGGGTGACGATCTGCACCTCCACCTCGGTGGGCACGAAGGGCAGACTGTCTTGCGGCACATCCTTGAAATAGCGGCGCACCTCGGCCGGGGTGACGGTGATATTCTTGGTGAGCTTCTGCTGCATGCCCTGCACGAGCTGACGCTCACGGTACGACTCGCGAAGCTCGGCACGTATCTGGCTGATGTTCTTCTTGTGATACTCCTCTAACTTCTCGCGCGAGCCGATGGTGTTGATCATATTGTCCAGATACTGTTCCACACTGGACGCGATGTCCGACTCGGACACCTCGACACTGTCGATGATGGCCTGGTTGAGGAAGAGCTTCTGGACGGCAATCTGCTCCGGGATGGCACAGTCGGGGTCGCCCTTCCAGCGCATACCTTCCTGCATGCCCTGCAGACGGGTGGCCTCGACGTCCGACTTGAGGATGGCCTCGTCGCCCACCACCCAGATGACCTCATCGACCACGGTGCCCGTGGGGGTCTTGCTGATGCTGTCAGTCTTCTGCCCCTGAGCCTGCACGGCCAGTGCCACCAACGAGGCGAGTGTACATAGCATTCTTCTGTTCATCATACACTTTGCGTTCTACTATTCATGCTACTCATAGCGTTCATGCCACTCATAGCGTTCTACTATTCATGCTTGTTGACGGTCTTCAAGACAGCGTCATTGACAACGACAGTATATTTCTTGCGAAGGTCGGCCACCCAGAGACGCTCCATATCCTCCTGCAGGTCGGCAATGACCAGGGCCTTGACGTCGGTATAGTCTTCAGGCTTGCTGATGAGCTTGCCGTAGGTGGCATCGATGGGATAGCCCTTCACGCTATCCACCTGTACGTCCTTCTGCTTAAAGACCTTACGGTCAATCAGTTTGTTGTCGCCCTGCTTGAAGAGGCCTTTCTCGACACGGATGCGGATGACGGAGTCGTTGTTGAACGTGGAGCGCAGGGCTTCGTTCCATTCGTCAAACTTCAGCTTCTTCACGCAGTTGGCAACGGCTTTCACGTCGGCCGAGTCCTTGACATGGTAGGCCATGCCCTTGAAGCGCGGCTGGTCCCACTTGTACTTCTTCTTGTTCTGCTTGAAATAGAGAGCCTGGGCGGCCTCGTCCTTGGCGGCCTTGTCCCATACGTTGCGGTTGCTGATTTCAAAGAGCAGCAAGCCGTCGTGGTATTCCTTGATGAGGTAGCGCAGGTCCATGTCGGTCTGCGACAGCGAGTCGGCACGACGCTCCAGGATCTGCTCCTTGGTGAGCGTGCTGTCGGCCTGCACCATGGCGTTGAGCTTGCGCTCGGTGATGCTGTTGCGGGCGTTGCGCTGCTCCAGGAACTTGAGGATGTTTTCGCGGTGGAAGTCGAAGGGCTCCAGCTGCTTACGCTCGCTCATCTTGATGATGTGCCAACCGAAGGGCGACAGGAAAGGCTTACTGGTCTCGCCCGGCTGCAGGGCGAAGGCAACATCCTCGAACTCCTTGACCATCTGGTTGCGACTGAACCAGCCCAGCATGCCGCCGTTACGACCGGAGCCAGGGTCTTGCGACACCTTCTTGGCTAGTTCGCCGAAGTCGGCACCGCCCTGCAGGGCGGCATAGATGGAGTCGATGCGCTGCTTGGCCTGCTGCTGCTGTTGCTCGGTGGCCTTCTGCGGCACCAGGATGAGGATGTGGGCGGCCTTGACCAAGCCGTCGGGACCGATGCCCTGCTTGGTGGCGTCATAGACGCGCTGTGCTTCCTGCAGCATGTCGGCATCGGTGACGAAGGTGGGGCGCACCTGCTGGTCGCGATACTGCGCGAACTCGGTCTTGAAGGCCTGCGTGGTGTCGATACGCTCGTCGAGGGCGGCCTGCACCTTCAGCTTGTAGTTGACAAAGAGCTCGACATATTCCTCAACACTCTTCTTGTCTATCACGCCGTCGGTATTGTTCTTATTATAAGAATATTCAAATTCCGACCGCGGCACATCGACACCTGCCACGGTCATGATAATGGGGTCGGCTGCTGTCTGCGAACAGACAGCCATACTGCTCAAGAGCAGTACGGCCATGCTAAGATATTTTTTCATGTTACTGTACATTTGTACCCACTTGCTTTTTACAAAGGAACGCTTAGTCGTTGGGACGGCTATAGTTGGGGGCTTCCGACGTGATGGTGATGTCGTGCGGATGGCTCTCCATGACACCGGCATTGGTGATGCGGGTGAACTTGGCATCGTGCAGGCGCTCGATGGAGGCGGCACCGCAGTAGCCCATGCCCGAGCGCAGACCGCCGGTGAGCTGATAGATGACCTCCTGGACAGTGCCCTTGTACGGCACACGTCCGGCAATGCCTTCGGGAACAAGTTTCTTCACGTCTTTCGTGTCGGCCTGGAAATAACGGTCCTTCGAGCCGTGCTCCATGGCTTCGAGCGAACCCATGCCACGGTAGCTCTTGAACTTACGCCCGTTATAGATGATGGTGTCGCCGGGGCTTTCCTCCGTACCGGCCACCAGCGAGCCAATCATGACGCTGGAGCCACCGGCAGCCAACGCCTTGACGATGTCGCCGGAATAGCGCAGACCGCCGTCGGCAATGAGGGGGACATTGGTATCCTTCAGGGCGCTGAACACATCATAGACCGCCGACAGCTGCGGCACACCGACACCGGCCACGATACGGGTGGTGCAGATGGAACCCGGGCCGATGCCTACCTTGACGGCATCGGCACCATTCTCGACCAGCATCTTGGCAGCGGCACCGGTGGCGATATTGCCCACCACGATGTCTATCTGCGGGAACGACATCTTGGCCTCGCGCAACTTTTCGATGACACCTTTCGAATGGCCATGGGCGGTATCGATGACGATGGCATCGGCACCGGCATGCACCAGAGCCTGCATGCGCTCCAGGGTATCGGCGGTGACACCCACACCGGCAGCCACGCGCAGACGGCCCTTGTCGTCCTTGCAGGCCATGGGCTTGTCCTTGGCCTTGGTGATGTCCTTGTAGGTAATCAGTCCGATGAGGCGGTTGTCTTTATCCACCACCGGCAGCTTCTCTATCTTATGGCTCTGCAGAATCTCGGCAGCAGCCTTCAGGTCGGTCTGCTGGTGGGTGGTCACCAGGTTCTCCTTCGACATGACTTCATCGACCGGGCGGTCGAGCTGGCGCTCGAAGCGCAGGTCGCGGTTGGTGACGATGCCCACCAGGTGACGCTCGTCATCGACCACGGGAATACCACCGATGTGATATTCGGCCATGATGTCGAGGGCCTGGGCCACGGTAGAACCGAGGGGAATGGTGATGGGGTCGTAAATCATGCCGTTCTCTGCACGCTTGACGATGGCCACCTCACGGGCTTGGTTCTCTATCGACATATTCTTATGGATGACACCGATGCCGCCCTCGCGGGCTATGGCAATAGCCATCTGGCTCTCGGTGACGGTGTCCATGGCTGCAGTGACAAAAGGCACGTTCAACTCGATGTTTCGCGAGAAGCGGGTACGCAACTCCACTGTCTTGGGCAACACTTCCGAATAGGCTGGAATCAACAGGACGTCGTCGAATGTCAGGCCGTCCATTACAATCTTGTCTGCAATAAATGATGACATAATCAATTCTCCTTAATTTTTTATTGCGTGCAAATTTACTGCTTTTTTCCGAGATAGCAGCCATTTGCACGCAATATTAATTAGATTTAACGCAAAGTAACAACAAAGTAGCCGCGAACAGCCGCGAACAGCCGCCTCAGGGCAGCCACCACAGGGCACCCGCCGGCTAATTGGCCATGTCGCTGATGAACTTGATGCGAACCAGCCGGATCTCGTCTTCAGAGCACTCGGCTCCCAGCTCCTGGATGGCAGCCTCCAGCGAGTCGGTATCGCTCTCGGCAAAGTAGTCGTAGATGTCGTCAACATGGTCTTCGTCCATCACCTCGTCGAGGAAATAGTCGATGTTCAGCTTCGTGCCGCTATAGACGATGGCCTCCACCTCGTCGAGCAGCTCGCCGAACTCCAGGCCCTGTGCGGTGGCGATGTCGTCGAGGGCTATCTGGCGGTCGATGGCCTGGATAATCTTCACCTTCAGCATCGACTTCTTGGCCACGGTACGCACCCGCATGTCGGCCTGCCGCACGATGTCGTTCTCGTCGCAGTAGCGCTTGATGAGATCGACAAACTGCTTGGCATAGGGCTGGCGCACCTTGCCCTCGCCAACGCCCTGAATGTTCTTCAACTCCTCGAGGGTGACAGGATAGTCGGTGGCCATCTGCTCGATGCTGACATCCTGGAAGATGACATACGGCGGGCGCTCCAGCTTCTTGCTCACCACGCGGCGCAGGTCTTTCAGCATGGCACTGAGCGTGGGGTCAAGGGCACTGGTGGCTCCCTCGTGCTCGCCAAGTCCCTCATAGTCTTCGCTGAACTCGTGGTCTTCGACAATCATGAACGACTCGGGTTTCTTGATGAACTTCTTACCGGCAGGGGTAATTTTCAGCAGACCGTAGTTCTCTACATCCTTGGCCAGATAGCCGCCGATGAGGGCCTGGCGGATGACGGGATTCCAATGTTTCTCAGGCTCGTCCTCGCCGGCACCGAACAGCTCGTGCTCGTGGTGCTTATGGGCCAGTATCTCCTCGGTCTCGCGCCCCATGATGAAGTCGATGACATAGTCGGAGCGGAAGTTCTCCTTCAGTGCCACCACCGTCTTGAGCACGATGACGAGCAGCTTGCTGGCTTCTATCTTCTCTTTCGGATGCAGACAGTTGTCGCAGTTGTGGCAGTTGTCCTGCAAGTACTCCTCGCCGAAGTAGTGGAGCAGCATCTTGCGGCGGCACACCGAGGTCTCGGCGTAGGCTGCCGTCTCGGCCAGCAGCTGCCGGCCAATGTCCTGCTCGGCCACGGGCTTGCCCTCCATGAACTTGTCGAGCTTCTGCAAATCCTTGTAAGAATAGAACGTGATGCAGAGACCCTCGCCACCGTCGCGGCCGGCGCGGCCCGTCTCCTGGTAGTAGCCCTCCAGCGACTTGGGGATGTCGTAGTGGATGACGAAGCGCACATCAGGCTTGTCGATGCCCATGCCAAAGGCGATGGTGGCCACGATGACATCAATCTCCTCCATGAGGAAGGCATCCTGCGTCTGCGACCGCAGACCTGAGTCGAGGCCGGCATGATAGGCGGCCGCCTTGATGTCGTTGGCCTTCAGTATCTCGGCCAGCTCCTCCACCTTCTTCCGCGACAGGCAGTAGATGATGCCGCTCTTGCCGGGATGCTGCTTGATGAACCGGATAATATCCTTATCGACATCCTTCGTCTTGGGGCGTACCTCGTAATAGAGGTTGGGGCGGTTGAACGAGCTTTTGAACTCGACAGCATCCATGATGCCCAGGCTCTTCTTGATGTCGGTGCGTACCTTGTCGGTGGCGGTAGCCGTCAGCGCGATGATGGGTGCTTCGGCTATCTCGTTGATAATCGGACGGATGCGGCGATACTCCGGGCGGAAGTCATGACCCCACTCTGAAATACAGTGGGCCTCGTCGATAGCATAGAACGAAATCTTGGCCTGCTTCAGGAACTCGACATTCTCGTCTTTCGTCAGCGACTCGGGAGCCACGTAGAGCAGCTTTGTCTTGCCGGCCTTCACGTCGGCCTTCACCTGGTCGATGGCCGACTTGTTGAGCGACGAGTTCAGGTAATGGGCCGTACCCTCATCGCTCATCGAACTGATGACGTCCACCTGGTTCTTCATCAGTGCTATGAGCGGCGAGATGACGATAGCCGTGCCGTCGAGCAACAGCGACGGCAGCTGATAACACAGCGACTTGCCACCGCCGGTAGGCATCAGCACGAAGGTATTCTTACCGTCCAGCACATTCTGGACGATAGCCTCCTGGTCGCCTTTGAACTTGTCAAAACCGAAATATTTCTTCAGGGCTTCTGTGAGATTCAGTTTTTTTGCCATAGACTCTTTGTTGATAAAAATGAAGAATTAAAAATTAAAAATGATGATTTGCCATGCCGTATCTTTCGCTGACTGATGTCCTGCATGATGCAGTCCGTCGCCGACTGCCGACCGGTGTCATGCAGTCCGTTGCAGACCGGTGTCCGGCATCATGCTGCCTATCGCCGACGGGCGTCCTCAATAGGGCGTGCAAGGTATTCATCATTTTTGATTTTTAATTCTTAATTCCTAATTTTTAATTTTCAATTTCATTGTAAGTGCGACTTGTCAATCTGCTGCTGAGCATATTCCGCCGTCACTTCAAACGTCTTATAACGCTTAGAGGGTGCCTCGAACATGGCGTCCATCATGATGCTTTCCACGATGGAGCGCAGTCCGCGTGCTCCGAGTTTATACTCCACGGCCTTGTCAACAATAAGTTGCAGAGCCTCGGGGGTGAATGTCAGCTTGATGCCGTCCATCTCGAAGAGCTTCACATACTGTCTGACGATGCTGTTCTTCGGCTCGGTCAGTATCTTGGTCAGCGCGTCGCGGTCCAGCGGGTTCAGATAGGTGAGCACGGGCAGACGGCCGATGATTTCGGGTATCAGTCCGAACGACTTCAGGTCCTGCGGCAGGATATACTGCATCAGGTCGGCCTTGTCAATCTTGCGCACGTTCTGCACCGAGTTGTAGCCTACCACATGGGTGTTCAGCCGCTGGGCTATCTTGCGCTCGATGCCGTCGAAGGCTCCACCGCAGATGAACAGGATGTTATGCGTATCGACATGGATATACTCCTGGTCGGGATGCTTGCGCCCGCCCTGTGGCGGCACGTTGACCACCGTGCCCTCCAGCAGCTTGAGCAGACCCTGCTGCACGCCCTCGCCACTCACGTCGCGGGTGATGGAGGGGTTGTCGGTCTTGCGGGCTATCTTGTCTATCTCATCTACAAAGACGATACCGCGCTGGGTGGCCTCCACGTCGTAGTCGGCCACTTGCAGCAGTCGGGTGAGTATGCTCTCCACGTCCTCGCCCACATAGCCGGCCTCGGTGAACACCGTGGCATCGACGATGGTGAACGGCACGTCGAGCAGCTTGGCAATGGTACGGGCCAGCAGGGTCTTGCCGGTACCCGTCGAGCCCACCATGATGATGTTCGACTTCTCTATCTCCACACCGTCGTCGCTGACGGGCTGCTGCAGGCGTTTGTAGTGGTTATATACGGCTACCGAGAGATAGCGCTTGGCCTCGTCCTGACCAATGACATACTGGTCCAGATGTTCCTTGATTTCCTTGGGCTTGGGGATGCGCTTCAGCTGGAAACCGCCCGACGGCTTCTTGGCATCGGGCCCGAAGCCATTGGCCGTAGCCACCTGGTAGGCCTGTATGGCACAGTCTTCGCAGATGTTGCCATTGATGCCGGTTATCAGGAGCTTCACCTCACGGTCTGAGCGCCCGCAAAAATTACATGTCTTCTTCAATGTCGTACCTTTTATTTACTTTGTCAACGTTGTTTTTCCTCTCTCTGGTCTTACTTCCTTTTCAGCACCTGGTCTATCATACCGTAGTCCTTCGCCTCCTCGGCGGTCATCCAGTAGTTGCGGTCAGAGTCGTTCCACACCTTGTCGTACGGTGTGTGCGAATGCTCTGAGATGATGGTGTAGAGCTCCTTCTTGAACTTCATAATCTCCTTGGCCTCAATCTCGATATCCGAAGCCTGCCCCTGCACACCGCCCAAGGGCTGGTGAATCATGACACGGCTGTGGGGCAGTGCCGAGCGCTTGCCCTCTTTGCCGGCCACGAGCAGCACGGCAGCCATCGAGGCGGCCATGCCGGTGCAGATGGTGGCCACGTCGCTCGAAATGAACTGCATGGTGTCGTAGATGCCCAGTCCGGCCGTCACGCTGCCGCCGGGCGAGTTGAGGTAGATGCTGATGTCCTTGCCCGAGTCAACCGAGTCGAGATAGAGCAGCTGTGCCTGCAGGGTGTTGGCAGTATAGTCGTCAATCTGCGTGCCGAGAAAGATGATGCGGTCCATCATCAGGCGCGAGAAGACATCCATCTGCGTCACGTTCAACTGGCGCTCCTCCAGGATGTAGGGATTCAGATACTGGGCCTGCGCACTCACCACTTCGTCGAGCACCAAACCATTGATACCAAGATGCTTTGTAGCGTATTTTCTAAAATCGTTGTTCATAATCTTATCTAAGTGAGATACAAAATTACAACAAAAAAGTCGGAACGCCAACCATTCCGACTTTTTATTTTAGTTAAAGAAAGCTAAACGGACACCGCTGTCTCTTTTCTGCCTTTCTTTACACCTATTTATTATATGTTTCTTATTTCTCGTTGAGCATCTTCTGGAAGTCCTCCAGCGAGATGTTCTTCTCGTCGAGCTTCACCACCTGCTTCAAGGCTGCGGTGAGCTTCACGTCAACGGCACGGTCCACGAGACCTTCGGTATTCTCACGCTTCTTCAGCATATCCTGAGCATAGTTGTCCAGATACTCGTCGGGCACGTTCGACATGCCGTACTGGGCAAACTGGGCGCGGGCAACCTCCTTGGCCACGGCCTTCAGGTCGTTGTCGTCCACCTTTATATTATTAGCTGCCACGAGCTGCTCCTTGATGAGGTGCCAACCCAGCTCCTTGATGCTGGCATCGAAGTTCTTCTCTACGAAGTCCTCACCCTTGTCCTTGTTGTTCTGCAGCATGACGCGCTTCAGCAGAGCCTCGGGGTATTCGAGCTTGCCCACCTTCTGCTCCATATAGGCACGCACATCGAGCAGGAACTTATAGTCGCTGTCAACGCTGAACTGCTGGCCCATCTGGTCGGCAATCTTCTGGCGGAACTCCTGCTCGCTCTTCACGTTGCCCTTGCCGAACACCTGGTCGAAGAGCTCCTGGTTCAGGTCGGCCTTCACAAAGCGCGAAATCTCCGTAATCTGGTAGGTGAAGTCGCCGGTGTGCTCGCCCACCTGGTCTTTCTCAATCTTCAGCAGGCCCGACACCTCGACATCGCTCTCGGGATAGGCCTGGCGGGGGTTCCACGTAATGATGTCGCCCAGCTTCGAACCGTCGAAGAGCTTCTTCTGGTCGTCCACCTTGATATACTGGGGCATCAGCACGGCGTCGGCCACTTCAATGCCGCCTTCCTTCACGTTGCCGTCGGCATCCAGCTCGCGCAGGTCGCCCTTCAGCATGTCGCGCTGCTCGGCATCGTAGCTCTCTACCTTGTCGTAGTGACCGCCACGGCTCTGGTACATCTCCACCTGCTGGTCGATGAGCTTGTCGTCAACCGTGATGTGGTAATAGGCCACCGTGTCCTTGTCGGTCAGCTCGGCCTTGAACTCGGGGGCCACGGCAATGTCGAACTTGAAGGTCAGCGTGTCGTCCTTCTCCAAGTCCTGCGGCTCCTGGCTCTCGTTGGCCAGCGGCTCGCCCAGCATCTGTATCTTATTCTCCTGCACATAGGCATAGAGCTTCTCGCCCAGCAGCTTGTTCACCACGTCTGCCTTGACGGCTGTGCCATACTGGCGCTTGATCATGCCCATGGGCACCTGGCCGGGACGGAACCCGGGCACCTGTGCGCGCTTGCGATAGTCTTTCAACTGCTTATCGACCTCTCCCTGATAGTCTGCTTGCTCCAGCGTGATGGTCATCAGGCCATTCACCTTATCGGGAGCTTCAAATGTAATATTCATCTTCTGTTATACCTTATTTATATATTATAGATTCCGATTTGAGGGTGCAAAGGTAAGCATATTTAGGCAAAACACAAAACAAATGTATCACTTTTTAAATTTTATTATTGTTGCAGCTCATGCAGCAACAGCTATTATAACTAAGAAATGAAAAAGTATTCTTCCCTTCACAGTACACATAACAATCTGACGATAAAGCAGTTATGGTGAATGGTTTTGAGAAAGTACTGCTGGTGGCATCAGTTTTTTATTCAGTTCGCCGTGGGAGCGCGGGCGAAACAGGGAATTACACGAATTGTTATATGCGACGCAATTTAGCCTGAATGATTCCCGGAAATTGTTAGATGACAAAGGAGGTGTTTGAATATAAATACTATGGCTGTAGGCTTAAACAGCATCCCGAGGTATTGCCGACCTTCGTCGGCAATATTGCTGACCTTCGTCGGCAATGTTGCTGACGTTCGTCGGCAATAGGGATGTTTTCTTGCCGTGGCAGGAAATATGCCATTTACCCCATATATGCCTACCGGTATCCCCTATGCCTCAGATTATTTCTCTGCGCAGAGTACACCAGCAGCACAGCGCACAGAACCCTTCACCGTAACTATTTATCTATCAAGCATTAACATCGGCCGTGAAGGGTTGAATGGTATCTCAAAAACAAGCTTTTCAAGCAGACACAATCCCATCTTAATACACCGTGAATCAGAACAATTGCCAGTAAAAAAAACGCAAAGACCCTCAGCCTATGCTGTCATGCGTGGTGGCCTGTGGGGCGAGCCACGGAAAAATCCGGGTGCGCCAGCTCTGCCATTATTTTTTCTTCCGTTTATTTTGTTGTTTCAGAAATTATTCCTAACTTTGCCGTCGTAAGGATAAAAAGTGCAATAAAGAAATGGCAAAGTTCATCAATCCGTTCACTGATGTAGGCTTCAAGCGCATCTTCGGGCAGGAGATTTCCAAGCCCGTGTTGATTGCGTTTCTTAACGCTTTGTTAGATGGTGAACGCAAAATCGTTGACTTGCAATACCTTGACAAGGAACAGCCCGGCGAGACCATCGACAACCGTTCACTAATTTATGATGTGTACTGCAAGTTGGACAATGACGACTACATCATCGTGGAGATGCAGAACAAGAGCCAGCCTTTCTTCAAGAACCGCAGCATCTATTATATTTCCCGTTCTATCTCCCGTCAGGGCGAGCCAGGCAATGACTGGGTGTACGACGTAAAAGCTGTCTATATCATAGCCCTGCTGAACTTCCATCGTGACGACATCTCCAAGGAGTTCCGTACCGATGTGGCCCTAATGGACATGAAGCACAAGACGCTGTTCAGCGACAAGATGCGTCTCATCTATCTCCAACTGCCTTACTTCACGAAGGATTTGGATGATTGTGAAACACTGTTTGAAAAACTCATTTACGTATTGAAGCATATGGATGTATTACAGAGAATGCCTTGGCTGGCTCAGGATGCCGTATTCCAGAAACTGGCCAGCATAGCCGATGTAGCCTCGCTCAGCAAGGATGAGCGCATAGCCTACGACGAGAACTTACGTATATACCGCGACAACATCGCGGTATATGAAGGCCAGTATTTAGAAGGCCGTGCGGAAGGCTTGGTTGAAGGCGAGGCAAAAGGCCGTGCCGAAGAACGACTCATAAATGCCCGTAGTCTGAAAGAAAACGGCATTCCGATGGATATAATTATCAAGAGCCTGCACCTTACGGAAGAAGAAATCGAACAATTGTAATATGAGATAAAGACATAAAGTTGAACCCACAAAACAAAATATAGTAAGAACCAGACAGTACACGACAACGATGGGGAGCCGTAGCCGCCGCTCAGCGGGGCACTCCCAAGAGGGATTTGAGACAAACAAATTTTAATTACTAACAACAATGAAATTGCGCGTCGCATCCCCCGTTCGAAGTCTTTTTAGATAACTTGAGCTTTCTGCTCTTGTCTCTCTCTGAACAGAATACCGCCAATATTCACAACATGAGAGCAAGCAGTTCAGAAGGTTCTCGTCCTGATAGGGCGTGGACTGTTCTTGCTTGTTTATGTTGTATGGTCACTTGGCGGTAACCAGGTTCAGAGAATAAGCATCGAATGGTTGACGCCTTTTCTTATTCTCAAAATTAGACTATGAAAACAAAATGTAATAAACTTCGACTGATAATAGCAACGATATTTACGTTACTATCATCTGCTGCAGCACATGGTTATACTATCAATATAACTTCCACCAACTTCCCCGATGCCAATTTCCGCAATTGGCTGTTAGAACAGGATTATGGAAAGGACGGAAAAATGACGGAGGATGAAATCAAAAATGTCACGTCGATATATGTGTTTTACAAGAACATATCCTCTCTTAAGGGTATAGAATATTTCACAAGTCTGACAACTTTGTGGTGCAATTACAATCAACTGACATCCCTTGACGTGTCCAAGAATACGGCGTTGACACATTTGGAGTGCGGGTGCAATCAACTGACATCCCTTGACGTGTCCAAGAACACGGCATTGACAAGTTTTGGCTGCGATAACAATAAACTGACTTCCCTTGACGTATCCAAGAACACGGCGTTGACAGATTTGCGTTGCTATAACAATCAACTGACTTCCCTTGAGGTATCCAAGAACACGGCGTTGACAGATTTGAATTGCGAGTCCAATCATCTGACTTCCCTAGTCGTGTCCAAGAATACAGAGTTAACACGTTTGTATTGCAGTTCCAATCAACTGACTTTCCTTGACGTGTCCAAGAATACGGCGTTGACAACTTTGTATTGCTCCCGAAATCAGATTAAGGGTGCTTCTATGGATGCCTTTATACAGAGCCTCCCCACTACGTCAACTAATCCCAAATTCGGGATTATTGAAAACAGTGATGACGAAGGCAATGAATGTACCAAAAGCCAGGTAGCCGCAGCAAAGGCTAAGGGGTGGACACCTCTCTATTATAATGGCAGCGAATGGGTGGAATACAAGGGGAGCGAAAATACAGTTGTTACTAAAGGTATAGATATAACTTCCACCAATTTCCCCGATGCCAATTTCCGCAATTGGCTGTTAGAACGGGACTACGGAAAGGACGGGAAATTGACGGAGGATGAAATCAAAAATGTCACATCGATAAGTGTGGGTAACAAGAACATTTCCTCGCTTCAGGGTATAGAATATTTCACAAGTCTGACTTCTTTGTATTGCGAATCCGATCAACTGACTTCCCTTGACGTATCCAAGAATACGGCGTTGAGATCTTTGCTTTGCTATTCCAATCAACTGACTTCCCTTGACGTATCCAAGAATACGGCGTTGACATGGTTGTATTGCTACCGAAATCAGATTAGGGGTGCTTCTATGGATGCCCTTATACAGTGCCTCCCCACTACGTCAACCAATCCCGATTTCAGGCTTATTGACAACAGTAAGGGTGACGAAGGCAATGAATGTACCAAAAGCCAGGTGGCCGCTGCAAAGGCAAAGGGGTGGACACCGCTCTATTATAACGGCAGTGAATGGGTGGAGTACGAGGGAAGCGAAAATACAGTTACTAAAGGTATAGATATAACTTCCACCAACTTCCCCGATGCCAATTTCCGCAAGTTGCTGTTAGAACTGGACTACGGAAAGGACAGGAAATTGACGGAGGATGAAATCAAAAATGTCACGTCGATAAGTGTGTTTAACGAGAACATATACTCTCTTAAGGGTATAGAATATTTCACAAGTCTGACTCACTTGAATTGCGGTTCCAATCACCTGACTTCCCTTGACGTATCCAAGAATACGGCGTTGAGATATTTGTATTGCTATTCCAATCAACTTACTTCCCTTGACGTGTCCAAGAATACGGCGTTGACATTTTTGGATTGCTACCGAAATCAGATTAAGGGTGCTTCTATGGATGCCCTTATACAGAGCCTCCCCACTACGTCAACCAATCACACATTCAGGCTTATAGACAACAGTAAGGGTGACGAAGGCAATGAATGTACCAAAAGCCAGGTGGCCGCTGCAAAGGCAAAGGGGTGGTCACCACTCTATTATAATAGCAGCAAATGGGTATGGGTGGAATACGAGGGAAGCGAAGACGCAATGCCCGTTGCCGACATCAGGTTCGTCTCTGTTACTTGTGATAACACGAATACAGATGCGCTGACTAAAAACGACAAGCTGACGTTCCATGCCACGTTTACCAACTATGGCGACAAGGATGAGATCGCTACTGTCGTGATGATTTGCGACAAAGAGGTCAGCAAAATTATTGCCCGCAGCGATTATAAATGGATGACTATCGGAACTAACGAGAACGTCACCATCGACTATGAGTATGCCCTCGACACCATACCAAATGGCGAATACACAGCAACTGTGATGCACTACGACTGGAATAGAGAATCCTGGATATACGATAAGGATTATCTGACAGACATCACCATTGTGGATGCTTCTAGCCTATTCGCGCAGGGCGACGTCAACATGGACAATGCCGTCAACGGCACTGACCTCGTGGCACTGTCGAACATCGTGCTGGGCCGCAAGGAAAAGACGGAGTCGGCTGACGTGAATGGCGACGGAAGCGTGAACGGTACGGACATTGTGGCACTGTCGAACATCATTCTGGGCAGGGGTAGCCATGCTCCGCGCAGGGCTGGTGAAGCAGGGACAGGACTTTCCATCGAGCCTTTCAGCATTCAGGCTGGCGAGGAGAAGGAGATGCTGATAGACCTCACGAATCCGAATGACGAGGTGACGCTGGTGCAGTTTGACCTGCATCTGCCTGAGGGACTAAGCATCAAGAAGAGCGGTGCAGATCTGGATATTGACATGGCCGGCCGTACCACATGGCGCAAGCACACGCTGGATGCCAGTGAGGTGGAGGGCGGTTACCGCTTCCTGCTGTATAGCAGCAGCAATACCGTGATTGACGGCACGTCAGGTGCTATCATCAAGGTAAAGCTGGTGGCCGATGCGTCGTTCAAGGGTGGCAAGATTGTGATAGACAACACGCTATTGGTAAGTCCTGACGAGAAGGAGACGAAGCCAGAGGCTTACGAGTACACATTCCCGACCGCAGACGACGGCAGCGCGAAGCTGGCCATCGAGCCGTTCGACATCAAGGCCGGCGAGGAGAAGGAAATGCTGATAGACCTCTCGAATCCGAACGACGAGGTGACGCTGGTGCAGTTCGACCTGCAACTGCCTGAGGGCCTGACGGTCAAGAAGAGCGGAGCCGACTTGGTGTACGACATGGCAGACCGTACCTCTTGGCGCAAGCACACGCTGGATGCCAACGAGACGGACGGCGGCTACCGATTCCTGCTCTATAGCAGCAGCAACACGGTAATTGACGGCACCGAAGGCACCATCATCAAGGTGACGCTTACGGCCAGCCAGGACATGACGGGCAAGACCATAGCCCTCGATAACATCCTGTTGGTCAGCCCCGACGAGAAGGAGACGAAGCCTGCCCGTTATGAATACGTGATAGGCAGCGATACCGGCATCCGCGCCATTACCATCGACAACGATGCCAATGCTCCCATCTACAACCTACGCGGCCAACGCCTCACGGCTCCGCAGAAGGGCATCAACATCATCGGCGGCAAGAAGGTGGTGGTGAAGTAACCCTTCCTTCTGGCAATACCAGATAAGGCGGCACAAGTCATCCCTATCAGATGGGCTTGTGCCGCCTTTTATGAACTCAAATGAACTCTCGTCCACGCTTTTCCTTAAAATTTCTTTGTTGTTTCAAGAATTATTCCTAACTTTGCTGCAAGTTTTCAACAGCAACGACAGAACATGGGAATAGAGGGACGCGAGCGATACATCAATCCGTACACCGACTTCGGATTCAAGAAGCTGTTCGGCACCGAGCTGAACAAAGATTTGCTGATCAGTTTCCTGAATGCGCTTTTCAACGACGAGAAGCGCATCATCCTGGATGTGCAGTACCTGAATGCCGAGCAACTTGGCGACGGGTACGGCGACCGCCGTGCCGTGTTCGATGTCTATTGCATGACGGAGGACGGCAGCCGCTTCATCGTTGAGATGCAGAAGGCCGAACAGGAGTACTTCAAAGACCGCAGCATCTACTACGCCACCTCTCCCATCCGCGAGCAGGCTCCCAAGGGCAAGTGGGACTATCATCTGGAAGGAGTTTATACCATCGGCGTGCTGAACTTCGTATTCCCCAACAACGAATACCCTGCCGACAGCTACATCCACGAGGTAAAGCTGAAGGACACCGACGACAACCACGGGGCCCCACCCACGATGTTATCAACATCGCAGGCACCCTTCTACGATAAACTGACTTTCGTGTATCTTGAGATGCCGAAGTTCAACAAACGTGAGGACGAGTTGGTGACAATGTTCGACAAGTGGATGTTTGCCCTGCGCAACCTCTCGCGTCTGTTGGAGCGTCCTGCTGCTTTGCAAGAGCGTGTCTTCAAGCGTCTGTTCGACCAAGCAGAAATTGCTCAGTTCACCCCCGAGGAACGCCGCGAATACCAAGAGAGCGTGAAGGACTACTGGGACTACTATAGCACGATGAAGACCGCACACAAGAAAGGAAAAGCAGAAGGCCGTGCAGAGGGATTAGCAGAAGGTGAGGACAAAGGTCGTGCAGAAGGCCGAGCAGCGGCAATAAAAGAGAATGCCCGTAAGATGAAAGAGAAGAAGATCCCCGTCGAGGATATTGCAGAGATAACAGGCCTCTCAGCCGAAGAAATAGAATCATTATAATACCTCATAAGTATAACCCTTTAAACCAATAAATAACAAGAACCAGACAGTACACGCAGACGATGGGGAGCCGTAGCCGCCGCCCAGCGGGGCACTCCCAAGAGGGAAACGAGACAAACAAAATTAAATTACTAACAACAATGAAATTGTGCGTCGCATTCCCGTTCGTACTTTCGATGGATAAATGAGCTTTTAGCTCTTGCCCTCCCTTCTTAAATATCGGCAAAATATTTACAATGAGAGCAAGATGCCTGAAGGTTCACGCTTAGGCGTGAACTATTCACCACTTGTATATTGTAATGGCCGTTTGCCGATAGCCAAAGAAGGATGCAAGTCACGGATGGTTGCACGCCTTTTTCGTATTTACGAATTAAAGATGAAGAAAGCATATCTTTACAAAATAATAGCGACGGCTTTGTTGGCATTTGTTTCAATTACCGTCAATGCCATGAAGCACAACTATGGATACAGGGGCGACATCATCATATATGTTGGCGAGCAGACAACCGTAAGCCATCCTTTCCCAAACTATCCTTATGTTGACGATGATGGATGGTATCTACGAGCTACAACGGGTGCATCATGGTCTGAAGGTAAGGAGAAAGGGGGAGCAAAGATAATTTCAGATAATGGTTTTAGTTGTACCATTAGAGGAATGTGGGACAACACTGGTGATGACAACTTCAGTCTAACACTCTACTGCTATGGAACGCGCCAATCTCAAAATGAAGAATATGAATGCTATTGGAATGTCATAGTAAAAAGCAGAGGTGCTATTACATTGTCAGCTTCTCCTTCTGGTGGAACTGTAACAAAAGGGACAAATGTATACCTTTCATCAAACGTCTCTGGTGCTAGAATTTTTTACACAACCGATGGTAGTATTCCTACGTATGATGTAATCACTAACCAGCCTCTTGCATCTACCGTTAGCTATAGTTCTTCAGGCATTACAATAGATAAATCATGCGTTATCAAAGCTATAGCGCACAAAGACGGCTACGAAGATAGCGAAATCACGACATGGGAATATAAGATACCAGATGAAAATGGAGACATCTTTGAAGCAAACACTGTTGAGGGGATTAAAATGCGATTCCAAGTTATTGACAGTGAGCAAAAAACATGTCAGGTATTTGGTGGCAGATATACAGACAAAGATGGGAATAATCACCTTACTTACGCGGTAACACCAGCAACCACCAAAGGACCAGTAACCATCCCAAGTATAGCCGGTGGTTTCACCGTGATAGCCATACGTTCAGAAGCATTTTCGGAATGTTATAGAATAACTTCAATATCAATTCCAAGTACAGTTATAGCAATATATCGCAATGCTTTTAAAGGATGCGAAGCTTTAGAAGAAATCACAGGCGGAGAAAATGTTTTGGATATAAGCATGAGTAGCTTTGGAGATTGTAAATGGTTTACGAATAAGAGTGATGGTTTACTTTACTTTGGAAAGACTTTATTAGGTTGGAAAGGTACTATGCCTGACAATACAAGAATCTCAAATATAAAAAATGGTATTCAAAGAATAGCTTCAGAGGCCTTTTATTACCAGAAGGGGCTCATATCAATAGATATTCCAAGCAGCGTTAAGGAAATTGGCTCTTCTGCATTTAGTGATACAAATATAAGTACAATAAATATCCCCAGCAATGTCAAATCTATAGGAAGCTATGCCTTTTCGGGAACAAAGTTAAACACAATATCTATCCCTGACAATGTTGAAAGCATTGGGGCGTATGCTTTGTGTAAATGTGAAAACTTGGAATCTTTGTATATAGGGAAAAACGTAAAAACATTAGGTGGCATGCAATATGGCATGAAGAGCCTTAAATCGATTACAGTATCTCCTGACAATACTTGTTTTGATTCGCGTGATAATTGTAATGCTGTTATTGAGACAGCCAGCAACACTTTAATACTGGGATGTTCGTCAACTATAATTCCTGAAACCGTATTTGAAATCGGAGACAATGCTTTTTATGGTAATGGAAGTAATACTCTGGAAAGAATTACAATACCTAATCAGGTTACAAAAATTAGCAGATGGTCTTTTGCGGAATTGGATAATTTGCAAAGTCTTATTTTTGGTGATGGCATAAAAGAAATAGGAATAGCCGCATTCCTTAAATGTTCTTCGCTAAAAGAAATACGGGTTAATATGAGAGAACCTGCCCAATTAGGGGTAAATGCCTTTTCTCCAATTTATGATGAAGCTATCGTATATGTTCCCTTTAACACGAAATCAAAATACGAATCTGCTGAAGAATGGAATAAATTTAAAAATATTCTGGAAATGGACGAAGAAATCTCATTTACCAAAGGTGACGTTAACATGGACAATGCCGTCAACGGCACTGACCTCGTGGCACTGTCGAACATCGTGCTGGGCCGCAAGGAAAAGACGGAGTCGGCTGACGTGAATGGCGACGGAAGCGTGAACGGTACGGACATTGTGGCACTGTCGAACATCATTCTGGGCAGGGGTAGCCATGCTCCGCGCAGGGCTGGTGAAGCAGGGACAGGGCTTTCCATCGAGCCGTTCGACATCCAGGCCGGCGAGGAGAAGGAGATGCTGATAGACCTCTCGAATCCGAACGATGAGCTGACGCTGGTGCAGTTTGACTTGCATCTGCCTGAAGGACTGAGCATCAAGAAGAGCGGTGCTGACCTAGATATTGACATGGGCAACCGTACTTCGTGGCGCAAGCACACGCTGGATGCCAACGAGACGGACGGCGGTTACCGTTTCCTGCTGTATAGCAGCAGCAATACCGTGATTGAAGGTACATCAGGGGCTATTATTAAGGTAAATGTGATAGCCGATGCGTCGTTCAAGGGCGGCAAGATAGTGATAGACAACACGCTGCTGGTAAGTCCTGATGAGAAAGAGACAAAGCCAGAGGCTTACGAATACACGTTCCCGACCGCAGACGACGGCAGTGCGAAGTTGGCCATCGAGCCGTTCGACATCAAGGCTGGCGAGGAGAAGGAGATGCTGATAGACCTCTCGAATCCGAACGACGAGGTGACGCTGGTGCAGTTCGACCTGCAACTGCCTGAGGGCCTGACGGTCAAGAAGAGCGGAGCCGACTTGGTGTACGACATGGCAGACCGTACCTCTTGGCGCAAGCACACGCTGGATGCCAACGAGACGGACGGCGGCTACCGATTCCTGCTCTATAGCAGCAGCAACACGGTAATTGACGGCACCGAAGGCACCATCATC
Source organism: uncultured Prevotella sp. (assembly GCA_947165435.1). Classification (GTDB taxonomy): domain Bacteria; phylum Bacteroidota; class Bacteroidia; order Bacteroidales; family Bacteroidaceae; genus Prevotella. The sequence goes on from CAMVAI010000004.1 coordinate 29,691, forward strand.
AAGGTGACGCTTACGGCCAGCCAGGACATGACGGGCAAGACCATAGCCCTCGATAACATCCTGTTGGTCAGCCCCGACGAGAAGGAGACGAAGCCTGCCCGTTATGAATACGTGATAGGCAGCGATACCGGCATCCGCGCCATTACCATCGACAACGATGCCAATGCTCCCATCTACAACCTACGCGGCCAACGCCTCACGGCTCCGCAGAAGGGCATCAACATCATCGGCGGCAAGAAGGTGGTGGTGAAGTAACCCTTCCATCTGGAAATACCCCAAAGGCGGCACAAGTCATCCCTGACGGATAGACTTGTGTCGCCTATTTCAGTTCCTATTGGATAAAAGAACAGAAAAAAAACTCCAAACATTTGGAAGTATAAAAAATTATACCTATCTTTGCACAAAAACTGTGAAGATGCCAACGTTACTTACAATATTCGGAATTAGATTCTATTTCTATTTGGATGAACATTTACCTATTCATGTCCATGTGGATTGTGGTGGGAAAAAGGCCAAGATAGAATGTGCATTGTACAGGATGGATTTTATCAGTGAATGGCATAAGAGATTTGGATAATAAAAACATAGTACACTATGGAACGGATTAAGAATTTGTGGTTCGACGGGAACCGTATTTATATGAGGACTACAGACGGAAGGGTGCTTAGTCGTCTTCTGAAGGCATACCCAGAGTTGGAAGAAGCTACAACAGAACAGCGCAACGATTTTACGATTGACGAGGACGGTATAGCCATAAGATGGGATGTACTGGATGCTGACATGCATATCTCGAGTTTCTATGAGACCTCGGAACCAAATGACAAAAATGAGGTTGCTGCCATGTTTAAACGCTTCCCTTGGCTGAACGTATCAGAGGTGGCTCGTTACCTTGGCATCAACAAGAGTCTTCTGGCACGTTATATCTATGGGATTTCAAAACCCAGCGAACAGAGACTTCAGCAGTTGCGTGAAGCTCTCCACACATTAGGAAAAGAACTTCAGAGTGCGTAATTTTGGTTTTGACAAGCAAACAGGCCAACACCCCCCAATACTCCCCCTGAACGAGGGGTCAGGCAGCGCCTTCAGCGGAATCACTATGTAACAACACTGATGACCATGCTCCGTGGGCTTGTGCCGCCTAGTCTGTTCCTAAATTCCTTTCCAAAAAGAAAAAGCAATTTATTGCTCAGTCCTATCTTATTTCATGCTCCGTAGAACTGATTTCATGGCACTTTCTGCGTAATTTCATGGCAGGCTGAGTGTAATTTCATGCTCGATTGCTGGTCAAAGGAGCATGAAATTACGCAGAAAGTGCCATGAAATTAGACTCAATGGAGCATGAAATTAGACTCGACGGAACGTTCGATTAACGATGAAAGGAGCATGAAATTAGGAAAAAAGCGACCTATAGCTCATTTTCAGGTGTTGTAGGTGTCGTAGGTGTTGGGTATTTTTTGTTAGCCCAATATATACGCACGCGAGCGAAGAGGGAACTTTTTCCCGATTTTCTTTGCTGTTTCAAGAATTATTCCTATCTTTGCCGACGATTCACTTATTCGGAAGAAAAAGAGCAGCAGATTTTTGAAACAAAACCTACAACTATGGAATACGAAGAGACAGAACTAAAGACCCGCGTGATGGGCATCGACATCAGCAACGACCGCACGTCGTATGCCATCGTTGACATACGCGGAAACATCATTGCCGACGGCTCGTTCGACACCAGCGCATTTCCGAATGTCAACGGCTACGTAGAGCACCTGTGCAACGCCATCGTACAGCTGGCCGAGGCCAACGGCGGTCTGCTGAGCATCCGCTCGGCAGGAGTCAGCGCGCCCAGTGGCAGCTCGGTGGCCAACAGCATCATCAACCCGCCCAACCTGCCGTGGAAGGGCGTGATACCCATCGGGGCCATGATGCGCGACCAGTTAGGCATCGCCGTGGCCGTGGGCAACGACGCCCATGTGGCAGCACTGGGCGAGAAGAGCTTCGGTTCGGCCCACGGCATGAAAGACTTCATCCTGGTGACCATCGGCGAGGGCGTAGGCAGCTGTGTGTTCTCCGACGGCCACCAGCACCTGGGCACCGACGGCATCGCCGGCGAGTTCGGCCATGTCTGCATGGTCGATGGCGGCCGTCCGTGCGGCTGCGGCCTGCATGGCTGCCTGGAAGCCTACTGTGCCGCCCAAGGCATTGTGACGACCGCCAAGGAGCTGATGGCCGCGAGCAGCGAGCCGTCGCTGATGCGGCAGGCTGAAGTGCTGTCGCCCAAAGCCATCAAGGAGTGCTGCGACCAGGGCGACGCGATGGCCATCGAGGTGTTCCGCAAGACCGGCCACCTGCTGGGCATTGCCTTGGCGGGCTATGCCACCATCATCAACCCCGAGGCCATTATCCTGACAGGCGGTGTGTCGAAAGCCGGCCGCTGGCTCATGGAGCCGCTCTACGAGTCGTTCGACGAGCACATCTTCCGCACCATGCGCGGCAAGGTGAAGGTGCTCGTGTCGAAGCTGAACAACCACGAGCGCGACGTGCTGGGAGCCTCGGTGCTGGCCTGGCAGGTGAAAGAGTATTCGCTGTTCCTATAGCCCTACCCCCACCCGTTTCACTATTCCAACAAGTATCCCCCTCACACGATTCCGATAAATCCCCCCACGACACGATGGACCACCACAAAGACCAACCAGACATGAGCCGCCGCCACTTCCTGCAACGCCTTGGAGCCGGAGCGGGAGCCGCCATGGCCATGACGGTGCTAAGTCCTTTCGAGGCCTTCGCCCGCAGCCATCAACAGTCCGGCGCCACGACCAACCGCATGACCTACCGTGTGCAGCACGGCTCCGGCGAACAGATATCGCTATTAGGCTTCGGCATGATGCGGCTGCCCCGCGACCAGGAGGAAGTGAACCGTCTGGTAGATTATGCCATCGAGCACGGCGTGAACTACTTCGACACCGCGCCGATGTACATGGGCGGGCAGTCGGAAGTGCTGACCGGTCAGGCTCTGAGCCGCCATCCACGCCAGAAATACTATGTGGCCACGAAGATGTCGAACCAGAACCAGCGACTGTGGAGCTTCAGCGAGTCGAAACGGCTCTATGAGCAGAGCTTCGAGCGGCTGAAGGTAGATTACATCGACTACTACCTGCTGCACAGCATCGGCGGCGGAGGCATGGAGACACTGCGCGCCCGCTTCTTCGACAATGGTGTGCTCGACTTCCTGCTCAAGGAGCGCGAGGCAGGCCGCATCAAACATCTGGGATTCTCGTACCACGGCGACATACGCCCCTTCGACTACCTGCTGGACCATCACGACGAGTACCACTGGGACTTCTGCCAGATACAGATGAACTTCCTCGACTGGCGCCACGCCTCGATGAAGACCGGCCGACGGGTGGATGCCGATGCCGAGTATCTCTACAACAAATGCCTGAAGACCGGTGTGCAGTGCGTCATCATGGAACCGCTGCGCGGCGGGGCCTTCGGACGTATGGCCAAGGAGCTGAGCGACCAGCTGAAGGCCGTACACCCCGACGACAGCACGGCACGGTGGGCTTTCCGCTGGGTAGGCTCCTACCCCAACATCCTGACCACGCTGAGCGGCATGAACCAGATGGGCCACCTGCAGGAAAACATTGCCACCTTCTCGCCACTCGACCCCTGTACCGACGCCGAGAACCGCCTCCTGGCCGACATTGCCGACCAGATGGCGGGCTACCCCACCATTCCCTGCACCACGTGCGGCTACTGCATGCCGTGCCCCTACGGCGTTGACATACCCGGCAACTTTGCCTACTACAACGATGCCGTCAACGAGCATATACTGCCGCTACCCGACAAGCAGGCCACCGACTACATGGCCCGCAAGCAACAGTTTGCCGAGGGGCTGCGCCGCACCCTGCCCGACACCGGGAAATGGGCCCGCAGCTGTACCGACTGCGAGGAGTGTCTGTCCAAATGTCCGCAGACCATCCGCATTCCCAACCAGATGTCGCGCATCGTAGAGATTCTGCGAAAACGATAGCTTTTAGTATTTTTACAATTATTTCCTTGGCTTTTTCTTCGCAATTCAGTAATTTTGCAGGCTGTAATAAGCATACATGTACATCTATTAAATATTATGGCTGAAAAATTACACATTCAAGAACTGGACCAAGTGGTGGTTCGCTTCTCTGGAGACTCCGGCGACGGCATGCAGCTGGCCGGCAACATCTTCTCTACCGTCTCAGCAACGGTAGGCAACGGTATCTCAACATTCCCCGACTATCCTGCCGACATCCGCGCCCCGCAAGGGTCGCTGACGGGTGTGTCGGGCTTCCAGGTTCACATCGGTGCCGGCCAGGTATATACCCCCGGCGACAAGTGCGACGTGCTGGTGGCCATGAATGCGGCTGCCCTGAAGACACAGTATCGCTATGCCAAGCCCGATGCCACCATCATCATCGACACCGACTCCTTCGGCCCGAAGGACCTGGAGAAGGCACAATTCCAGACTGCCGACTATCTGGGCGAGATGGGCATCGACGCCGACCGCGTCATCCAGTGCCCGCTGACGCAGATGGTGAAAAACGCGCTGGCCGACAGCGGCATGGACAACAAGGCCATGCTGAAGTGCCGCAACATGTTTGCCTTGGGTCTGGTGTGCTGGCTCTTCGACCGCGACCTGTCGCTGGTGGCCAATTTCCTGCGCGAGAAATTCGCCAAGAAGCCCGCCATCGCCGAGAACAACATCAAGGTGGTGCAGGCCGGCTACGACTATGGCCACAACACCCACTCAAGTGCCGTCAACGTGCGCCGTATCGAGACCAAGACAAAGACTCCCGGCCGCTACATGGACATCACCGGCAACAAGGCCACGGCCTATGGCTTCATAGCCGCTGCCGAGAAGGCCGGCCTGAAGCTCTACCTGGGGTCCTACCCCATCACCCCGGCCACCGACGTGCTGCACGAGCTGTCGAAGCATAAGTCGCTGGGCGTGACCACCGTGCAGTGCGAAGACGAGATCTCGGGTGCCGCCTCGGCCCTCGGTGCCTCGTTTGCCGGAGCCTTGGGTGTCACCTCGACCAGCGGACCCGGCATCTGCCTGAAGTCGGAAGCCATGAACCTGGCCGTCATCATGGAGCTGCCCCTGGTGGTGCTCGACGTGCAGCGCGGCGGTCCCGCCACCGGTCTGCCCACCAAGTCGGAACAGACCGACCTGCTGCAGGTGCTCTTCGGCCGCAACGGCGAGAGCCCCATGCCCGTGCTGGCAGCCACCAGTCCTGCCGACTGCTTCGACGCTGCCTACCAGGCCTGCAAGATAGCCTTGGAGCACATGACACCCGTCGTGCTGCTCACCGACGCCTATATCGCCAACGGCTCGGGTGCCTTCCGCCTGCCGAAGATGGCCGACCTCGATGCCATCCAGCCGCCCTACGTGCCCGAAGAGCTGAAGGGCAAGTGGACACCCTATATGCGCGCCGAGAACGGCACCCGCTACTGGGCTGTGCCGGGTCGCGAGGGCTTCACACACATCCTGGGCGGACTGGAGAAGGACTCCGAGACGGGAGCCATATCCACCAACCCCGAGAACCACGACCTGATGACGCGCCTGCGCCAGCAGAAGATTGCCAACATCCAGGTGCCCGACCTCGAAGTGATTGGCGACAAGGACGATGCCGACCTGCTCATCGTGGGCTTCGGCTCTACCTACGGTCATCTGCATGCCGCCATGGACGAGCTGCGCGCCGCCGGCAAGAAGGTGGCTCTGGCACAATTCAAATACCTGAACCCGCTGCCCAAGAACACCGCCGACGTGCTATCGAAGTACAAGAAGGTGGTGGTGGCCGAACAGAACATGGGCCAGCTGGCTGCCTACCTGCGCATGAAGATAGACAACTTCACTCCCTACAAGTTCAATCAGGTGAAGGGCCAGCCTTTCGTAGTAGAAGAGCTGGTTAACAACATAGCCCCCCTCCTGACCTCCCCCGAGGGGGAGGAATAGATACCTCCTTCCCTCTGAAATTGGCGCAATGAAGAAGTGATGATATTGCAGATATCATAGGTGAATTTATTGCAGGTTTTGTCTGCCTTCCTGCTAAACTTATCATAGAAGTTGATGGAAAGTATCACCAGTTGCCAGAACAGCAAGCAAGCGACGAAGAACGTCAGGAATGGTTAGAAGCTAAAGGATTCACAGTTCTCTGATTCACCAACGAAGAGGTAATTTGCAATACAGACAATGTTATAGAAACAATAGAACAATATTTAGAATAAGAAACAAGATGGAAACAATCAATAGCAAAACAAATTATTCCTCCCCCTCGGGGGAGGTCAGGTGGGGGGCTTCTGATTTCAAGAAAGGACAGCCGCGCTGGTGTCCCGGTTGTGGCGACCACTTCTTCCTGGCATCGTTCCATAAGGCATTGGCAGAAATCGGCGTTGCCCCGCACGACACCGCCGTCATCTCGGGTATCGGCTGTTCGAGCCGTCTGCCCCACTACATGGCCACCTACGGCATGAACACCATCCACGGGCGCGCCGCCGCCATCGCCACCGGAGCCAAGGTGGCCAACCCCGCCCTCACCGTATGGCAGGTGTCGGGCGACGGCGACGGACTGGCCATCGGCGGCAACCACTTCATCCATGCCAACCGCCGCAACATCAACCTGAACATGATTCTGCTCAACAACCGCATCTACGGCTTGACCAAGGGGCAGTATTCGCCCACGTCGCCGCGCGGCTTCGTCAGCAAGTCGAGTCCTTACGGCACCGTCGAGGACCCGTTCCGTCCCGCCGAGCTGTGCTTCGGGGCCCGTGGCCACTTCTTCGCACGTGCCGTAGCCACCGACCAGCCCGGCACCGTCGAGATACTGAAGGCTGCCTACGAGCACAAGGGAGCCGCCGTCTGCGAGATTCTGCAGAACTGCGTCATCTTCAACGACGGCACCCACGAGAGCGTGTATAACAAGGAGGGCCGCAAGAAGAACGCCATCTACGTGCGCCACGGCGAGAAGCTCGTCTTCGGCGAGAACAACGAGTACGGTCTGGTGCAGCAGGGCTTCGGACTGAAGGTGGTCGAGATAGGCAAGGACGGCTACACCATCGACGATGTGCTGACGCACGATGCCCACTGCGAGGACAACACCCTACAGCTGAAGCTGGCCCTGATGGGCAACGGCGACGGGTTCCCCATTGCCCTGGGCGTCATTCGCGACGTCGATGCTCCCACCTACGACGAGGCCGTGGTTGCCCAGATTGCCGAGGTGTCGGCGCAGAAGAAGTACCACAACTTCGAAGAGCTGCTTATGACCAACGACACCTGGGAGGTACAGTAACCGTAGCTTACACATAACTACGAAAATGAGGGCGAATATTCTTCGTCCTCATTTTCGTTTTTACAAAAGGCCACCATGTTACTTCTTACAACCCTTCTTACACTTGTGGTTGTTCGGGCACTCCTTGCAACCCTTGTCGCCACATTCCGGCTTGCACTCACCGCACTTCTTGCAGTCCTTGGCCTTGGCTTCCTGCTTGCAGCATGCCTTCTTCTCCTGCTGCTTGTCGCAACAGTCCTTCTTGCCCTGATGCTTGTCACAGCATTCCTTCTTTTCTTTCTTATCAGCATTGTCTTGTGCGCTCACGTTGGCGGTGAAGCACATCATGGCCATGATCATCATGGCACTCATCATCATCTTTTTCATGTTGTTTGTCGTTTTTGTAAAAAAAATTTATCGTTTTTGCGAAATAAATAATACCAGTTGCAAAGATAGTAATTGTTTCTTAACCTGCAAAGGATTTCTTCTATTTTTATATTTGTTCACACAATATAACGGTGTACCTAAGCCTGTTGCTCAAGCCTCCTGGTCGATCATGGCCAGCAGCTCCTTACTGGTCAGCTTGTAGCTCTCGCTGGTGCCTTCGAGCATGGCATCGGCCAGATTGCGCTTGGTCTGGTGCAGGCGCAGAATCTTCTCCTCGATGGTGTGCTGCGAGATGAGGTGATAGACGGTGACGTTCTGCCGCTGCCCGATGCGATAGGCACGGTCGGTGGCCTGCTGCTCGATGGCGGGATTCCACCAGGGGTCGAGATGGATGACGTAGTTGGCCCCGGTGAGGTTCAGGCCCAGTCCGCCGGCTTTCAGGCTGATGAGGAACACCGGGCACTCGCCGCGCTGGAACTGCTGCACCAGCTGGTCGCGCTGTCGCACGGGCACCGCCCCGTCGAGATAGAGGTAGGGCTGCTTTTGCTTGTCTAATCGCTGGCGCACCATGGCCAGGAACGACGTGAACTGGCTGAACACCAGCACGGCGTTGCCCCCATCCACTATCTCCTGCAGCAGGTCGCTCAGCGCATTAAGCTTGGAGCACTCGCCGCTCCAGTTCTTCTCAACCAGTTCTGCCGAGCAGGCCGCCTGGCGCAGACGGGTAATCTCGGCCAGCGTGTTGACGCTCACGCCAGCTCCCGACGGCTCGTCTTCCAACAGCTGCTTGGCCCGGCGGCGGATGACCTCATAGACGGCCAGCTCGTCGTCACTGAGTTCCACGGGCAGGTTCACCTCCGTCTTGTCGGGCAGCTCCTCGATGACTTCCTGCTTGGTGCGGCGCAGCATGAATGGACTGACGATACGCTTCAGCTGTCGCGAGCGTTCCTTGTTGTCCTGCAACTCGATGGGCACGATGTATTTCTGGCGGAACTGCTCGTGAGAGCCTAACAGTCCCGGATTGGCAAACTGGAAGAGGTTCCACAGCTCGCCAAGGTGGTTCTGCACAGGCGTACCGGTGAGGATGATGCGGTGGGTGGCCTGCAGGCGCATCACCACCGCCGATGTCTTGGTCTGGCGGTTCTTGATGACGTGCGCCTCGTCGAGACACACCGTGTTCCACTGCTTGGAGCAGAGCACCTCGTCCTCGTTGACGAACAGACCGTAGGTGGTCAGCACCACGTCGCCCGCCGCAGCCTGCTCCACCATGTCCTTGCGGTCGGCAGCCGTGTTGAGCACCTCAACATGCAATGAGGGAGCGAAGCGCTGCAGCTCGCGCCGCCAGTTGAGCACCACCGATGCCGGTGCCGCCACGAGTGCCGGCCCCTTGTCGGCGGTATGCAGCAGGAAGGCAATGGTCTGCACGGTCTTGCCCAGACCCATGTCGTCAGCCAGACAGACACCGGCTCCCCACCCCGTCATACGGGCTATCCACTGGTAGCCGTCGGTCTGATAGTCGCGCAGCTCGGCTTTCAGCGTCTTGGGCGTGTCGGGCTGCTGGGCCATGCTCTGCTTGATTTTCTTTTGCAGCTGGTCTATGCGCTTGTCATGCTTGATGGTGAGTTCGCCGCTGAGCGCGCTGCCTAAGAGCGAGGCATGAAACTCGGAAATCTGCAGATGTCCCCGGTTGCTCACGGTGAGGCTCTCCAAGCGTGCCAGCTGCTTGCGCAGACGGTCGCTGAGCGAGAGGAACTGCGTGTCGTTGAGCCGGATGAAGCCCCCTCGTGGACTGGCGGCCACCAGTTGCAGCAGCTGGCCCACGGTGAGCACAGTCTCGTCGTCGATGGGTATCTCACCCTCCACCTCGAACCAGCCGTTCTTCGAGCGCAGCGCGACGTTCCATGACGAGGGCTGTGCGGCCTTCAGGTTCAGCTGGCCTCCCTCGGGCCATTCCAGATAAAAGCTATCCGACTGCTGCCGCACAAAGTCCATGAGCATGAGCAGCGACTCGGCATTCAGGCTGACGGGCATGCGGTCGGCGAAGAGTTCGTCGACATCCTGGTCGGTCAGGTCGTTGTCGCTGAAGAAGGTCTGCAGCAGTGTGAGATTGGCTCGCTCGCCCTTGATGTCGCGGCGCACCTGATTGCGCACACCGTCCTGTTCGGCCACACAGGGGTTCAGCCCCTGGCCCGGCTCGAACAGCGTCTTGCCGTCGGGCAACGGGCGCGCCAGGCACCACACGTTGTAGTGGCCTTGCGCTCCGTCCTGTGGCAGGGCCTGCAGGCAGAGCTGCGGCGAGCCGTCGCGGTGCTCAAGGGTGGTGCCACCCTCCACCAGGTCGCTATGTACCTCGACGACATCGCTCACCTTGGGCAGAAACTCGCGCAACTGCTGCTCGGCCTCCAAGGGGAAGGCACCCATAGCCAACAGCTTCTGGTAGTAAAACCGCTGGTTCTCGGTGATGGTGATGACGGTATAGTGGGTATCGCTGTCCTTGCGATAGACCACCGAGTCATTGAGGTCGGCATTGCCGATGTTCGACTTCACGGTGAAGGCCGTTTTCGTACGTTCAATCATCAGGTAGGGCTTTTCCTCGTCAATGACGACCGGCGAGAAGGGGGCATAGCGTCCTGTATAGACGCGGTCGGAACCGATAAGATAGGTGATAATCCTGTCCAAGTCCAGGTCGTAGTCCCAGCGATTAACCGTGGCGGCTATCTGGCGGTCGGTGTCGTCCATAAAGTCGGCACCGCTCTTAAAGCGGTCGATGGACATGTGCTTGCCGGCGCCCCAGAGTCCCGACTGCAGACGGCTCTGCTCGCGTGGCTCCACCCGGTCGAAGTTGTCGATGATGTAGCTCACCCGCACCTGCCGATCCTCTTTCTGCTGGCTGCCCCCGGTGTGTGGCGTCAGCTCTTCGAGCAGCAGCTCCCACGGCTGTTTGTAGCGAATGCGCGACAGCAGCGGTTCGCCGCCGAAGTCGTTGCAGAGCTGCTGCTTCTCGGCATCGCTCAGCGGCAGCCAGGGCGACAGCTCGTGGCGCAGCAGCCGTATGTTGGGTATGGGCGGCAGTTGCTTGGGCCACTCGACGTCGATGTGCATGAAGCGGGCCACCAGCAGAGCCATGTAGCTCTCTGTGCTTGTACGGGTATAGAAGGCGTCGCCCTCCAGATAGCTGTTGATGGCTTTAGCCGAGGGCAGCTTGCCCGACGCGAAGTATTCGGCCAGCCATACCACAGGCATCAAGTCTGAGTCCTGCCGGAAGTAGTCTTTCTTCACCACAACCGCCAGCTTGCGGCCTTCGTCGGGCTTATAGAAATAGTAGCTCATGACGAGCAGGTAATTGTTGAGCAAACGGGAGAAGTAGCCCTTCGTCTGTGCCGTCCGTTTTTTGTTGCTTTCGCGGACGGCAGCCGTCATCATGGTGAAAGCCTCGGCATAGTTGCCGCTATACAACATCTGACCGGCACTGAGCAGGAAGTTGTTCATTCCCTTCCTGGCTGCTATCTTCTCGTCGTAGCGTCCCTGCTTGAAGAAATCGTTGAGGGCCACGACGGGCTTGATTTCGTTAGCATTGTAGGTTGCCATGCTCTGGTAGCGCGAAGCGGCTATCTGCCCGATGACATTCTCAGGGTCGGCCACGTCGTTAGCTATCTGATAGTCCACCACACTCTGCACAAACATACCGATACTAAGCAGATCGAACATCAGGGGCATGAAACGCGCATCAGAGGCCAGCGGGACCAACATCTCGGCATAGCGGGAACTCGTCAACGGACGGCTCAATTCGATTGGCTTCCCCTGTAGGCAGCACTGTAGTCTGTAGAGCAGCGTGATGTACAGCGAATCCCGATGATTCCGGTAATGCTTGTCAAAATCTTCGCGCCACTGGGGCTTCTCTTCGAGCATATAGAGCAACAGCGGCGCCACATGATAGGCATGCAGCCCGTATTCGTTGCGATAGCTGTAAAAACTGGTGTCATAGAAACGGCGCAGGCCAACCACCAGTTTCTTCATCTTGTCTGCTGTCAAGTTCTCTGAACGCCGGTAGAGTGCCTGGGTCTTATTGTCGGTTCTCGTACCGGTATAGGCCAGGAAGCACAGCAGTCTGCGCTGCTCTTCCTCCAATGCCATATAGGGTTGATATAATGTCATCATAGCTCCGTAAAATGTGGGGAAAAATGGCTCTGGGCACTGGGTCAGTAACTGCGGAAATGCAGCCGCAGGTCGTCCGACTCCAGCGTCATGTTGTAACTGTTGAGCCGCAGCACGCGGAACAGCGGTTCCAGCCGGCTGATGCCGAAGGGCTTCAGCAGTTCCACATCGACTACGGGCACGTCGCCCTTGTCGCGGTCTATCACGTAGGGCTGTCGCAACAGTAGCAGGTCGTCGTGATGGTCGAAGGCGAACATGATGTCGGAAAGCTTGTCAATACTGTTGGCCTTGCGCACCTCCAGGATAGTGCCCTGTACAGCCCACGTCACCTGCGACTGGCGCATGTCGGTGGTTCCTCCGGTGGCCAGCGTATCGACGGCTGTGAGTTGCCAGAAGCCGTCCAGCATGCCATTGTCCGACGTATGCACGGCACCGCACGACGACAGCAGCAGGGCTATACCTATTATTATATATGTCAGTGGTCGTTTCATCATTTCATCGTTTCTTCGTTTCATCGCTTCTTCGCTTCATCGTTTTCAGTATTCCGTGTTTGGCTATCGTGAGTTGCACACCGCTGTTGTTGCCATAGAGACGCCCATGGTCCATGCCGTAGGCTGCCTTGACGACCCACCCCCTGAGCAGCGACGAAGGCTGGAAGCGGTATTCCGCCTCGACCATCAGACTGAAATCATAGCGCGGGTCGGGATAGAGCGAAAGATACGTGCCATAGCCCTTCTGGTTGGTCATCAGCAGCCGGTAGCTCAGACCGCGCAATGGCCGTCCGCTCACGCCGAAATGCCACGCCACGAAGCGGTTGTTCTTCACCGCGATGACACCCGTGTCGTCGTTGTACAGAGGCGAGAGGTACAGCGGGTTGCCCATCACCATGCCCCAGTGTTGCCAACCGGTCTGCTTGCTGTGGTTGTAGTACTCGTCGCGACCGGCGATATGGGTGCCGACATGCTGGCTGTGGTCGTGATAGACGGGACCGCTCTGGTATTTCGTGTGCAGATACTCCACGACGATGTGCTCCAGCCAGGGCAGCCGCTTCAGGTGCAGGTCGAGTCCCAGCATATTGTCTTTCAGGTCGTACATGAAGAAGTTGAAGCGTTCTTTCTCGTTCCAGTTGGCACCGCTGCCGTAGCCGTCGTAGTCGAGCAGGAACATGCTGGAGTGGTCTTCAAAATAGTGGTCGAAATAGAAGGCCACGCCCCACGAGGGATAGTCGAAGCGCAGCCGCCCCACCCAGCTGCCTACATGGTTGCCACTGGTATTCTCATAGACACCCGTCGGACCGGCCTCGCCGGTATCGGTACCCCCGGGAATGAGGGCATGGACGAAGGCTTTCAGATTGCTGGAGTTATTATAGACAATACTGCCATTATCGATATAGGTAGTACCGCCAAACTGGCATGCCATCTCCAGGCCCAGTTCCAGCGTGATGTTCTTCGGACCAATGCGCAGATAGGCGGCCTTCGAGTGGTAGAGGGCGTGCTCCACATACTTGCTCTCGCACCGGGTGAAGTCGCGCTGCCAGCGGGTGTCGGTCTGCAGACCGTAGGCAATGTGGCCTTTCAGCGCCAGCCACTTCTTGGTGTAAGGCACCGTCCAGTAGTCGGCCAGAGCCAGGCGCACCTGCGGAATAGGGCGGGCATTGATGCCGAAGGTCTGTGAGCCGCTGCTCAACAGGGGATTCTTCAGCTCCATAGGCCACTCTTTGCTGCCCACCGTCAGCACACCCTTCAGCCAGCGTACCTCGGCATAGGCCTGCTGTAGCACGAAATGGCTGGTGAAGCCTACGGGCACGGCAACATCCAAGGCATAGCCGATGCCCCAGCGGCGCAGCGAGTCGTGCTGTAGCGGACGGGCAAGGGCGGCACGCAGATAGCCGTTCGTTGTCTTGAGCGAACTGAGACCGTAGCGGTTGGCACTGAGCCACAACGGGTTATGCTCACCGTTCGACAAAGTGGCCTGCATCTCCACACGGTAGTGCAGGCTGTCGAACAGAGCGCGCTCCCGTTGCGCACGAGCCGTAAGGCACATGGCAAAGAGCAATAACAGGGCTACTCGTCTCATTTCGGCTGCAAAGGTAATACTTTTTCTGCAAATTCTTGCCGTTTTAGGGAAATTCCCACACCGTATTAGGGAAAATCCTTTGCGCAGCTAAAAAAATCAGAGGACGGTTCAGCAAAAGCGACCCTCTAACCATTCTTCAGAATCTCTGTATAACGCCATAAGCTGGAAATCCTATTTCCATAGGCTTCGTATGTACGTAGCTGTCTGACTTACGTAGGGCATGTAGTCGTAGAAGTCATAGATTGATGGTCATGCTGGTCACTTTTCCGTTCACATTCAGGTAGAGCACATTCCTGAAGTTCCAAATGGCATCCTGTGTCTTTAATTTTTCCGCTACGGCGGCATAGTCCACCTTTCGCTGTGTCATCTTGTCAACGGCGATGTCCTTCCCGCTTTGGGCATGAAGGTCCAAAGAGAGTAATAAGGCGACTACTATTGTAATATTCTTTCTTCTTTTCATATCTCTTACAACTTCAGTCGTTCGAAACTTTTCCTGTTTTCATCATTAGGGATAAATTTACCATGCGTTCTGCTGATATGTTATACACTGATCAACCTGACTGTCAATATCCCATATGTTTATTCCTAATTTTAGTAAATACTCTTCTATAATCTTATTATTCAAACGTTTTTTTATAAGTCTGTTTTTATAGTAATCTGTATTCTCAAAAGCCAATGGCGTTCCCTGCTCATAAAATACCCACTTATCCTCCTTGTATGCGAGAATTGTTCTTTCAGTAAAGTTAGTATCAGAATAGTGAAAGTGGTATCCAGGATATTCCATATATAATTCATTGCTAAAAGTGCATATAACCATATTGCCCTTGACATAGCTATGAATTATATGACATAGATTAGTTAATCCATCTTCATAATTGGAAATGAAAAATACAATTCGTGGATATAACAGACTCGTCCAAAAGGAGAAATGAGGGTAATGTGCTCCACCTGCAGGAGAATTGAAATAAGATTCTATATTCAATTTATTTTTTAATATCCTTATTTTTTGTAAGGCGAGTTGTTCACGTTTCAACTGCTTGGTAACAGATTGAAATATGTCGAAGTCGCAACCAATAAAAAATGATATTGTGAAATATTTAAAGTCTCTAATCATAGACATTGTTAATTAATTAGTTATTTGTTGATTAGGTAAAATTTGTTTCTTGCTTTTGGATCATTGTTTTCTAATACTTTTTTATGATTTAAAGAAGAGTTCTTCTTAGAGTCGTTTAAAGGGTAAAAGGAATAGGAAGGGAATAGCCATACTTGCAATAGGCCAAACAAGCTGACTTTTCCTTATTGAATGACAGATAATATCCTTCTTTTTAGTGATTAGTAAATTCATATCTGCAAAGATACGACAAATTTTGATTTTATCCAAATATTTTCCTACATATTTAATTTACATGCTAATCTATTCCCTGATCCATTCCCTGATTCCCTTATAACCGTCCACGTATTATGCCGTTTTAGGGAAATTCCCACACCGCATTAGGGAAAATCCTTTGCTTGGCAGCAGAAAATGCTGTTACTTTGCATCGTGAAAAGATAATAAAACGTCAAACCAAACAAATACATACGATGATGAAGCAGATGATGATAGCCCTGACAGCCTTGCTGACCATAGCAGCAGGCGGGCACGCAATGAGCTACGAGCAGGCCAGGAACGAGGCTTTGTTCCTGACCGACAAGATGGCCTACGAGCTGAACCTCACCGACGAGCAGTATGAGGCAGCCTATGAGATTAATCTCGACTACCTGATGGGGGTGACGAGCTACGACGACGTGTATGGCACCTACTGGGAGCGCCGCAACCTGGACCTGAGCTACGTGCTGTTAGACTGGCAGTGGAGCACGTTCATTGCAGCCAGCTACTTCTACCGCCCGCTCTACTGGCGCGACGGTTACTGGCACTTCGGCATCTACGCACGCTATCCGCACCGCGACTACTTCTACTTCGGCCGGCCGGTGTTCTATGCCAGCTATCGCGGCGGACATGCGTGGCATGCTGTGGGCGGGCGCGGCTACTACTACGGAAGGCGCGAGCACTTCCGCCCCATTGCCGGACGCTCCCACTTCGGCATGCACGACCGCTGGAAGAGAGGTGACTTCCACCACATCGGCGGCCATCGCCACATCGAGGGCAGCAGGCCAGGCCACGTGGGCGGCGGCATCCGCAACAGTTCGACACGCACCACCGTCAACCAGGACCGCCATCATGGAAACACCGGCGACCGCCGCCTCGGTAATGCCGGTGACCGTCGCCTCGGTAATACCGGCACTGGGCGATACGGTCAAGGCGGACGCTACG
Organism: uncultured Prevotella sp.; assembly: GCA_947165435.1. Taxonomy (GTDB): domain Bacteria; phylum Bacteroidota; class Bacteroidia; order Bacteroidales; family Bacteroidaceae; genus Prevotella. The sequence goes on from CAMVAI010000004.1 coordinate 45,915, forward strand.
GTCAAGGCAGCCGTTATGGACAGAGTGGGCAGAATGGACAATACGGGCAGAGCGGTCGCTACGGACAAAGCGGCCAGAGCGGATGGATTGGCAGCGGCAGCAGAGCGCGCACCACTACCACCAACACGGAAGGCCGCAGCAGCGGCTCGTTCAGCAGAACTCACGGAAACAGTGGCTCCAGCAGCGGGGCTTTCAGCGGAACCCGTCCGGCAGGTTCATTTGGCGGTGGCCATAGCAGCGGCTCCTTCGGCGGCAGTCGCAACAGCGGCTCCTTCGGCGGTGGCCGCAACAGTGGCTCTTTCGGCGGCAGTCGCAGCAGCGGGTCATTCGGCAGTGGCCGTAGTGCCGCCGGTACCAGCAGCGGCAGTGGTGGCTATGTCCACGGTGGACGTCGTTAGGATGCGCACCTCGGCATTCAGCATGCGCTGCACCTCTTTCATCTTGCAACCGGCATAGACAGCCAGAATGGCTTTGTTGATGATGCCATGACCTACGGCCACCACCCGCTTGCCGGGCCAGGTGGTCGTAATATATACCAAAAAGGAACGCGCACGAGAGAGCAGTGCCTCTTCGGTCTCGATGTCGTCGGTCCACTTCTTGCCGCGCAGGTCGGGGATATACATCCCGGTGAACGAACCCCAGTCGCGTTCGCGCAACAGAGGGGTGGTCGTGACGGGTAATCCGAGACGCTCACTGATGTATTCGGCAGTCTGCATGGCACGCCGCAGGTCGCTGGCCACCACCACATCTATCTGCTCGCCGGCCAGCCGCTCGGCTACCTGGCGGGCCTGTTCCCTACCCGTCTCGTTCAGCTCGCCCGGCATCTGTCCTTGCATGATGCGGCGTGCATTATCGACCGTCTCGCCGTGTCGTATGAGGAATATCGTTGTCTTCATCGGAAATAAAATTTACACTATCACTATCTTTGTCGAACAAGAAATAAACGTTCTTGTTTCCTTCATCGTGTGCAAAATTAACAAAAAGTTTTGGGTTAAATGTACAAAGTTCATAGAAATTTTGTATCTTTGCCGCAAAAACACGACAAGCTATGAAAATATTCCAGAGTTCCATTTTCCGCGCCGCCTGTGCCATCGTGGTCGGCGTATTGCTCATCAAGTATCCGCAAGAAGGCGTGACGTGGCTCACCATTGCCATCGGCATACTGTTCCTGCTGTCGGGCATCATCGCCCTGATAGCCTATATGAACGCCAGGAAACATTCCGGCGAATATACCATCACCGACAGCCAGGGGCGCATCATCTCCGGCAGTCAGCCCACCTTTCCCATTGTGGGGGCAGGCAGCGTCATTCTCGGTCTGGTGCTGGCCCTCACCCCGGGTGTTTTTGTCAACGGGCTGATGTATATCTTGGGAGCCATCATGATTCTCGGCGGCATCAACCAGCTGATGAGTCTCATTGCGGCACGCCGGTTGGGCAGCATACCCTTCGGTTTCTGGGTGGCTCCGTCGCTCATTCTTATCACGGGTCTGTTTGTCATTCTGCGCCCCATGGAGACTGCCGGGTTGCCACTGCTCATTCTGGGCTGGTGCAGCCTGCTCTACGGTGTGACGGAGCTGATTAACGCCCTGAAGATTCGCAGCGTGCGCAAGCAGGCCGACCGCATGCGCGACGAGAGGGATAGCCAGCGGTTGGAGGAAGAGAGCATGGCCGAGGAAATCAGTTCGGAGCTGAACCATACGGAATCGGAAACCGCCACAGACAACACGCCCCCTACCGACAAGAAAGAAGAGAAAGATGCCGACGAGTATGACAACTACTCTGCCGACTGAAGCTCTGGCGGTCGCTAACGCCAAAGTATTTTCTGCGACACGGCTACGGCAATAGTATTCTTTTCTTCATACTATCATAGCATATCGCGCAAAAGGCATTGTCACACATTGGTGACGATACCCTCGATGTAAGTCTTCAGGATGTGGATGCCGGTCTTGTTCTCATGCCCCCACGGGATGATGAGGTCGGCAAATTTCTTCGTCGGTTCAATAAACTGCTCGTGCATGGGCTTGAGCACTTTCTCGTAGCGGTCCAGCACCATATCTACGGTACGTCCACGCTCCACCACGTCGCGCCGTATGTTACGGATGAGCCGTGTGTCGGCATCGGTATCCACAAAAATCTTCAGGTCCATCATGTCGCGCAGCTTCTTGTAATGCAACGTCATGATGCCCTCCAGGATGATGACGGGCTTGGGGTCCACATGTACCGTCTCGGGCAGACGGTTGGAGAGCACATACGAGTAGGTGGGCTGCTCGATGGCCTGTCCGTTCTTCAGCATCTTGATCTGTTCCGTGAGCAGTTTCCAGTCGAAGGCGTCAGGGTGGTCGAAGTTGATGGCCTTCCGTTCCTCGGGGGTCATGCCCGTGGTGTCGTTGTAGTACGAGTCCAATGGAACGATGGCCGCACAGTGTGGCGGCAGCACTTTGGTGATTTTCTTAACGACGGTGGTCTTTCCAGAGCCTGTTCCGCCGGCGATTCCTATGATAGTCATGTTGGGATTAACGGTGTTACGGGATAACGGTGTTACGGGATAACGGGATTTCGGGATAACGGGATTTCGGGATAACGGAATAACGGAATAACGGGATTTCGGGATAACGGGATTTCGGAATAACGGAATTTCGGGATTTCGGAATAACGAGCGCCCCTATTTCTGCTCCTTTACCAGATACACCACCGTGGGCAGGTGGTCGCTGAAGCCGTCGAGCCATACGCCGCCGGCATGGGTGCGCAGGGTGTTGCCCTTATACTTGCCCTCCTGCTGGAACAGGTAGTCACGACGGAAAATCTGCGCCTTCCAATACTTCAGGGTAGAATAATCCTTCTGCCCCTTCTGATTGAGCAGCGAGTGCGACAGGATAATCTGGTCGAAGAGGTTCCACTTGCCGTCATACATCAACGTACCCGTTCCGCTGGCATGGATGTTCCAGAAAGGATTGAACAGTCCGCCCGGCTCCACATCGTTCAGCTCACGCTTGGCACCGAGAGCCACCGACATCGAGCGGTCGGCAGGGTCGTCGTTCATATCGCCCATGATGAAAATCTTCACCGCCGGGTCGTCGCGCAGCAGCGAGTCCTTCACCTGACGAATCTGCCGTCCGCCCTCCTCGCGATAGAAGGAACCGGCAAAGCGCGACGGCAGGTGGTTGACGATAATGGTCACATGCTCGCCGGCCAGTGTACCGCTGACGGTCAGGAAGCCACGAGTGGCACGAGCCGAGTCTTTCGGCTCGACATACACATACGGCACCAGCTTGACATTGCGAATCGTAAACAGCGCCGGATTGTACAACAGGCCACAATCCACACCACGCTGGTCGGGTCCCTCCAGGAGCACATGCTGGAAGTTGCGCTTCTTCAGCGGCTCCTGTTCGCAGAGGTCGGCCAGACACTGGTCGTTCTCCACCTCTGCCACGCCGATGGCGGCACATCCCACCAGCGGCAGCACGTCGGTGCCCATCTCCGAGAGCGCCCGCGCCATGTTGCGCAACTTGTGGCTGTACTTCATGCCCGTCCATTTGTTCTTGCCGTCGGGCAGATACTCATAGTCGTTCTTACCGGCATCGTGGCAGGTGTCGAACAGGTTCTCAAGATTATAGAAACCGATGGCATAAACAGAGAATTTCTTCTCTTGTGCCAACACGTTCGCTGTACCGAAAAGGAACAGGATGGCGATTAAGGATAATAGTTTTTTCATCATACTTATAGTTTTATGTCGCGAAGTTAGGTATTTTTTTTGAAAATATCGCATGTTTTTTAAAAAAATACACGAAAAGATACTCTTTTTTACATTTTATTCGCTAACTTTGCAGCAGGAACTACAAACCGAGACAAAAAAAACAACAAAAAAAAATAACTCTTATGCAGAAAAAGCTACAATTAATTGTGTTGGCTCTATGCATCACCGCATCAGCTATTGCCCAGGTGACCACGCCGCCCACCAAGACCACACAGGCCACGGAGGAAGAAGAGCAAGAGGCGCTGAGCGAGCAGGCCTTCACCTTCACGGAAGCACAATTGGGCGAGGACGACGACATGTCGCAGAACGTGTCTATCATCTCTTCGAACCAGAACATCTTTGCCTCGTCGGCAGGATACCAGTTCAGTGCCGGTCGCTTCCGCTACCGTGCTTTTAACCAAAAGTACAACGAGATCTACATCAACGGTGCCCCGATGAACGACCTGGAGTCCGGCCAGTTCCGTTTCTCGATGATTGGCGGTCTGAACCGTCAGACCAACAGCAGTCGTGAGACGGCCCTGCCCTTCGAGTTCAACAACTTCGCCATGTCGTCGATGGGCGGTTCCAACAACTACGACTTCCGGCCCAGTCGGATGGCCACCGGCCACTACCTGTCTCTCGCCGGTGCCAACCGCAGCTACACGCTCCGCGGCATGTACACCTACAACACGGGACTGATGGCCAACGGCTGGGCATTCTCCGGCGGCCTGACCTACCGCTGGGCCAACCGCGGCTACGTGAAGGGCACGTTCTACAACTCGCTGTCCTATTTCTTCGGAGCCGAGAAGAAGCTTGGCGACAAGCACTCGCTGGCCGTCGTCACCTGGGGCAATCCCACGGAGCGCGCCTCGCAGGGAGCCAGCACCGACGAAGCCTACTGGCTGGCCAACAGCAACTTCTACAACCCCTACTGGGGCTATCAGGACGGCAAGGTGCGCAACTCGCGCGTCGTCACCGACTTCACCCCCACCGTACTGGTCAACTGGGACTGGCGCATCAGCGAGCGCACGAAGCTGACCACCGCCCTGACCGGCCGCTACTCTATATATAAAGGTACGCGCCTGAACTACAACGGCGGCGAGAACCCCACGCCCGACTACTGGAAGCGCATGCCGTCGAGCTACTACGACGTATGGTATGCCGACGGTGCCAACACCGAGGACGGCTACCTCGACTTCTACAAGGCCCGCACCTACTGGATGGGCAGCGAGGAGGCACGGCAGATAGACTGGGACAACCTGTACTACACCAACCGCATGGGCAACACCCTGGGTCGCGATGCCGCCTACTATGTGGAAGCCAAGCACATCAACACGTTGAACCTCACGCTGGCCTCGACGCTGAAGACCGAGCTGAGCAAGACGACCGCCCTGAACGTCGGCTTCTCGCTGGCCACCAACAAAGGCATGCACTACAAGACGATGGACGACCTGCTGGGAGCCAGCACCTATCACGACATCAACACCTACGCTCTGGGCAACTACTCGCCCACCGACCCCCGCATACAGTACGACCTGAACAATCCGAACGCCGAGGTCAAGGAGGGCGACAAGTTCAACTACAACTATAACATCCTGGTGAACAAGGCACAGGCTTGGGCTGCCCTGAAATACAACAAGGGCTCGCTGGCCGCCTTCGTGGCAGGCCGCATCGCCGGCACCAGCATGCAGCGCGACGGCAAGATGCGCAACGGCATCGCCGAGAGCCTGGGCTTCAGCTCCTACGGCAAGAGCGGTACGGCCCGCTTCTTAGACGGTGGCGGCAAGGCCGGCATCACCTACAACCTTGGCGGCGGCAACACCATCCAGGGCGGTTTGGGCTTCGAGACCAAGGCCCCGCAGGCACAGACAGCCTTCGTATCGCCGGAGATGACCAACGAGTTTGTGGCCAACCTGAAGAACGAGAAGATTTTCAGTGCCGAGCTGGGCTACCAGTATGCCAACACCTGGATGAAGGCCAACCTGAACGCCTACTACAGTCATGTGAGCGACGTCACGGAGTGGCAGAACTTCTTCGACGACGACATCAACTCCTTCTCCTACGTGTCGATGACGGGCGGCAAGAAAGCCTACTACGGCGCCGAGCTGGGCGTGAACATCAGCGTCACGTCGTCGTTCAACATCAAGCTCCTCGGAGCCTTGAGCGAAGCCAAGAACACCAACAACGCCACCGTGCGCTATATGAGTTCGACGAAGGGCGAATACTACGAAGAGACCGTATTAAATAAGAACATGCGCGAGGCAGGCACGCCGCTCACCGTGGCCGGTATCACCCTGAGCTATCATGCCGGCGGCTGGTTCATCGACCTGAACGGCAACTACTACGACCGCATCTACCTCAGCTATGCCCCTAGCTACCGCTACGAGAGCACCATCCGCAACCGCGACAAGGCAGCCATCAGCCGTGGCATCCTGGCCGAGCGAACCATCGATGCCAACGAATACGTCATCGAGAGCGCCCTCGACCAGGCCAAGGGCAAGGGCGGCTTCATGGTTGACCTGAACATCGGCAAGACCATCCGCCTGAAGACCGGTCAGCTGAGCATCAACCTGATGATTACCAACCTGCTGAACAACACCAAGCTCTGCACCGGCGGCTACGAGCAGGGTCGCAGCAGCTACTCCATCAACTCCAACGACGGTGGTGTGAACACCAGCCGCCTCTACCGTTTCGACCGCAACCCGAAGAAATACTATGCCTACGGTATCAACGGCATGCTGAACATCGGCTACAGATTCTAATAAACACGGAAGCATTATGAAGACAAGAAATATCATACTATTAGCACTCGCTGCCCTGCTCACCGTTTCGTGCCACTCATGGGACGAGCCCCCTGCCACAGACAACAGCAACCACTACGGCAACCAGTATCTGCAGGAGACCAATGTCGTGACCGTTGCCGACCTGAAGGCACAGTTCAAGAGTGCCATCAGCGACGGCAGCTACAAGCAAGTGACCAAAGCCACCCAGATCAAGGTCATCGTCACCGGCAACGACGAGGGTAGCAACATCTATAAGAAGCTCTACGTGGCCGATGCCACCGGCGGCATCTACATCGCCATCAACAAGGGCGGCATCTACGCCGAAGCCGCTGTGGGCCAGTGCATGCTCATCGAGCTGGAAGGCCTGTACGTCGGCGGCTACGGCCAGCAACCCGAAATCGGCGTCACCTACGACGACGAGGGCACCACCAAGATGGGGCGCATGAGCCGCTACACCTGGCAGGAGCACTACAAGCTGATTCCCGCCGTGCCCGGCCTGTCTGCCAAGCCGGTAGTGACCAACGACATCGGAGCCTTCGACATCGACAAGGACTTCGGTCGCGTCATCACCCTGGTGGGTGTCACCGTGGCCGATGCCGACGGTAAGATGGTCTTTGCGCCGGAAGGAGCCAGCGAGACCAACCGCGAGATAGCCAACCAGAGCTCCACGGTGTATATCCGCACCAGCTCCTACGCCAAGTTCGCCAACATGACCGTGCCCACGGGCAGATTCAACATCACCGGTATTGCCTCACGCTTCGGCAACGACTGGCAGATTTACGCACGCACCGTCAGCGACATCCAGCCCTACACCGGCAACGAGGTGCTGGACGTGGAAATCAAGTACACCCCCGTAGCCGCTGAAGGCGACGGCACCGCCGCCAACCCCTTCAACGTGACGGCAGCCATCGAGAAATGCAAGGAGATAGGCAGCACAGCCTCGACGCAGAAATACTATGTCAAGGGCTACGTGGCCAAAGATGCCGAGGCCAGCGCGCAGTACGGCAACATTACCTTCGACATGACAGCCAGCAAGGAGGGCGGCAAGACCTTCACGGCCTACCAGATGGCCGGTTCTGACGGCAAGAAGCTGCCCGCCGGCTTCAAGGTAAGCCAAGGCGACGAGGTGGTGGTCTATGGAGCCATCTACAACTATAGCGGCAACAAGCCCGAGACCGAGGGCCAGGGCAAGGCCATCATCGTCAGCGTCAACGGCAAGAAGACTGACGGCACCGACCCGAGCGTCAAGCCCGACGAACCCGAAGTGCCCGGTGGCGACGGCAACGTCACCGTCAGCAAGGACGGTGCCGTGCTGACATTAGTCAACAACGACGTGACAGCATCGGCCAACACCGTGACCGTTGACCTGAGCACACAGGGCTGGAGCAACGAAGAAAGCGTTACCACTCTCACCCTTGCCGACGGCACCACGCTCACGTTCAGCCAGAACGACGGCAACAACGCGCCGAAATACTACAACTCCGGCACTGCCGTGCGCCTCTATGCCAAGAACAGCCTGGCCATCACCGGCAGCAACAAGGCCATCGCCAAGGTGGTGCTCACCTGCGCGTCGGCCACCCACACCGGCAATGCCACGCTGTACGGCTCGGCCAGCGGCAGCACGCTGTACATCGTCAACGAGCACACCGGCACCAGCGGCGGCACGCAGCTGCGCGTCAAGAGCATCGACATCACCTACGCCCAATAACCCTATTAACGAACAATAAAAAAAGAAAAACGATATGAGAAAGATTTATTATTTGATGGCGATGGTCTTCACGGCCTTCACATGCATCAGTTGCGAGGATGTTCCGGCCCCCTACGGACAGCCTATCAACCCGAACATCAACACCGACGTGGTTGTCGAACCCTCCGGCAACGGTACGGCTGCCAACCCGTATAACGTATCTGGTGTGCTACAATTCGTCAACGGACTGGGAGCCGACGTCACCTCGCCCAGCGATGTCTATATCACAGGCTACGTGGTCGAGGTCACCGAAGCCTTCGGCACGCAGTACGGCAACGCCACCTTCACCATCGGCGACACGGAGAACAGCAAGACGGTATTCACCTTCTATCGCGGACTGTATCTCGGCAACGTGAAATACTCCGATGACAAGGCCACCAACATCAAGGCCGGCGACAAGGTGGTGGTATGCGGCAAGGTGGTGCTCTACAAGGGCAACACCCCCGAGACCTCGCAGGGCAATGCCTACGTGGTGTCCATCAACGGCGTGGGCGGCGGCGACACGAAGCCCGCCGAAGAGACCAAGACCGTCAGCGTGGCCGACTTCATAGCAGCCCCCGAGAGCACTACCACCTGGTATCAGCTGACGGGTACCGTCAAGAACCTGAAGGATGGCGACCAGTATGGCAACTTCGACATCGAGGATGCCACCGGCTCGGTCTATCTCTACGGCTTGGTGTCTGAGAAGGGCGGCGAGAAGAAGCACTTCCAGGAGCTGCAGGCCGCCAAGGGCATCGCCAACGGCAAGAAGATCACCATCATCGGTAACCGTGGCTCGTACAACGGTCAGGTGCAAGTCACCAACGCCTACTTCGTCAGCATCGAAGACGGTACTGGCGGCGACACGCCCACTCCCGGAGCTGCGTCGGGCAACGGCACATTAGACAGCCCGTTCAATGTCGCTGCCGCTGCTGCTGCCGCAAGCAAACTTGCCGACAAGGAAGTCAGCACTGCCAGCTATTACATCAAGGGCAAGATTTCTTCTATCAAGTTCACCTTCAGCGCACAGTACGGCACGGCAACCTTCAACATCTCAGACGACGGAACAACCAGCAGCACGCAGTTCACATGCTATAGCGTGCTATTCTACAACAATGCCTCATGGGCAGAAGGAGACACACAGATTGCCGTAGGCGACGACGTGATAGTCTATGGACAAATCACCAACTATGGCGGCACACTGGAGACTGCCAGCAAGAAAGCCTGCATCTACTCACTGAACGGAAAGACAGCCAGTGGCGGCGGCGACGAGCCTGCAAGCGGTACCGGCACGAAAGAAAAGCCCCTGACAGCATCGAAGGCTTACGACATCGTGGCTGCTATGGAGAGTGGAAAGATTTCCAGCGAAGACTACTATGTAAAGGGCAAGATTTGCAGTATCAAATTCACGTTCTCTGCACAGTACGGAACAGCCACCTTCAACATCTCTGACGACGGCAACACGGGTAACAAGGAATTCATAGCCTACAGCACTTACTATCACGCCATGGACCAGAAGTGGAAGGATGGCGACACACAGGTGAATGTCGGCGACGAAGTGTTGGTATGCGGCAAAGTCATCAACTACAACGGCAACACTCCCGAGTTTGCCAGTAAGAAAAACTACGTGGTAACTATCAATGGTAAATAAACGCCACAAAAAATCGCAGCAAAGATTTGGTAAGTTCAGGAAAAAGTCGTACCTTTGCACCCTCAAAGCGAAAACTTTTTTAGAAACAATAATAATTAACAGACAACAATGAAAAAAGGTATTCATCCGGAAAACTATCGCCCCGTCGTGTTCAAGGACATGTCCAACGGCGATATGTTCCTCTCGCGTTCTACCGCAAAGACCAACGACACCGTGGAATTCGAGGGCGAAACTTACCCTGTGGTAAAGATTGAAATTTCGAGCTCTTCTCACCCGTTCTACACTGGTAAGAGCAAGCTCGTCGACACCGCCGGTCGCGTCGATAAGTTCATGAGCCGCTATGGTAAGGCTGCGAAGAAATAACAATATTTCCAGCTGAGAAAAGACATTGAAGGGTGCGTTCAGGGTAGTTGCATATGCCTTGGCCGCACCCTTTTTCAACCAAGAAGACATAACCAAAAACAAAAAACTATGAAGAAACTACATTTCCTCCCCCTTTTCCTCGTGGCAGCCACCTGCTGGCTGACAGCATGCTCCGACGACGAGAACCGCTACTACATGGGCCAGCAAAGCACACCGACGCCGGTGGCCCCCGACCCTCGTCAGGACGAGGCCCCCGCCGAAGCCAAGAGCAATCTGGAATTTCCCGCCGTCAAGGGCGGCAACAGCAAGGTGCTCATCCACAAGGCCCAGCTCAACAGCACCTATAGCGGGCTGAACTACGCCGTGGAGTGGGACACCGACATCCATGCCCAGCGGTGGAGCTGCTACAAGCTCTTCGCCAACACCTATAACACCGGCAGCGGCGACGTGACCAGATACCGCCCGGACAACAACGAGACGCTGACACCCACCAGCCAGTATCCCAACGACCCGGAGCTGGCCGCCGAATACCAGTTTACCGTCGATCCCTACAAGAGCTCCGGCTACGACCACGGCCATATCGTCCCCTCTGCCGACAGGCAGAAGCACACCGAAGCCAACTACCAGACGTTCTTCCTGACCAACATGCAGCCGCAGAACAACAACTTCAATGCCGGCATCTGGGCCGACATGGAGCAGCAGCTGCGCCTCTGGGCTGCCGGCTACGACACGCTGTACGTCTGCAAGGGCGGCACCATCGACCGGGCGGAATACATCAAGGCATACTTAGGCAGCGGTGCCAACAAGATACCCATCCCCAAGTATTTCTTCATGGCCGTGCTGGCCAAGAAAGGCAACGACTTCAAGGCCACCGGCTTCTGGATAGACCAGGACAACCACCCGTCGTCCAACCTGAAGTATTATGCCGTCACCATACAGACACTGCAGAGCCATACCGGCATCGACTTCTTCTGCAATCTGCCCGACGACATCGAGAACACGGTGGAGAACATCGCCGCCTCGCAGATGGAGAAGGAGTGGACGTGGTATAAATGACGCAGCCGCGCTGCCGTCATTCATACACGAAGGACAACGAACATTATTTGACAAAAAAATATTAATACAAAAGCAATGAAGACAATTTATGATTTCTCTGTCAAGGACAGAAAAGGAAAGGACGTTTCACTGAAGGAGTATGCCAACGAGGTGCTGCTGATTGTCAACACAGCCACCAAGTGCGGTTTCACCCCCCAGTACGACGAACTGGAAAAGCTCTACAAAGACTACCACAGCCAGGGCTTCGAGATTCTCGACTTCCCCTGCAACCAGTTTGGTCAGCAGGCCCCCGGCACCGACGAGTCGATACATGAATTCTGCAAGCTGAACTTCGGCACCGACTTCCCCCGCTTCAAGAAGGTGAAGGTGAACGGCGACGATGCCGAGCCGCTGTTCAAGTTCCTGAAGGAGCAGAAAGGCTTCGCCGGCTGGGACCCCGAGCACAACCTGACGGCCATCCTCGACGACATGCTGTCGAAGGAAGACCCCGACTACAAGCAGAAGCCCGACATCAAGTGGAACTTCACCAAGTTCCTCGTCAACAAGAAAGGCCAGGTCGTTGCCCGCTTCGAGCCGACCACCAAGATAGAGGTCATAGAGGCACAGATTAAGGAAGAACTGGCGAAATAAAAAAATTAAAAATTAAGAATTAAAAATTATGATTACTAACGGAGCGATGGTCATGGCCTTAGGTCTATCAAGTAATCATAATTTTTAATTTTTAATTCTTAATTTTTAATTTTTAATTTTCAACTTTCAGCATGGAACACGTAAAATGCTTAATCATCGGCAGCGGCCCCGCAGGCTATACTGCTGCCATATATGCCAGCCGGGCGAACCTCGCGCCGGTGGAATACTGCGGCCTGCAGCCCGGCGGACAGCTGACACAGACCACAGAAGTGGAGAATTTCCCCGGCTACCCACAGGGTGTCGATGGCAACCAGATGATGATGGATCTGCGCGAACAGGCCGAGCGCTTCGGTGCCGACATCCGCGACGGCAGCATCGAGCGCGTCGATTTCTCGTCGTGCCCCTACAAGCTCTGGACCGACGACGGCACGGAAATCGAGGCCGACACCGTCATCATAGCCACCGGAGCCTCAGCGAAATACTTAGGACTGGACGACGAGCGGAAATACAACGGACAGGGTGTGTCGGCCTGTGCCACCTGCGACGGCTTCTTCTACCGCAAGAAGACGGTGGCCGTGGTGGGCGGCGGCGATACCGCCTGCGAAGACGCCCTCTATCTGGCCGGACTGGCCAAGAAGGTGTATATGATTGTGCGCAAGCCCTTCCTGCGTGCCTCGAAGGTGATGCAACAGCGCGTCATGGAGCGCGAGAACATCGAGATACTCTTCGAGCACAACACCCTGGGCCTCTACGGCGAGAACGGCGTAGAAGGGGCACACCTGGTGAAGCGCATGGGCGAGGCCGACGAAGAGAAGGTAGATATCGCCATCGACGGCTTCTTCCTGGCTATCGGCCACAAGCCCAACACCGACATCTTCAAGGAGTGGCTGGACACCGACGAGGTGGGCTATCTGAAGAAGACAGACGGTACGCCGCGCACGAAACTGCCCGGCGTGTTCGTAGCCGGCGACTGTGCCGACCCCGTCTATCGTCAGGCCATCAGTGCTGCCGGCACCGGCTGTCAGGCAGCCATCGAGGCCGAGCGCTTCTTACTGAACGCATAAGAACACACCATCCTTCTTCACAGAGAGGCCATTGGCAACAGCCAGTGGCCTCTCCACGAAAATTAGTAGCCTCTCCACAAAAATTACTAGCCTCTCCACGATCACCAGTGGCCTCTCCACGATCACCAGTGGCCTCTCCACGAAAATTAGTAGCCTCTCCACGAAAATTACTAGCCTCTCCACGAAAATGAATGGCCTCTCCACAAAAATTCCAAGCAGTGGAGCCAACTATTCTCATTCGTTTCCAGAAAATATCTATTTGTTGAATAAATTATTCTAATTATTCTAATTTCTTTCTTAAACAATCATCTGCGTCATAGTGTCTCGTGTGCGCGCGTGTATATATGGCTTATTTCGGAAACATCCCGCACATCCCGCACATCTCGCACGTAAACTGACAGTCTGCTCAATTTATCTCGCACGTAACTGACGATTTGCCCATTTTATCCCACACGTAGCTGACACTTTGCAACTTCCACCCAGCACCTAACTGTTGCAGCAATAGGATGGCTTCATGCCATGTTGAAACATTTTCACGTGCGAGATGTGCGGGATGTGCGGGTTGTTTTTTTGTTAACCTATGTATATACGCGCGCGCGCTAACTTCGGCGATGCGTCACCCAAGTCACCGCCTAAAAAAAACACAAACGCCCTGTATATAGGGGTTTCGGGAGATTGGTATAGCACGAAATGTAAAATCCGCCGGAGTCAGGAAAAGCAACCAATACCTGGGCGTACCAACTTAAAAAGCCTCGCTTCACAGCGAGACTTTTCACAAAAAACTAAATTAATCAACCATAAACCTTAACCATTAAAATCTCTTATAAAAGTATGCGAAACACGCTCGTTTCCTTTACTGGTGCAAAGATAGCAGAAAAATGGCAGCAGCAAGTTCACTTAACATTAATAGAGGTTTAAAAATCGTGATTCTAACGGATTTTACACCTCAAATAACGATTTTCAAACCTTAAACACCTCTTTTAACACTCTTTAAGCAGAAAAATAACGATAATTGGATGTTTTTTCTTATCTTCGCTGCCGAAAAACCGTTGGACAAATGATAGACCCGAAACTGTTACTGTTGCTTTTTGTCCTCGTGCTGATAGTCACTCTCTATTTGGCACGATGGCTGTACCTGCGCAGCATGCGCATCAGGAACCAGCTGCAGATGAGCTATATCTTCACCAACATCACCCACGAGCTACTCACGCCGCTCTCCATCCTGTCGGCATCCGTCGAGCACCTGCGCACGGAGCAGCCCGAAGGCAAGCCGGAGTACGACCTGATGGAGATGAACATCCAGCGCACGGTACGTCTGCTGCAGCAGATACTGGAAACCAGCAAGTCGCAAGCCGGCGAGCTGAAGCTGCTGGTGAGCTACGGCGACGTGATGCGCTACATCACCGAGACGGCACGCTGCATCGAACCCCTGATGAGCAGCAAGCACCACGAGTTTTCCATTTCCTGCAAGCCGGAGAGCATGATGGGGTGGATAGACACCGACAAACTGGACAAGATCATCTTCAACCTGCTGTCGAATGCCGCCAAATATACGGCACCCAACGGCAAGGTGATGCTCGACGTCACCACGAACAAACGCTACGACCATATCATCATACGCGTGAGCGACAACGGCAACGGCATACCGAAAGAGAGGATGAGTCGGCTGTTCACCCGCTTCTACGACGGCGACTACCGCCACAACCAGACCATCGGCACCGGCCTGGGACTGTCGCTGACCCGCGACCTGGTCTATCTGCATGGCGGCAACATCCACTGCAACAGCATCGAAGGCCAGGGCACCACCTTTGTGGTAGAGCTGCCCATCAACAAAGAGGCCTTCACGGAAGAGCAGATTGACGAGCAACACCTCATCATGGACAACATGCCCAAGAGCAGTCTGATAGACGTGCCCTACGCCGAGACGCTCAGCGAGATGGCCCAAAGCAGCACGGTGCCCCAAGTAGGGGCAGATGCCTACACGGTGCTCATCGTCGAGGACAACAACGACCTGCTGATGCTGATGAAGCAGCTGATGCAGCACAAATACCACATCAAGACCGCCACCAACGGTCAGGAGGCGCTGAACGTGGTACACGCCAACAGCCGGTTGGACCTGATCGTGTCTGACGTGATGATGCCCGTGATGAACGGCTACGAGCTGACCACCCGCATCAAGCAAGACCCGGAGTACAGCCACCTGCCGATTATCCTGCTGACGGCAAAGACGCAGGCGGAAGACCAGCGGGAAGCCCTGGAGACGGGTGCCGACGACTATATTGCCAAGCCCTTCCGTCTGGGCGAGCTGCAGCTGCGCATCGACAACATCATAGCCAACCGACAGCGCATTCTCCGCGACAGCAAGCCGGAGCAGGAGGAGACCTTGGAGGACATCGCCGCCAGCAAGTTCACCAGTCTGGACCAGCAGTTCTTGCAGCGTGCCATCAACTGCATCAACGAGCATATCACCGACTCGGAGTACGACCGTGACACCTTTGCCGCCGACATGGGGGCCAGTGCCAGCACGCTGTATAACAAGCTACGCGAGCTGACGGGCATGAATGTCACGGCCTTCATCCGCAACCAGCGCATCAAGGCGGCCTGCCGCCTGGCCAAGGAGAATCCCGACCTACGCGTGAGCGACATCGCCTACCGCGTGGGATTCAAAGACCCGAAGTATTTCGCCACGACATTCAAGAAGGAAATGGGCATGCAACCCAAGGAATACTTTTTTCAAATGAGAAATGAAAGGAACGAAAGAAATGAGGAATGAGGAATGAGAAATGAAAGAAATGAGAAATGCAAATGAAGAAATGATCAAATGATGCTATGCCCTTGTTGCCGTGGAGAGCATTCCTTCATTTCTTCATTTGAATTTCTTTCATTTCTCATTTCTCATTTCTCATTTGGAACATCAGCAGTCCCGCGAACGTCAGCAGGCCGTTGAGCATCAGCAGCTCGTAGCCGAAGCGATAGCCCGTCAGCTGCCCCACCCCATAGTCGATGGCATAGCAGAGCAACGGCGAAGCCACCGCGATATAGGGCACCAGGCGGTCGTCGGTGGCCCGCTTGGTCAGCAGTCCGAAGGCGAACAGCCCTAACAGCGGGCCGTAGGTGTAGCTGACGATCACATAGACGGCATCAATCAGACTGGTGCTGTTCACCGCCTTGAACAACAGAATGAACACCACAAAGACGGCACACATCGCGACATGCACGTGCTTGCGGAGCCGCTCGTCGTCCGGCTGTCGGCGGATGTCCACGCAATAGATGGTGGTCAGCGACGTCAGCGCCGAGTCGGCACTGGAGAACGATGCCGCCATGATGCCCAGCACGAAGAGCACCTCTACCAGCGAGGTGGCCATGCCCGCCGAAGCCGCAGCGATATAGCCGGGCAACAGCTCGTCGCCTGCCGCCGGCACCGGCATGCCGTTCTGCCGGTACCATATCGTGAGCAGTATGCCCAGCGAGAGGAACAGCATGTTGGCCGGCACGAAGGCGATGCCGTAGGTACACATGTCTTTCTGTGCCGAGCGCAGGTCGCGGCAGGTCAGGTTCTTCTGCATCATATCCTGGTCCAGGCCGGTCATGACGATGGCAATGAACATGCCGCTCAGCAGCTGCTTCCAGAAATACTGCTTCGACACCCAGTCGTCGGTCACGAACACCCGCGACAGCTCGCTCGCCGCCACCGCCTCGGCAGCCGTACCCAGGGTCATGCCCATGTCGGTCACCACCTTATATATAATGAGCAGCAGGGCCGTGAAGAGGCACAACGTCTGCAGCGAGTCGGTCCACACCAGGGTCTTGATGCCGCCCTGCCGGGTGTATAGCCATATCAGGGCCACCATGCCGACCACCGTCAGGGCAAAGGGAATACCCATCGCGTCGAACACAAAGCGCTGCAGGATGATGCACACCACATAGAAGCGCACCGAGGCGCCCGTCATCTTCGACAGCAGGAAGAAGGCCGAACCCGTGGTATGCGACCGCTCGCCCAGCCGACGGCCCAAGTAGGCATAGATGGACGTCAGGTCGAGCCGGTAATAGAGCGGAAGCAGCACGAAGGCTATCACCAGATAGCCTAAGAAGAAGCCCATACACGTCTGCAGATAGCTCATCTGCGACACCATGACCATGCCCGGCACCGACACGAACGTGATGCCCGAAATCGAGGCCCCCACCATGCCGAAGGCCACCATATACCACGGCGAGCGGCGGTCGGCGCGATAGAACGTACGGTTCGTGGCACGCCGACCCGTCCAGCGGCTGACGGCGAGCAAAACGAGGAAATAGGCGATAACGACGAAGAGAATCATAACGGCTCACTGGCGCTGGTCAGCCGCGCCCGAAGAGGTATTTCTTGAAGAACGGGCTGATGCGCAGGATGTTCGACGTGATGCAGCTGAAGCCGATGACCAGCAGCGCGAGGACTACGGATATGGTGGTGTCGAGCACGAAGTTATGCCGATAGGTGCTGAAGAACGACCCTACGGTGGGCAGGTTGGGCAGGAAGAGATAGTGGATGAGATAGATGTCGAGCGTGCGCCGCCCGATGTACTGCAGGCTCTTTCCCACCGCCGTGCGCTGCGTGAAGTAGGGATGATAGTAGCGGAAATACATGAACACGATGGTAAGCAGTATGAAGCGTGCCAGGGTGAGCGGTATGATGGTCAGCGTCATGCGCATCGTGTGCCAGTAGAGGAAGTCGAAGGCGGCAAAGATGACCAGCACGACGATGACGGGATAGAACCACCGGGAGTCCATGATGCGCTGGGCCTGGTTCCAGTAGCGGCGCACGATGTTGCCGTAGAGGAAGAAGGGGAAGTAGAGGAACAGCTGGTTCAGGCTGCTATAGTTCATAAATTCGTTGGGAGCCTTGCGCCAGCCGAAAGCCCACGAAAAATACTGCGGCTGATAGCACGTCTCGTAGAATCCCATGGAGATGACGAAGAGAATGGTAATGGGCAGCCACGACGGCATGGAGGGCATCCACCGCTTCAAGCGTTCCTCCAGGAAGCAGAAGAGATAATAGAGGATGAACATGTAGAGCAGCACGATGGTGAACCAATAGCCGCCCTTCAGCGGTCTGGAGAGCCAGGTCATGACTTGCGAAGCGAAGTCCTCGGTGCCGACGATGACGGCGCCCAGAAGAAAGAAGACAATGGTGGGAATGGTTTGCACACGCAGCTTCTTGCCCAGGAATTTGCCCAGCGTGGACAGATTCCAGTGCAGCCCGGCCTTGTAAGCCAGGAATCCGCTGACAAAGAAGAACAACGGCATGCGGAAGATGACCAGGAACTGCATGGAGGAAGAAACTTTGGGGGCCATGCCGAAAGTCAGGCCCAGCACATGGTTGGCCACCACCAGTATCATGGTGAATCCGCGAAGGGCGTCGAGCCACTCCAAGCGTGGCTTCTTGGCGCGCTGAATAGTTGTTTCCATAGATAGAGAGTTTGCTATTTCGGCTACAAAGGTACAAAATATTTTAGTTTTTATTCTGAATTTAAGGATTTATTCGTAATTTTGCACAAAAATTGGTATGAAGAAGAGCGATGCGTGCCTGCAATGGGGGCGGACAGTGCTGTGCCGCCAGTGGGAGCGATGGCAGCACGAGACGGTGGAGCCGTCGGCGGTGCCCATCGATGTGGCCATTCCCATCATCGGGAAAGACCTCGACATCCTGCCCCTGTGCCTTGAGGGTGTGCGGCATCAGGTGAGCCACCCCATCCGCGACATCTACATCATAGCCCCGGAAGAAAAAGCCATCACCGACTTCTGCCGCAACGAACAGCTGACCTTTGTCGATGAGCGTACCATATTGGGATTCGGCCCACGCGAGATCGGCCTCATCGCCACACGCAAGGACGGCAGCACGGTGGACCGCAGCGGGTGGCTGTTTCAGCAACTGGTGAAGCTGTCGGGCAACATCGGCACGTGCAGCCACTATCTCACCGTCGATGCCGACCATATACTGATAAGTCCCCACGCATTCCTTGACGAGCAGGACAATACCATTGTATATATGAGCGACGAGTATCACGGTGCCTACTACGACAACATCCGTAGGCTCACGGGCCACCGTTACTGGTCGCTGCTGAGCTATGTGGCCCATAAGATGCTCTTCGCAAAGGAAGAGCTCGCCAGACTTCGCCAGCACATAGAAGCCTATAACGGCAAGTCATGGACGGAGGCCATCATCGACAGCTACGACCACCGCGAGACCTCGGGATTCTCGGAGTTCGAGCTGTATGGCGACTTCCTGCAGAAAAAGAAAAAGCTGCCCTGGCGCCAGTTGAAACTCAGTTACAAGCAGCTGGCCGACTACGAGACGCTGGTCAGCGAATATGGCGCACGCTACAGAAGTATTACGTTTCCAAGTTATTTGAAATGAGACTATTATACGAGAAGATTAAGACGGCCATCCTGAAAAGGAGCAAGCACAAGCCGCAGAAGAGCTACGAGGCATGGCTGGCCAAGGGCTACGATGACACGCCGGAGGTGACCGTCGTCATCCAGTCGCACAACAAGAGTGTGCAGGTATGCCACATCCTGCCCAAGCTACGCAGTTGGGGCAAGGCGCTGGAGATTATCGTCATCGACGACGGCTCGTCGCCGGAGCATACTGCGAGGCTGGCCAAGGCATTGACCGGCGCCAACGAGTTTCTGCTACGAGCCAACGACCTGTATGAGAACCGCACCTACGACCGGGCTATCCGAATGGCCAACGGCAGGTATATCGCCCTGCTGCAGGACGATGACGACTTCAAGGACGCGGGGTGGATAGACAAGGCCATCGAACTGTTCGGGCAGCACCCGCAGATGGTGATACTTGGCGGCAAATGGGGCCTGACGGTCAGCTTCGATGCTGCCACACAGTCGGGCTGCGGCAAGCGTCAGGACATGGGCGGGGCAGCGTTCCGCTTTGTCGATGCCGTCAACCGCGCGCCGATGTGGATACGCAAAGACCTCTACGAGCAGCACCTGCACAGGATCGACTTCCGGCTGGCCCCGTTCCAGTACGACGACGACGAGCTGTGCCTGCGCTCATGGCTCTGCGGACTGCAGGTGGGATGGTATGATGCCGGCTTCTTCTCGCTGAGTGCCGGTGGCATGCGCCTGTGGAACTCGGCATTCACCAACCAGCAGATGGAGCGCAACGGCAAGCTGCTCTATCAGCAGTATGCCGACAAGCTGGCAGACATCAAGGAACGTGTCGCAAAGAGTAATGGGTGACGGACTGAAAGAGCGTACTGCCAAAGGGCTGGTGTGGGGGGCGGTGAACAGCCTGACCACCCAACTGCTGAGCGTGCTCATCGGCATTGTGCTGGGCAGGCTGCTGTCGCCGTCGGAATACGGTATGGTGGGCATGCTGGCGGTCTTTACCGCCGTAGCCGGTTCGCTGCAGGAAAGTGGCTTCACGGCAGCACTGACCAACCTGAAGGAGGCCACCCACCGCGACTACAATGCCGTGTTCTGGTTCAGCACACTGGTGTCGGTCGTGCTCTATGCCTTGCTCTTCCTCTGTGCCCCGCTGATAGCCCGCTTCTTCCATCAGCCGGAGCTGACAACCCTGTCGCGACTGGTGTTTGCCTCCATGTTGATGGCAGGCATCGGGACGACCCATGCCGCCTATATGTTCCGCAACATGATGAACCGCGAAAGAACCATCACGAGCTTTGTGGCCCTGACAGGCAGCGGCACTATCGGCATCACGCTGGCACTGAACGGCTACTCCTACTGGAGCCTGGCGTGGCAGCAGTTTGCCTTTATCTGTATCGTCAATGCGGGGCGGCTCTATTTCGTGCGCTGGCATCCCACCGTGCAGCTGGACTTCAGGCCCATCCGCCGGATGTTCGGATTTAGCAGCAAGCTGTTGGTGACAAACCTCATCAACCAGGCGAACAACAACCTGCTGTCGTTTGTCTTCGGACGGCTGTTTACGGCTGGGGCGGTAGGCAACTATACGCAGGCTGCCAAGTGGAACCAGATGGGCTATTCGCTCATTTCGGGCACCATACAACAGGTGGCCCAACCCGTGCTGGCCAGCATCAGCGACGAGGAAGGCCGACAGCAACGGGCCTTCCGCAAGATGCTGCGCTTTACGGCCATGCTCTCCATGCCCGCCATGTTCGGACTGGGACTCATTGCCGACTTCATCGTGCTGCTGCTGGGCCGGCACTGGGCAGACAGCGTGTCGCTGTTGCAGATACTGTGCTTCAGCGGAGCTTTCCTGCCCATCCATACACTCTATCAGAACCTCTTTATCAGCGACGGGCGTTCTGACACTTATATGTGGTGCTCGGTGGCACAGATTGCCACACAGATAGTCATCGTATTGGCCTTCAGTCAGATAGGACTCAAGGCAATGGTGACGGCCTTCGCGCTGATGCTGGTACTATGGACGGTGGTATGGCAGGTGCTGGCCCAACGGCTGACAGGTCTGAAGATGCTGGACATGCTGAAAGACGTGGTGCCCTTCATGCTGATAGCCCTGACGTGTGCAGGGGTGGCATGGTGGGCTACCCGGAATGTCGAAGAGCTTTGGCTCAGTATCCTTTTGCGTGCAGTCATCATGGGAGCCTTGTACGCCGGCACGATGAAGGTGGCGAAAGTGAAAATCTTCGACGAATGCATCACGTTTCTGGTGAAAAGAAAAAAATAAAAAATAAAATTCAAGGAAAAAAATGACATGAACTACGCACTGATTATTGCCGGCGGTTCCGGCAACCGCATGGGACAGGACATTCCCAAGCAGTTTATGCACGTCGATAACTGTCCCATCATCATACATACCATGCGGGCCTTCCAGCAGCATGCCGACATACACGGTATAGCAGTGGTGTGCCTGGCGGGATGGGAGACAGTGGTACGGTCGTATGCCAACCAGTTTATGATAGACAAGCTGAAGTGGATATTCCCCGGAGGGAAGAACGGCCAGGAGTCGATACACAACGGCATCTACGGACTGAAGGAGGCCGGCTGTGGAGACGACGACCTGGTGCTGATACACGATGCCGTGCGCCCGCTGCTGTCGCAGGACATCATCTCGTCGAACATCGCCATCTGCCAGCAGTACGGCTATGCCATCACCGGCATACAGTGCCGCGAGGCTATCCTGGAGAGCGACGACGGCTTTGCATCGACCACCAGCATTCCCCGCGACAAGCTTATCCGCACACAGACCCCGCAGACCTTCCGCCTGAAGAATATCATTGCAGCCCACGAAGAGGCCGCACAAAAGGGCATTCTCAACTCGGTGGCCTCCTGTACACTGATGGCCGAGCTGGGCGGCAGGGAGATGCACATCGTGCCGGGCTCGGAGAAAAACATCAAGGTAACCACCGTCGAGGACCTGGAAATACTCAAGGCACTCATGAACATACAAGCAGAATCATGGCTGAAATGACACCCGACCAGCGAAGCATGGCTGAAATGACACCCTACGCGGAGGACCTCAGCCGTGTGGCGACAACCGTGCCACTGCCCCAAGAGGGTGCCGTGCTCGTCACTGGTGCTACGGGGCTGATAGGCGGTTGCCTGACGGACTTGCTGATGCTGCACGGCACCTGCGAGGTGTATGCCCTGGGGCGCAACAGTCAGCGTGCCCGGCAGCGTTTCAGCAGCTACTGGGAGGATGAGCGCTTCCACTTCATCGAGCACGACATCTGCGAGCCGCTGTCCGTGGACATCCGTTTTCAGTGGATGATACACGCAGCGAGCAATGCCAGTCCGAACTTCTTCCAGCAGCAACCGGTAGAGGTGATGAAGGCCAACCTGACGGGGCTCTGCCATCTGCTGGACTATGGCCGCGAGCACGGGCTGCGGCGCATGGTGTATGTATCCTCTGGCGAGGTGTATGGCGAGGGCGACGGAACACCGTTTACGGAGCAGAGCAGCGGATACATCGACGTGCTGTCGCCACGCTCTTGCTACCCGTCGTCGAAGCGTGCCGCAGAAACGCTGTGTGCCGCCTACTGCCAGGAATACGGCATGGAGATCGTGATAGCCCGCCCGTGCCATACCTACGGACCTTACTTTACAGAGAGTGACAACCGCGTGTATGCCCAGTTTATCCGTAATGTCTTGCACGGCGAGGACATCGTCATGAAGAGCACCGGCAGGCAGTACCGCTCGTGGATTTATGTTGCCGACTGTGCCGCTGCCATTCTCCTGCTGCTGGGCAAGGGAAAGAGCGGCGAGGCTTACAATGTGGCAAACGGTGCATCGAACATCACCATCCGCGAGCTGGCAGAGCGCATTGCCGCATTAGGCCGGCGTAAGGTGGTGATGAACCTCTCTCCGTCAGGCAATACGACGCCTATCAGCAAGGCTGTGTTCTCGACTGACAAGATAGAGCAGTTGGGATGGTCGCCGTTGTTCACGATGGACGAAGGACTGGCCCACACCCTGCAGACACAGACTTCGGGCGACTAACGGTGGATGATAATCTCGCTGCCATGAACAGCCCGTTTGTCCTTTGGCGGCAGGCTCATGTAGTCTTTATAGACGATGCGCAGGAAGCGGTCAGTATCGGCAGGCCCCATCAGCCGGACACCCTCAAAGGTCAGTTCACGATGGGGCAGTAGCACGTCTTTGGGAAAACGGAAGTACCACCAGGTGCCGTAGGAGTGCATATACAGGTCAGGATCACCGAAGAGCCGCCCGGCCAGACGGAAGCAGGGATAGACAGCATGGTGAAGCAGGGCATACGTGATGCGTGCCAGCAGCGGACATGACGTGGACAAGTCGAAATGTACCACACAGGCCATCTTGGCCGCCAGCCGCTGCAGCGAGGGAATCATATAGCCTTCATAAGGAAAGATGTCAATCTGCAGCCCCTTATATTTTTGCGCTGCGAAGGTTTTGCCCTCACGGCTTTCGGGCGGATAGGGATTGGCATATTCGCTCTTAAGGTCGCGCAGGCGTCCCCAAGGCACGAAGCTGTCTTTGTCGGTCTCATGCGTCTGCAAGACATACTGCGGATGGGGGTGGGTCTGCAGATAGCTGCACAGCTTCTTGAAGTCCTCGCGGCTAACCACGACATCCACATCGTCATCCCAGGGAATGAAGCCGCCGTGGCGCACAGCTCCCAACACGTTGCCACCATCCAACCGGCACGCCACACCGGCCTGGCGGGCAGCCTCGAAGAGATAGACCACCATGTCGAGCAGGCGCAGTTGCGCCATGCGTAGCGGCGAGCCGTCGGGATTGTACGTCTGCCGCAGTTCGGCTTCTGTTTCGCCAGTATTATAAGCTTTGTTCATAGGCATAACCAACAGGTTTTATGAATTTTGTTCAGGGGCATAACCAACAGGTTTTATGAATTTTGTTCAGGGGCATTATAATAGGTGATTACCTGCTGTTCAATGGCCGGGGGAACAAGGCCTGTGACGGGTTGCTGCTGTCGGACGCGCCGCCGTATCTCCGTACTCGACACGGGCAGCAGCGGCACCTCGATGGTGCCGGGGTACGGGCCACGCGGATAAACCACCACGCGATGGTGCCACAAGATATTCTGCCACTGCCGCCAGCGCTGAAAGTGTACCCAGTTGTCGCCGCCTATCACGAGTACAAATTCGCGGTCGGGATAGTCGCGGCTAAGCTGTTGCAGGGTATTCCAGGTATAGGACGGACGGGGCAAGTGGAACTCGTAGTCGCTGACCTTGACGTGCGACTCGCCTTCAAGGGCCCGCTGTGCCAGCAGCAGCCGCTTGTCGTCGTCGAGCAGCTGTTGGTCTCGTTTCAGCGGGTTCTGCGGCGACACCATCAGCCACACTTCATCCAGCGCACACTGAGAAAGCACGGCCTTGGCCAATGCGATATGTCCTACATGGATGGGGTTGAACGACCCGCCGAAGATGCCCGTCTTGATCATTGCAGAAAGTCTTTGACTATCTTCAGGGTCTCCTGCTTGGCCTGCTCCAGGTCGTCGTTGACGATGACATGGTCGAACTGCGTGGCGAACGTCAGCTCATATTCCGCCTTGGCCAAGCGCTGCTCGATGGCCTCCGGCGTATCGGTGGCACGGCCTACCAGACGGCGGCGCAGCTCATCGACCGACGGCGGCTGTATGAAGAGACTCAATGCCTCGTCGCCATAGTATTTCTTGATGTTCACGCCGCCCTTCACATCCACGTCGAACACCACGTTCTGCCCGGCTTCGCGCTGCCGCTCCACCTGTTGCTTCAGTGTTCCGTAGAAGCGGTTCTCATAGACCTCTTCATACTCCAGGAACTCGTCCCGGCTTATCTTCTCACGAAACTCCTCCGGGGTCAGGAAGAAGTATTCCACCCCGTTCTGCTCCGTGCCGCGCGGTGCCCGCGACGTGCAGGAGATGCTGAAGTAGAGTTTCAGTTCCGGATGCTCCTGCATCAGCCAGTTGACGATGGTGCTCTTCCCACTGCCGCTCGGAGCTGAGAATATGATAAGTTTACCCTTCATAACTATGAACTGTGAACTATAAACTGTAAACTATAAACTACAGTGCATTGAGCACCTGCTCCTTAATCTGCTCCAACTCGTCCTTCATCATCACCACGATGTTCTGCATCTCTGCCTGGTTCGACTTCGACCCGGTGGTATTGATTTCGCGCCCCATCTCCTGTGCGATGAATCCCAGCTTCTTGCCCTGTCCGGGCTGGTCGGCCATGGTCTCGCGGAAGTATTTAAGGTGGTTGGTCAGCCGCTGTTTCTCTTCGCTGATGTCCAGCTTCTCGATGTAGTATATCAGTTCCTGCTCCAGGCGGTTCTTGTCGTACTCCACGTCAGGTATCTGCTTCAGTCCGTCGATGATACGGGCACGGATTTTCTCCACGCGGCTCTTCTCGAACGGCTCGATGGCAGCCATCAGCCGCTCGATGTTGTCTATCTTCTCGCCGAACTTACGCTCCAGGGCGGCACCCTCCTGTGTACGGAAGTCCACCAGGTGCTGCAAGGCCTCTTCTACGCCCTGCCTGACGGTCTGCCACTCCTCGTCGTCCAACACCTCCGACTCGGTCTTGGTCAGCACATCGGGCATGCGTACCAGCAACTGCATCCAGTCGGTGTTTGCCGCCAGCTGCTGCTTGTCGGCAAAGGCCCGCAACTGCTGCAGATAGTTCTCCATCAGCGCGGTGTTCAGAGGGGCGGCATCTGTGGCGGCATCCTTCTCTATCCAGATGGCAAACTCCACCTTGCCGCGCACCACGCTCGCGGCAATCATCTGCCGTATCTCCATCTCCTTCTCGCGGTAGAGCGGCGCGATGCGTGTTGTCAGGTCTAACTGCTTCGAGTTCAGTGACTTCACCTCGACATTGATTTTCTTTTCCTTATAAGCTACGACGGTCTTGCCGTAGCCGGTCATTGACTGTATCATAATAGGTTGTTTCTTTTTCGCGTGCAAAGGTACGAATAAGTGAGCGAAAAACCAAATATATATTTGAGTTTTTCCGAATGGGAGTACCTTCGAGCGTACGACGCTCAAAGGTACGAATAAGTGAGCGAAAAACAAAATTTATATTTGAGTTTTCGCGGGATGGCCGGCGCCACTGCTACCGCTCGGCAACCTTGCGGACATGCTGCAGCTTCTCGCCGTAGCAGAGGTCGCCGCAGTCGCCAAAGCCGGGCACGATGTATTTCTGCTCGTTCATGCCCTGGTCGATAGAGGCGCACCAGATGGTAGCATTGTCGGGCAGTGCCTGCTTCACCACCTCGATGCCCTCGGGGGCAGCGATGATACAGCAGATATGAATCTGGCGGGGCTTGCCGGCCTGCAGCAGACTCTCGATGGCGGCGGCCAGCGAGCCTCCCGTGGCCAGCATGGGGTCAACGATGACGAGTGTCTTGTTCTTCACACTCTGCGTGGCGATATATTCGGTATGGATGCCCACCTCGGTATGCTCGCGGTTGATGTACATGCGGAACGCCGACACAAAGCCGTTGTCGGCCTTGTCGAAGACATCGAGGAATCCCTCGTGGAACGGCAGTCCGGCGCGCAGCACGGTGGCTATCACCATGTCGTCTTCCTTCGTCAGCGGTATGTCTATCGTGCCCAACGGGGTGGTCACCGTCTTGGGCTTATAGTCCAGGGTCTTCGACAGCTCGTAGGCCATCAACTGTCCGATACGCCGCACGTTGTTGCGGAACAGCAGGCGGTTCTGCTGATACTTCTTGTCGCGCAATTCGGCCATATACTGGTTCATCACGCTGTTCTGTTCTGCGAAATTGACAATATTCATAGTTAGATTGTTAATATACGGTGCAAAAGTACAAATAAAATATGTAATACGGAAAAGTTTCGCCTCAAAAAAAGGCTATGCCAACGTAGCATCACGGACCACCAGCCCGGCCAGCATAAAGCCGAAGACGGCAGTGATATGCACGATGCTGCCGTTGACCTGCGCCTTGGGGAACACACACTCCGCGACGTCGGCGGCGGCCTGTTCGCCACGGTTCTGCAGCAGCTCGTCGCTATAGACACACTGGAACTTACGCTTGGGAAACTGTTTGGATTTCTTGAACTTGTTGCGCAGCGCACGGGCCAGCGGGTCGCCCGTGACGCGCCAGAATTCCGTCACCCGGATGCGCGTCGGGTCCAGCTTCAGGGCAGCGCCCATCGACGAGAACAGCCGGGCCTTCGTCTGGCACGCCAGCAGGATGAGGGCCGCCTTGTCTTTCAGCGAGTCGATGGCATCGATGATGTAGTCGTAGCTGTCAAGAGCAAAGCTATCGGCCGTTGCCTCCGTGAAGACCTGCTGCAGCGCCGTAATCTCTGCCTGGGGATTGATGGTGAGCAGACGCTCCTTCAGGGCATCCACCTTCACGCGGCCCACGGTCAGCGTGGTGGCCATCAGCTGGCGGTTGATATTCGTGGCACACACGCGGTCGGAATCGACTATCGTCAGCCGGCGGATGCCGCTGCGCACCAGGCCTTCGGCACACCACGACCCTACGCCGCCCACGCCAAAGATGATTACACGTTTTTGGGCGAGTCGCTCCATAGCCTCAGTGCCCAACAACAACTCATTCCTGCGGAATATTTCACTGTCTGTTGCCATCGTTTTCTCACTATTAGTTCTGTCCATCACTTTTTGCGGGTACAAAGGTACGAACTATTTTCTATACCAACAACACTATGCCCATAAAAAAACACCTAATTCAGGTGAGTTAAATGCACAGTACATATTTTTTATGGAGTTTTGCTGCCACTCTGCCACCAATGCCACTCAAAACACTATGCTTCAAGCATTTAGAGGGTGGTGGAAGATGGGTGGCAGGTGGCAGCAAAGCCCCACCCCTAACCCCTCCCCGAAAGGGAG
>CAMVAI010000005.1 GCA_947165435.1 uncultured Prevotella sp.
TTGATTTTCATTAGCGCGATATTCGTCAACAATATCATCCTGTCGCAGTTCCTCGGCATCTGTCCGTTCCTTGGCGTGTCGAAGAAGGTGGATACCTCGCTGGGAATGTCGGCTGCCGTGGCCTTCGTGCTCACGCTGGCCACCATCGTCACCTGGTGCGTGCAGAAGTTCGTGCTCGATGCCTTCGGACTGCAGTATCTGCAGACTATCGCCTTCATCCTCGTCATCGCATCGCTGGTGCAGATGGTCGAGATCATCCTCAAGAAGGTATCACCGGCACTCTATCAGGCACTGGGCATCTTCCTGCCCCTGATCACTACCAACTGTGCCGTGCTTGGCGTGGCCATCCTGGTCATCCAGAAAGACTTCAACCTGCTGCAGTCGGTGGTCTATGCCTTCTCAACGGCCATCGGCTTCGGACTGGCACTGACGGTCTTTGCCGGCATGCGCGAACAGCTGGAACTGGTCACCGTGCCCAAGGGCATGCGTGGCATGGCTATCGTCATGCTCTCTGCCGGTCTGCTCTCGCTGGCCTTCATGGGCTTCTCGGGGGTTGACGGCGGCCTGCGCGTCCTCTTTGGTCTCGAATAAAACGAGCGGGTGGGGCAGAACGCCATCCGTTTGCCCCACTCACCTGCTCTTGTTCATCCTCGAAAGCTTCCTGGCTCATGCTCGGAGGCTTTCTTGTTATACCCTGAAATAGGTGCTGTATAAATTTGGTGGGTTCACTTTTTTTATATACCTTTGCACGCGCTCAGTGATACCAGCATACATGGCACTGCATAACAACCCATAGCCGATGGGCAAAGACACCCTGACGCTGGACAACAACCCATAGCCGATGGACAAAGACACGAGAGATGCGACCCCCATTCCGCACCCGCTGGTAGCCGCCATTCCCGTAGTGGTATTGATAGGCTTCCTGGCCGTAGTCATTGTGCTCTTCGGTAGCGACTCGCTGAACGGAGGCAGCCAGACGGCCCTGCTGATGGGTGTGGCCGTCTGTGTGTGCATATCGATGGGCATCTACCGCGTGCCGTGGAGACGCTTCGAGGAACAGATGAAGCAGACCATCGGCAATGTTTCCATCACCTTGATTATTCTGCTTTGCGTAGGCATGCTCTCCGGCTCGTGGATGATCAGCGGCATCGTGCCCACCCTCATCTATTACGGTGTGCAGGTGATGTCGCCCCAGTTCTTCCTGGTGTCTTCAGCCGTCATCTGTGCGCTGGTGTCGCTGCTGTCCGGCAGTTCGTGGACCACGATAGCCACCATCGGTGTGGCCTTGCTGGGCATCGGCAATGCCCTGGGTGTCGCCGAAGCCTGGACGGCGGGTGCTATCATCTCAGGTGCCTATTTCGGCGACAAGCTGTCGCCGCTGAGCGACACCACGCTGCTGGCATCGTCGTCAACGGGTACCGACCTCTTCGAGCATATCCGCTATATGATGCTCACCACGATGCCTACCTTCCTGATTAGTCTGGTGATATTTTTCGTGGCCGGCCTCCACGGCGGCGAAGTGACCGAGCTGCAGGTAGCACAATATACCGGCGGATTGGCCGGTAAGTTCAATATCTCGCTATGGACCCTGCTGGTGCCCCTGCTGACCGGCGTGCTCATCGCCCGTCGTGTGCCGTCGCTCATCGTGCTGTTCCTCTCGTCGCTCATGGCCGGTATGGTGGCCCTGCTGCTGCAGCCCCATGTGTTGTGCGAGATAGCCGGCAGCGACTCGCTGGCCCGCGGACTGGCCATGACCTATTATGGCCCGACCGCCGTAGATACCGGCTATGCTGAGCTGAACGAGCTGATTTCTACTGGCGGCATGGCCGGCATGCTGAACACCATCTGGCTGATACTCTGTGCCATGTGCTTCGGAGCGTCGATGGTAGCCAGCGGTATGATAGAAAGCTTGACACGGGCCATTGTCCGCTGGGTGCGCAGCCGTGTGACGCTGGTGTCATCGACGGTGGGTACGGGCATCTTCCTGAATCTGTCCACCGGCGACCAGTTTATCTCTATTGTGCTGACTGCCGACATCTATAAAGAGGTATATCGCGACCAAGGCTACGAGACCCGTCTGCTGAGCCGTACCTGCGAGGATGCTGCCACGGTGACGTCGGTGCTGATACCGTGGAACACGTGCGGCATGACGCAGGCCACCGTGCTGGGCGTGCCCACGCTGACCTATCTGCCCTATTGCTTCTTCAACCTGCTCAGTCCGCTGATGAGTATCGTCATGGCGGCTATCGGATGGCGCATCTACCGGCGGTCCCTGCCGACGGACGCGCCACAGCCGGACGCCACGCTATCGGATGCGCAGCTGCCAGAAGGCGACGGCGGCAGCGGCGGCCACGTTGAGTGAATCGACGCCGTGGGCCATTGGTATGCGCACGGTATAGTCGGCAGCGCTGATGGTATGCTGCGGCAGCCCGTCGCCCTCTGTCCCCATGATAATGGCCAGTCGCGGCTCCTGCATGAGCCGTTCGTCGTCGAGCGATAGGGAGTTGTCGCGCAGCGCCATCGCCGCAGTCTTGAATCCATAGTCGTGCAGGGAGCTTATTGGGTTGTCAAGCCACGTCCACGGAACCAGGAACACGCTGCCCATCGACACGCGTACCGCCCGTCGGTTCAAGGGGTCGCAGGTGTCGCGAGTCAGCAGTACGCCGTCGATGCCCAAGGCCGCTGCCGAGCGGAAGATGGCTCCGATGTTGGTGGTGTCGGTGACCGCCTCGATGACAACGATGCGCCGCGCCCCGCCCACCACCTGTGCTACTGTAGGCAAGGGTTTGCGGCGCATGGCGCAGAGCACGCCGCGCGTCAGCGTATAACCAGTCAGCTGTGCCAGCAGCTGGCGGTTGCCCGTATATACCGGCACGTCGTCGGGCAGTCGCGCTATGATGTCGCTGGCGTCGCCCTCGATGTGGCGCTGTTCGCAGAGCAGGGCGGTGGGTTGCCAACCGGCATCCAGGGCCACGCGAATCACCTTCGGACTCTCGGCAATGAACAGTCCTTTCTCTGGTTCCAGCTCCATGCGCAGTTGTGCCTCGGTGAGCGAGCTGAACACCTCTATTCCCGTCTGTTGGAGGGATGAAATCTCGATTATTTCCATATATTGAGCACAAAATTACATAGATTTCAATAAAATTTACGGGTTTTTGCTCTTTTTTTTATATTTTATTTGTAACTTTGCACCCCGAAAACCGGTTCCGTAGCTCAGCTGGATAGAGCAACAGCCTTCTAAGCTGTGGGTCTTGGGTTCGAGTCCCAACGGAATCACCAGGTGTGGGGGCGATGGCCTTCACCTTGGTGCGAGAGAGATATACTATGTTTACCCTGTAGGAAGGCGAGGACAGTCTGAATCAGGGATAAAACCGTGAAAAAGAAACTAAAGAGAGAATGATATGAATCCCTTAAGAAAGGTTCTGAGTTGGTATTTCAGTAAGGACTCACTGCCTTACTGGTGCTTATTAGTGAATGATTGTGCCATTGTTTTTGGTTCCACGATATTTACCTTCTGGGTTTTTGAGAAAACACAGCTGCTGTTCGACCAGCGCATCGACGTGGTGTGGACAGCCCTGTTCTACGCCCTGCTGAGCATCATTGGGGCGCGTGCCTTCTCCACCTATTCCGGGGTGGTGCGCTTCTCGTCGTTTGTCGATCTGCTGCATGTAGGCTATGCCAACGCGCTGAACATGGTGCTGATGGTCATCCTCTCGGAGGTGCTGCAGGCCAATGGCATCACCATCATCGCTGCCCTGACGCAGACGGAGACCGTGGTGGTCTTCGTTATTGCCACGCTGGTGATGTGGGGTGTGCGCGTCATCGTGAAGACTCTCTACGACATCGCCCTGAGCGACAACCGTACGCTGCGTGTGCTCATCTACGGCGCACTCTCCGGCGGTGTCGGTCTGGCCAAGAACATCCGCACGCAGCGCCCCTCGCGGTTCACGCTGTGCGGCTTCATATCGCACGACAAGCGGGCCAAGCACATGATGCTGATGGGCAAGAAGGTGTATAACGTAGATGACGACCTGCGTGCCATCATCAAGAAGAACAGAATAGAAGCCATCCTGGTGTCGCCCATCCGCATCAAGGAGTTCCGTGACAACCAGGAGCTGCAAGACATGCTGATCGGTGCCGGTTGCAAGATATTCATGGCACAGGCTGCTATGGAGGCCAAGGTGGAGGATGGTCAGCTGACCGACGAAATGATTCAGGGTATGCAGATTAACGAGGTGCAGGTGGAAGACCTGCTGCCGCGTGCCGAAATCAACGTAGATTTGAAGTCGGTGGGCGAGATGCTGCAGGGTAAGCGTGTGCTTATCACAGGAGCCGCCGGTAGCATCGGCTCAGAGATTGTCAGGCAGGTGGCCTCGTTCAAGCCCGCTGACCTGCTGTTGATAGACCAGGCCGAGACCCCGCAGCACGACATCCGCCTGATGATGGCCCACGACTATGCCGACATCAAGGCCGAGACGGTGGTGGCCAGCATCTGTAACCAGACGCACATGGAGCAGCTCTTCAGCACGTTCCACCCCGACTATGTGTTCCATGCCGCTGCCTACAAGCACGTGCCGATGATGGAAGACAACCCCAGTGAGGCCGTGCAGAACAACATATTAGGTACGAAAATCATTGCCGACCTGAGCGTGAAGTACGGTGTGAAGAAATTCGTGATGGTATCTACCGACAAGGCCGTGAACCCCACCAACGTGATGGGATGCTCGAAGCGCATCTGCGAAATCTATGTGCAAAGCCTGAACCGCAAGCTGAAGAACCAGGTGGAGGGCCAGTTGGCAGGCAAACCCGACACTCTGAACTACACGCAGTTTGTCACCACCCGTTTTGGCAATGTGTTAGGCTCTAACGGCTCGGTGATTCCCCTGTTCCGCGAACAGATTAAGCACGGCGGACCGGTGACGGTGACCGACGAGCGCATCGTGCGTTTCTTCATGCTCATCCCCGAGGCCTGCAAGCTGGTGTTGGAGGCTGGTACGAAGGGCAATGGCGGCGAGATATTCGTCTTCGACATGGGCAAGCCGGTGAAGATTGCCGACCTGGCCAAGCGCATGATTGCCCTGTCGGGAGCGCGTAACGTGGAAATCAAGTTCACAGGCCTGCGTGAAGGCGAGAAGCTGTACGAAGAGGTGCTGAACGAGTTGGAGGGCACCAAGCCCACGTTCCACGAGAAGATCCGCATCGCCCAGGTGCGTGAATACGACTACGACGAGGTGAACAAGGATATAGAAGAGCTGGTGGCTATCTCAAAGCACTACGACGATATGGCCACTGTAGCCAAGATGAAGGCTATTGTTCCCGAATACAAGTCGAATAATTCCAAATACGAGCAGCTCGACGCGAAATAGTGTACGAGTAAAAACGTTTTAACGCTGATGCGCTTTGCGTTATTTCCGCTGTACTCGTTGCTTCACGGTGAAATAGCCTAAGCGGTGTGTGACGCGCTTTTTGTTGCGCCCGTATAGCATGTATGTTCCTTCCGGCAGGTTGCTGATGTCGATGACAGGCTGATAGCGGAAGGAACAGATTTTGTTTCCTTGTGCAGAACAGACGAACAGTTCGGTGGCATCCCACGGCAGCTCCGGAACAGAGAGCCGCTTGCCGTCGTTGGCCATCAGGCGATGGATGGCACTGCCATTGTGCGTGCTGTCTGTGTCGGCTTGCTGGCAGGCAGCACTCTCGTTGCCATAGCGGTCGATGGCGGTGACGGCATAGTAGCGGTGCTTGCCGTTCGTAGGCTTGCGTATGTCGATGTGCTGCCACAGATGCCGGGTACACAGCAGATGTTCGGCACGGCTGATATCGACAGGGTAGGTGTCGGCACCGTATATGTTATATAATAGGTAAGGGCCGTCGCTGCGGTCTTTGGCTCCGCTCCATGTCAGCCGGTCGCTGTCGCCGTTGTGGCTCACGTCCAACCGGGTGGGACCGTCGGGAGCCAGCGACTGTGCCCATGTCATCGGTGGTATCAAGGCCGGGTGGTTGTCGAACTGCTTCATGAACCCGTAGATGCCCTTCACGTCGTCTAACAGGAATTTGGCGCGGAAGTGGCAGTGGCCCATGCCTATCTGCCGACTGACGTTCAGCTGTCGCGCCATCTCGTCCAGCGGCCAGTTGCGCTCTCGCGGATGCAGCATGTACGTGCCCAGGCCGGCTGCTACGGTACGGCTGTAGCTGTTGTCCTGCCAGTCGATGGCAAAGGGATAGAACTGGTTGCCGGCGAAATACATCATGGGGTACAACTGGTCCATCAGTCCGTCGCGCAGCCACCCCTGTGCGTCCTGTGCCACGCGGCTGTAGGCATTCCATCCGTTCGAGCGGTAGCGCGCCAGGTCGTCGTATTTGCCGATGGGCGAACAGCTCAGCTTTACCCACGGCTTGTGCAGCTTTACCTGGTGGTGGATGCTGCGCACGATGCGGGTGATGTAGTCGTGACGCTTGGTGCCGCGCCACGTCTCCGGATAGCGGATGTAGTCGAGGTGGATGCCGTCGATGTCGTAGCGGCGGGTAATCTCTTCGCAGATGTCAGCCAGATAGCCTGCCGTGAGCGACGACTCCGGGTTCAGGTAGCCCTCGTCGCCGATGCGTTTCACCATGGCCGGATAGCGGCGGCGCAGCTGTCGGCATCCGTAGGTGTTCCATTTGCCGATGGGCAGCGTCACCACCCATGCGTGCAGCTCCATGCCCCGTCGGTGGCACTCGTCGATGGCAAACTGCAGGGCATCGTAGCCCGGCGACACGCCCGGCTTGCCCGACAGACAGCCGTCCCACGGCTCGATGTCGGACGGATAGACCGTGGTGGCGCGGACGCGGGTCTGCAGCAATACGGTGTTCACGTGGATGGCTTTCAGCCGGTCGAGTATGTCGCGCAGTTGCTGCTGCTGGGCCTGGATGCCCATGCCGTCGTGGGCGTATGACTGGGGCCAGTCGATGCCCCCGATGGTGGTCAGCCAGACGGCGCGCAGCTCGTACTTGGGTTGGGCGCGGAGTAGGGTGACGAGGCAGACCAGAAGGATGTATATCAGTGCTGTTCGTTTCATTTCGCGTGCAAAGGTACGAAATAAATCATAATTCTTTGCACGTAAATGTTATTTTTATCCGTCGAAAGTGTTCGTATTTCATATTTATTGATTACCTTTGCACCAATTTTTAAAACCAACATTAAGACATGATTACATTTATTGCGAGCCTCGTGGCTCTTGTGTTGGGTTATCTGCTGTACGGACGCTTTGTGGAAAGGGTGTTCGGACCGGATGACCGTGTGACGCCTGCCGTGGCCAAAGCCGACGGGGTAGATTACATCGTGCTACCGAACTGGAAGGTCTTTATGATTCAGTTTCTCAACATTGCCGGCACAGGTCCTATCTTCGGTGCCATCATGGGTGCCAAGTTCGGTCCCGCTGCCTATCTATGGATTGTGCTGGGCTGTATCTTTGCCGGTGCCGTACATGACTATTTCTCGGGCATGCTGTCCATGCGTCACGACGGAGCCGGACAGCCGGAAATCATCGGCATCTATCTGGGTGAAACCACGAAGAAGGTGATGCTGGTCTTCTCGGTGTTCCTGCTGATGATGGTGGGAGCCGTGTTTGTGTATAGTCCGGCACTCATTCTGGGCAAGCTGTGCAGCGACGACCTGCAGTGGGTCTATATCTGGTGTGCCATCATCTTCGTGTATTATATCATCGCCACCATGCTTCCTATCGACAAGATTATCGGAAAGATATACCCCCTGTTCGCCATTTCCATGCTGTTCATGGCCGTGGCATTGATGGCTGTTCTGTTTGTCAAGTGGCCCACGCTGCCCGAGCTGTACGACGGCATCAGCGGCGAGGGTTACACTACACCCATCTTCCCGGCCCTGTTCATCACCATTGCCTGCGGCGCCATCAGTGGTTTCCACGCTACGCAGAGTCCCCTCATGGCCCGTTGCATCAAGAGCGAGCGCATGGGTCGCCCCTTGTTCTATGGCGCCATGATTACCGAGGGCTTGGTGGCACTTATCTGGGCCACGGTGTCGATGTATTTCTTCTATGGCGGCGCAGCCCAGGAGCTGGGCGAGCCCCTTACGCTCCAGGCCCCGCAGGTGGTGACCAGCGTCTGCGAGGGCTGGTTAGGTATGTTTGGCGGCATACTGGCCATGCTGGGCGTGGTGGCAGCCCCCATCACCAGCGGCGACACGGCCTTGCGCTCGGCCCGTCTCATCATTGCCGAGTTTATCCATCTGGACCAGCGTTCCATCATGAAGCGCATCTGGATTTGCGTGCCTCTTTTCGGTGCCACGATGCTGCTGCTGTTCTATAACATCGAGAATCCCGACGGCTTCAACGTCATCTGGAGCTATTTCGGATGGGCCAACCAGACGCTGGCCGTCTTCACGCTGTGGGCCATCACCGTCTATCTGGTACGTCAGCGCAAAGCCTATTGGATTACGCTGCTGCCAGCCATCTTCATGACGGTGGTATGCTCGTCGTTCCTCATGGTGTCGAAAAACGCCTTCGGCTTCGACATGATGGTGGGCTATGGCGTGGGTGGTGCCGCGTTCATCGTTGCCGTTGCCTGGTTTGCAGCATGGCTGCGTCGCGAGTCCAAGAAACATTAACATTGTCGTGAGTCCCGAAAACATAAGCATTTATTTACCAAAACAATTTAATGTACATGAAAAAAATCGTTTTATTTGCCGTGGCGCTGCTGATGTCGGTGGCAGCCAACGCACAGTTTGAGAAAGGCAAGGCCTACGTAGGAGCCTCGCTCTCCGGTTTAGACCTTAGCAGCCAGGCGGAGAAATTTCATTTAGGTGTCAATGCCAAGGTGGGCTACACGCTGGCCGACGACCTGATGGCTACTGCCGTGGCCAGTTATGAACATCTGAAGGATTCGCCGGACACCTATTCGTTCGGTGTGGGCGGCCGCTACTATATTGTGCAGAACGGACTCTACCTCGGAGCCGGCATCAAGTACAAGCATACCGAGTGTTACAATGATTTCATGCCCGGCCTGCAGATAGGCTATGCCTTCTTCATCAGCCGTACCGTTACCATCGAGCCGGAACTCTATATCGACTTCTCTACGAAGCATTTCAAGAACTCATGCTATGGCCTGGGTGTAGGTTTTGGCGTGTATCTGTTTAAGGACAAGGAAAAAAACTGAACGGAGTATGTTAAGTGTTGAAGAACTGGTTGACAGGCTGATAGACCTGTCGTTTGCCGAAGACATCGGCGACGGCGACCATACCACGCTGTGCTGTATTCCTGAAGATGCCATGGGCAAGAGTCATCTGCTCATCAAGGAAGACGGCATCCTGGCCGGTGTCGAGATAGCCAAGGAAGTGTTCCGCCGCTTCGACCCCGACATGCAGGTGGAGGTGCTGATGCAGGACGGTACACGGGTGAAGAAGGGCGACATTGCCATGGTGGTCTCGGGCCGTGTCCGTTCGCTGTTGCAGACGGAGCGCCTGATGCTGAACATCATGCAGCGCATGAGCGGTATCGCCACGATGACCGACAAGTATGTGCAGCGGCTGAAGGGCACCAAGACGCGTGTCCTGGATACCCGTAAGACCACTCCCGGCATGCGCATGCTGGAGAAGCAGGCCGTGAAGATAGGCGGTGGCTGCAACCATCGCATCGGTCTGTTCGACATGATACTGCTGAAAGACAACCATGTCGATTTTGCCGGAGGCATCGTCAATGCCATCGACCGCTGCCACCAGTACCTGAAGGAAAAGAATCTCGACCTGAAGATAGAGATTGAGGTGCGTTCGTTCGATGAGCTGCAGCAGGTGCTGGACCACGGCGGTGTGGACCGCATCATGCTCGACAACTTCAGTGTTCCCGATACGAAGAAGGCGGTGGACATCATTGCCGGTCGCTTCGAGACGGAGTCGTCGGGGGGCATCACCTTCGATACCATTCGCGACTATGCCGAACAGGGTGTCGATTTCATCAGTGTGGGTGCCCTTACTCATTCTGTGAAGGGCCTTGACATGAGTTTCAAGGCTTGCTGATGATGTTTGACATTTGACGTTTGACATTTGACGTTTGATGTTTGAAGTTTATGATTAGATATAGCCGTGCGTTATGTTACTGTGTTTTAGCATGCTTAGTGACGGCATGTAGTAATCATAAACTTCAAACTTCAAACGTCAAACCTCAAACATACCACAGTCCCGTTGACTATGAAATCGTATTGGCCGGTAACTTCGGTGAGCCGCGTCCCTGGCATTTCCACGGAGGCATAGATGTTAAGACCGGCAATGTAGAAGGGAAACACATCTACAGCGTAGCCGACGGCTATGTGTCGCGGCTGACGGTGAATATGTATGGCTTTGGCAATGCCATCTATGTCAGCCACCCTGACGGCAATACCAGCGTCTATTGCCATCTGCAGCGGTTTGCCGACGTTTACGAGCAACAGCTGCAGCGCACGGGGCGCGACACACTGTCAATGACGTTTACGCCGGAGCAATTCCCCGTCAAGGGCGGCGACCTCATCGCCATCAGCGGCAATACCGGCCACAGCACGGGGCCGCACCTGCATCTGGAGATTCACGACACCGAGACCTGGGTGATGCGCGACCCGCTGGAATTTCTCGGAGCCTTCGTGGCAGACACCGTAGCCCCGCAGGCCCACTCGTTCATGGCTGTTCCAGTCAGTGGCGAGGGGGTGTTCAATGGTGGAACAGGCAAGCAGACCTTCGGTTTCGGACAGCCTGCCGACAAGCGGCAACATACCACATGGACGCTGCAACGCCCGTTCACGGCGTGGGGCAGGGTAGGCTTTGCCCTATGGGCCGACGACTATAGCGAGGCGACTTATAACCACTATGGTGTGCGCCATACGCGCTTACTGGTGGACGGTCGGGAGGTGTTTCGCTCGGATGTGGACGGCATACCCGTCAGTTGTCAGCCGGAGGTGAACCGCTGGGGCGACTACGACCACTGGCGTCGTACCCGCATCTGGTATATGAAGTCGTATCGCGAGGAGGGATTGCGGCTGCCCATTCTCCACACATCGCTGCAGCGCGGCATTGTGGATTTCAACGAGGAGCGTCCTTATCACCTTACTTATATACTAAGCGACTATCAGGGCAACCAGTCGCAATACGATTTCACGGTTCAGGGCGTTCGCGACCCTCGTGTGCATGCTGAACGGCAGCATCCTTATCGCGCTTCTGGACGGCAGCATCCTTATCGTGTGCTCGACGACTACCTGCTGTGGCAACAGTGTCTGTGGCCTCTGTATGAGTGGGCTTCTTTCTCCGTTTTTTAATGCCGAAGAAGTCGCTGAGACCGTCGAAGTCTTTCTTCATGATGAGTCCGAGACCCTGTGTGTTCAGGCTGGACCGCGTGAAGTAGCGGTCGCTGGTCTGGTTGTACACCTTCAGGGCCAGGTTGCCGTTGGGGAATAGCAGGTAGCGTATGTCGAAGTCGCCGATGAACGACGTGGTGGCTGTTCTGGCATTGTCGCGGTAGCCGAACTGTCCGTTGACGAGCAGTCGGTTGTTGAACAGTCGTCCGCTGATGAGTCCCTCGTATTCGGCATTGTTCCACCCCTCGTCGCCCGTCGAGATGTTGGCACCGAAGTTCCAGTTCTTGCTCTTGATAACGTTGCCCAGCATGTTGTTCAGCTGTCCGCTGAGTGTGCCAGACAGCAGACTCTGCATGGCAAGCGATGTCTTGCTGGGTCCGCTTTCGTTCTGGTTGGCGTTGTTGGCCCCTTGTGGGAAGAAGCGTCCCACGGCCAGCAGGTAGAGCACTTGCTGGTTCATCTCCTCGTCGCCGTTGATGACCGACCGTACCATCTGCTTTTCGTCGGTGCTCACGTTGGGCATGTCGATGTCGAAGTTCAGGATGGGTGCCCTCGGTTGTCCGGTGATGTTCATCAGACAGTTGACGCGAACGGTATTCGAAAAGCTCCTTCCCACATTCAGGTCCGACAGCGACACCCCGTTGACGGTATGCTGCGCCTGTAGGTTCAGTGTGGCATCGTAGGGGTCGCCGCCAAAGACGATGGTTCCCCCCTCGCGGAAGGTGAAGTTCTTGCGGATGATGTTTTGTACGGTCAGTCCGTAGGTGCCGTCGGTAATCTGATAGGTGCCGTTCATGGTGAAGCTGCCCTTGTTGTAGTAGCTTGCCTGCAGGGCACCGTGGCCATGCAGGGTGATATAGTCGGCAGTGCGTGCATCCATCAGCAGTTGCAGGGTGGCATCCGGCGTGGCGTTGATGTGCAGCCGGATGTAGAGGTCGGAGCGGAACTCGCTGTCGTCTTTCTCCTCTGTGGCGGCTTCCAGCTTCTCTTGCTGTGCTACAGTCTCACCGCCCGTGTTGCTTCCCCACCGTATGAACTCGTTGTCGTTGACGGCCTCCGGCGATGCGGCATTATAGACGAAGAGCGAGTTTTTTTGCGGTGTGACATGCGCTTCGATATCCACCCGGTCGTCGATGCCGTGTATGGCAATGGCCCCTGTAGCATAGACCGTTCCGTAGAAGCTGTTGTCGCCAAAGCTCTTGAAGTCGTAGGCCAGCAGGTTGTCGGCATCTACGAAGATGTCGTAGGTGAGGTTCGTCAGGTCTTTGTGGTGTATGCCGCCGGTCAGGATGCCCTTGTTGCCATAATGGTCATAGACGG
Source organism: uncultured Prevotella sp. (assembly GCA_947165435.1). Lineage (GTDB taxonomy): Bacteria > Bacteroidota > Bacteroidia > Bacteroidales > Bacteroidaceae > Prevotella. Next base: position 12,649 of record CAMVAI010000005.1, read on the forward strand.
CGCAGCGGTCGAAGGAAATCTCGTTAGGCACCAGCGTCACCGTGTCGTTGCGCAGCTCGTAGGCACAGCCCGTAGTCCTTACGTGTGCATTGCCATTGAGCACAATCTGGCCGGTGATGTTGATGGCATCCAGCGGACCGGCCAGTCGGACGGCCCCCTGTGCATGGCCTGTCACGCTGTCCATGAAGCTGTCGGTAAACGACTGTGCGAAGTCGAGGTGAGTCCCCTCGGCGCGTATGTCGAGGTCGATGACGTTCCGCTTGGGCGACACCAGTCCGTCGATATACGTCATCGCGTCGCTGCCGTCGTCGCTGACGGCATGGATGTCAATCTGTTCCTCCGCCCGGTTCCATGCCACGTCGGCCCGTAGCGTTCCCATGCGTCCGTGTTCAAAGAGGAAGTCGCGAACCGTGAGACTGCCCTCTGCTTCGAGCGTGCCGAAAACCCCGCGCAGGGTGCCTCCACCGGTGGCTTTCCCGTCGAAAGTGACGGCATCGAAGCCCACCAGGTCGAGCACATACTGTATGTCCACGTCGCGCATGCGTACCGTGATAGAATCGCTGGCCGACTCCGATGCCGTGCCGTTCAGCTGTAGAAACTGTGCGTCGTGACTGATGCCGAAGTCCTTTATTTCCAGATATTTGTCGTGGTAGGTGATGTAGCTCTGGTGGATGTCCCAGTCGGTATTTCTGACCTTCATCTGCGACGGGGCGATGGTGACGTAGATGTTCTGCTTCCCGTCGTAGGTGGTGTCGAAGCTCATGTTCGTGACCAGTTTGCCGCTCATGCGCTCCTTGGCGTGGTTGTCCCATGTCAGCGAGTTGGTCAGCTGGTTGTTGTGTGCGCTGCCTAACAGGTGCAGGTCGTACTGTTCGCCGTTGTCCATGAACTTGACGAAGCCGGCATCGTATTGTAACGTGTTGAGCGACGATATGATGCCCACATGCCCCTTGTCGTATCGGCTGCCGTCGTAGTAGAACTGCGGCATGTTGCACTCGAAGGCTATCTGCGAGTGTGTGTCGTTCACCATGCCGTGCATCTGTACAGGCTCTGCGATGGTGAGCGGGATGCGTCCTATCTGCCGTAGGAATTCCGTGTCGCGTAGGTGTCCGTTGATGGCAAAATTGTTCATCGTGGCTGTCTGCTGTTTGGGCAGTCCCGGCAGCGTAGGCAGATGCTTGGCCATCAGGTTCGTGATGCTTTGCGGCAGCGTTTGCAGGTCGAAGTCGCCGGTAATCTCCATTTCCCCGAAGTCGCTGTCCATGCGTACGAAATGTCGGCTGTCGTTATATCCCGACTCGATATGCAGCGCTTTCAGGTTGTAGGTTCCTTGCGGTCCGTCCATTCCCAGGTTGCTGATGTCTATCGTGCCCACGGCATTGCCCGTACCGCTGCCGCTGATGTCGGCCTTCACGTCACCGGCGAAGCGAGCCTCCCCCCAATAGTCGGTCAGTCCGATGGCCTGTGGTGCAAAGTGCTGTACGCCGGCATCCACCTTCAGCGTGTTCCTTTGTCGCTGCCGTTCCATCATACCCTCGATGTGCAGGGCGATGTTGGGGTCGTCGATAGCCACTTTTCCTGCTATCTGCTGCGGATTATACCTGCCGTTGATGCTGATATTGCGGTATTGATAGCCATTGTATTCAAACTGTTCTACCACTCCGTCGGCCAGGATGTCGAGCTTCGTGCCTTCTGTGGGCAGCTGTCCCTCCAGGACTATCTTTGTGGCCAGCGTACCGAAGTGGCTGTCGCCCAGCAGTCGGCCCAGGTCGATATGCCGTGTGTCGATATCCCCCTTGAAGCGGTGCTGCGGGTCTATGCCTACTTTCAGCAGCATGTTGCCGGCATCGGTGTTCAGCTGTCCATTGACGTTCAGCTCGCTGTCCCCCGTGCCGCTAGCCACTGCCCTGGCGTGGATGCTGCCCATGTTCTGCAGCACTGCCGGTATTTCGACCCGCTGCCCCTTCAGGTTACGGCTGATGAAGTCTATCGACCTGCCCGACAGCATGAGGTCGTTGACGTTCACTGCCCACTGCGGGTTCTTGCTTTGCAGCCTGCCTACGTGCCCCTCGGCGTCAATGCCGATGTCGCCGGTGGTCGAGCTGACCTTCAGCGACGGCACGTCGATGTGGTCGTTCCTGCCGCTGAAGGTTGCAGCCAATGACAGCGTGCTGTTGAATGTCTGCAGGTCTGGCAGCAGGCAGGCGATGTCGGCCAGTGTGACCGTCGAGGGTGCTATGCTCCCACTGTAGTTGAGCGACGGTGTTACGAAGTGATTGCCCCTGAACCGGTAGGTGGCCCGTATGTCGCCCAGCCGCAGCTCCGTGTTGGGCAGGTGCAGCACAAAGTCCGACAGTCGGCTGGCGTGTCTTCCTCCGTCATATTTCATGGACAGTCGGCTGATATTCAGTCCCGACTGTTCCTTGAGCGAGAGTCGCTTGATGTTCACGTTGAGCGAGTCGTCGCGCAGCGCCTTTAGGATGATGTGTGCGCTGATGTCGCTGACCGCCAGGTGGTTGGGGTTCAGTATGCCGGGTGTCTCTGCTGCGTCTTTGCGGTCATACCGCACGCTGGAGTGTCGCATGATGAGCGAGTTGATGCGCAGGTCAAGAGGGGTGGACGCTGTGGTGTCGCGCGAAGCCAGCGCATCCACTACGAACTGGTAGTTGGGAGCCGCCAGCGAGTCGTTGCGATAGAGGGTGACGTGCGTGCCGAACACCTGTGCCGAGGCAATTGAGATGCGCCCCTCGTAGAGCGGCAGCAGGTCGAGTCGTGCCGATAGCCGCCGCGCCGTGAGCATGTCTGTGCCCTGTTGGTCCTTGATGTTGACATTGTACAGTGTGATATGTGCCGGCAGCCTTACCTGCAGCCGTTCTATGGTCACCGATGTCCCTAATTCAGAGGCCAGTATGCCGGCGGCCCGTCTGCCTGTATAGCGTTGTACGGCAGGTATGCTGAAGGTGAATATCAGCAAGAGGTATAGACCCAGTACGACCCATACCACCGTGTTGAATATGTGCTTCAGTATCTTCAAAACTGACAGTCAGAGATAGCAAAACATTTTGTTCTGCCCAATTTTTCCGCAAAATTACATTAAAAAGTTGTGACGAGTGCATATTTAGTCGTTTTTTTATGGCAAATATGGCTAAAAATGATTAATTTTGCACCATTGTTATAGAGAAATCATTCCAAAAACTCATTTTATAATGGTCAATGTAATCAAGTTACACAAAGGCTTGGACATTCATCTTCAAGGCAAGGCTGCAGAGAAGCGCATTCAGCTGAAGTCGAAAGGGCAGTACGCTTTGGTGCCCGACGATTTCGAGGGCGTCACTCCGAAAGTGGTTGTTCGCGAAGGTGACAAGGTCAAGGCCGGGGATGCATTGTTTGTCAACAAGCAGTATCCCGAAGTAAGGTTCGCCTCCCCCGTCAGCGGCACCGTCCGCGAGGTGGTACGTGGCGACCGCCGGAAGGTGCTCTGTGTGAAGGTCGATGCCGACGCACAGCAGTCATTTGTTGATTATGGCAAGAAAGATGTGGCCTGCATGGACGGTCAGGCAGTGATTAGCGCACTGCTGGAAGCCGGTCTCTTCGGGTATATCAACCAGTTGCCTTACGCTATCTCTACCAATCCCTCTGTGCTGCCGAAGGCCATCTTCGTTTCAGCCCTTCGCGACAAGCCCCTTGCTGCCGACTTCCAGTACGAGGTGCGCGGCCAGGAGCAGGACTTTGTGATGGGTATTGCCGCGCTGTCGAAGATTGCCAAGACCTATGTCGGCCTGGGCATCCAGCCCGAGATGCAGACCGTGATCCGTCAGCTGGGCATCGAGCAGTTTGCCGACCTGAATATTTTCGATGGCAAGTGCCCTGCCGGCAATGTCGGCGTGCAGGTGAACCATGTAGCCCCCGTCAACAAAGGCGAGGTGGTGTGGACCATCGGCGACCCGACGGTAGTGCTGTTCATCGGCCGCCTGTTCAATACGGGCCGTGTGAATCTGACCCGTACCGTAGCCCTGTGCGGCAGCGAGGTGAAGTCGCCGGCCTACGTTGACATGCTCGTGGGTGAAGAGCTCTCCACGCTGCTCAGCAACAGCTACGATGCCTCCCACCACGTGCGCATCATCAATGGCAACGTGCTGACCGGCCGCCCCACCACGAAGGAGGGCTTCTTAGGTGCCCACACCTCGGAGATTACCGTCATTCCTGAGGGCGACGATGCCGACGAGATGCTGGGTTGGATACTGCCCCGTTTCAAGCAGTTCTCCGTCAACCGCAGCTACTTCTCGTGGCTTCAGAATCCTTGGTTTGCAAGCAAGAAGAAGCAGTATGCACTCGATGCCCGCATCAAGGGTGGCGAGCGTCACATGATTATGAGCGGCGAGTACGACCGTGTGCTGCCCATGGACATCTACGGCGAATACCTTATCAAAGCCATCATCACCGGCGACATCGACCGTCAGGAGGCGCTGGGCATCTACGAGGTTTCGCCCGAGGACTTTGCACTGGCCGAGTTTGTCGATTCCTCGAAGCTGGAGCTGCAGCGCATCGTGCGCGAAGGTCTGAATATTTTACGTAAAGAAAACGCATAACGGATATGAAAGCACTGAGAAACTATCTTAATAAGGTGAAGCCGAACTTCGAGGAAGGTGGCAAGCTGCATGCTTTCCGCAGCATCTTCGACGGCTTTGAGACGTTCCTTTACGTCCCCAACGACACCGCCAAGACCGGTGTCAACATCCACGACGCCATCGACTCGAAGCGTATCATGTCGATGGTGGTCATCGCCCTGATGCCTGCCATGCTCTTCGGCATGTACAATGTGGGCTATCAGAACTATCTTGCCGCCGGCACGCTGGCCACGGCCTCGTTCCTTGAAATCTTCTGCTACGGCTTCCTGGCCGTGCTGCCCAAGATTCTCGTGTCTTACATTGTCGGTCTGGGCATTGAGTTCGCCTGGGCACAGTGGAAGGGCGAGGAGATTCAGGAGGGCTATCTCGTGTCCGGCATCATCATCCCCCTCATCATTCCCATCGGCTGTCCGCTGTGGATGCTGGCTCTGGCCTGCGCCTTCAGCGTCATCATCTGCAAGGAGATTTTCGGCGGCACGGGCATGAACCTCTTCAATCCTGCCATCGCCGCCCGTATGTTCCTCTTCTTCGCCTATCCGTCGGTGATGACCGGCGACCAGGTGTGGGTGGCCCGCGACAGCATCTTCGGACTGGGCAACACGCTGGCCGACGGCTTCACGGCAGCCACGCCGTTAGGTCAGGTGGCACAGGGTGTGGCTCCCGATGCTTCGGTGCTTGAGATGGCCATCGGCCTGATTCCCGGCTCCATCGGCGAGACCAGCGTCATCGCCATCGCCCTGGGTGCCTGTCTGCTGCTGTGGACCGGCATAGCCTCGTGGCGCACCATGCTGAGCGTCTTCGTGGGCGGTGCTGTCCTGGCACTGGTCTTCCAATCTACCGGCCAGTCGATGGTCTGGTGGCACCATTTCGTGATGGGCGGCTTTGCCTTCGGTGCCGTGTTCATGGCTACCGACCCTGTCACGTCGTGCCGCACGCAGACGGGTCAGTACATCTATGGCTTCATCATCGGTGCCATGGCTGTCATCATCCGTGTGATGAATGCCGGCTATCCCGAGGGCATGATGCTGGCCATTTTCTTCGGCAATATGATAGCTCCCACGATAGACCACTTCGTGGTGGAGCGTAACATCTCGAAACGATTAAAGAGAGGAGGTACAAAATGAGTAAGCTGAATACAAACTCCAACGCGTACATTATTATATATAGTACCGTTCTGGTGGTCATCGTAGCCTTCCTGCTGGCTTTCGTCTATCAGGCCCTGAAGCCCATGCAGGATGCCAACGTGGCCCTCGACATCAAGAAGCAGATTCTCTATTCGCTCAACATCCGCAATCTCGACGGTGCTGAGGCTGAGGCCAAGTACAAAGAGGTGGTGCTGGGCGAGGCCGAGAAAGACGGCCGCAAATACTACATGTGCCGCATCAATGGTGAGAACGTGCTGGTGGTGCAGCTCAAGGGCATGGGCCTGTGGGGCGGCATCAGCGGCTATCTGGCCATGCACGACCAGACCGACCCGAAGGTCTTTGGCGCCTACTTCAACCACGACAGCGAGACCGCCGGCCTGGGAGCCGAAATCAAGGACTCGCAGGAGTGGCAGGAGCGTTTCATCGGCAAGCGCATCTTCGGAGCCGACTACGAGGTGGCCCTCTCTGTGGTCAAGAAGGTAGAAGACCCCACCACGCAGGTTGACTGTGTGACCGGTGCCACGCTGACCTCCAACGGTGTCGATGCCATGCTGAAGGACTGTCTGAAGGATGCCTGCACCAATGCCTTCTCGCTCTTTCGCGACCTTATGATGCAAGGTGGCAAGGCCCAGGCTCCTGCTTGTCAGGAGCATGCTGCTTGTCAGGGCTCGGCAGCCTGTCAGCACCCTGCCGACTCTGCTGCTTGCCAGAAACCTCTCGACGCTGATTCGCCCGCCAAAAAGTAATCATAATTTTTAATTTTTAATTCTTAATTTTTAGATTATGGCTTTATTCAGTAAACAAAATAAAGAGGTTTTCACCAACCCGTTGAACCTCGACCACCCCATACTCGGACAGGTCTTGGGCATCTGCTCGGCACTCGCCGTCACGGCTCAGCTTAAGCCCGCCATCGTTATGGGACTGGCCGTGACGGTGATTACGGCATTCTCGAATGTCATCATCTCCATCATCCGCAACACCATCCCCAACCGCATCCGCATCGTCGTACAGCTGGTGGTGGTGGCCGCCCTCGTCACCATCGTGTCGCAGATCCTGAAGGCTTTCGCCTACGATGTCAGCGTACAGCTCAGCGTCTATGTCGGACTGATTATTACCAACTGCATCCTCATGGGACGCCTCGAAGCCTTCGCCATGATGAACAAGCCCTGGCCCTCGTTCCTCGACGGTGTGGGCAACGGCCTTGGCTATGCCATGATTCTGGTCATCGTCGGTGCCGTTCGCGAACTGCTGGGTCGCGGCTCGCTGTTAGGCTTCCAGGTCATTCCCGACTTCTGCTACGACTTAGGCTATGTCAACAATGGTATGATGACCATGCCCGCCATGGCTCTCATCCTCGTGGGATGTGTGATTTGGGTTCATCGTGCTTACTTTTATAAGGAGAAATAAGATATGGAACACGCAATATCGTTACTATTCAGGTCCATCTTTGTGGACAACATGATTTTCGCCTTCTTCCTCGGCATGTGTTCCTACCTTGCCGTGTCGAAGACCGTGAAGACCTCCATGGGACTGGGTCTCGCCGTCACCTTCGTGCTCACCGTGACCGTCCCCGTCAACTATCTGCTGCAGACCAAGGTCTTGGGACCTGACTGCCTCGTCGAGGGTGTCGATCTGAGCTATCTGTCGTTCATCCTCTTCATAGCCGTCATCGCCGGTATGGTGCAGCTCGTCGAGATGACCGTCGAGCGCTACTCGCCGTCGCTCTATGCCGCGCTGGGCATCTTCCTGCCGCTGATTGCCGTCAACTGCGCCATCATGGGTGCCTCGCTGTTCATGCAGCAGCGCATCCTCATGGAGCCTACCAACTCGCAGGCCATCACCTCCGTGTGGGATGCCATCGTCTATGGCTTCGGCTCAGGCATCGGCTGGACGCTGGCCATCGTGGCCCTCGGCGCCATCCGCGAGAAGATGCAGTACAGCGATGTGCCGCGCCCCTTGCAGGGTCTTGGCATCGTCTTTATCACGGTAGGCCTGATGGCCATGGCCATGATGTGTTTCTCTGGACTGAACATCTAATTTTGGCATCGGACTCACACGGACTGATTAAATTGGCATCGGACTAACGCGGACGCATACGGACTGATTAAATTGGCATCGGACTAACGCGGACGCACACGGACGAATGCTGATTGATGCAGACTCAAATGGACGAAAGCTGATTGATGCAGACTGATACGGACGAATGCTGATTGATGCAGACTGATATGGACCAATGAGGACTAACGCGGTTCAAGATGGACCTAAATGGGCAGTCCGAGAAAGTCCGTGACAGTCCGATGCAAAAAACAATAACAACAATAACCAATATGATAGAATTCATTTCATATAGCATAGGAGTCTTTCTCCTCGTCATCATCCTTGTGGTGATTGTACTGCTGGTGGCCAAGAAATATCTCTCGCCCTCCGGCAATGTGAATATCGAAATCAATGGCGACCGCACCATCTCCGTGGCACAGGGCAATTCGCTCATGTCCACACTCAACGAGAACGGCGTCTTCCTGCCCTCTGCCTGCGGTGGCAAGGCATCGTGCGGGCAGTGCAAGGTACAGGTGCTTGAGGGTGGGGGCGAGATTCTCGACTCAGAGAAGCCCCACTTCACCCGCAAGGAAATCAAGCAGGGCTGGCGCCTCGGATGCCAGTGCAAGGTGAAGGGCGACCTGAAGATACACGTTGATGAGAGCATCCTCGGCGTCAAGGAGTACGAGTGTACCGTTATCTCCAACAAGAACGTCGCCACGTTCATCAAGGAGTTCAAGGTACAGCTGCCTGCCGGAGCCCACATGGACTTCCTGCCCGGCTCTTACGCCCAGATCAAGATTCCCGCCTTCGACTGCATCGACTACAACTCGTACGACCGCGACCTCATCACGCCGGAGTACGTGCCGTCGTGGGAGAAGTTCAAGATGTTTGACCTGAAGTGCAGCAACCCCGAGCCTACCATCCGTGCCTACTCCATGGCCAACTATCCTGCCGAGGGCGACGTGTTCATGCTGACGGTGCGTATCGCCACGCCGCCGTTCAAGCCCGACCGCTCCGGCTTCATGGATGTCAACCCGGGCATCGCCTCCAGCTACATCTTCTCGCTGAAGCCCGGCGACAAGGTCATCATGTCGGGTCCTTACGGCGACTTCCACCCGCACTTCGACTCGAAGAAGGAGATGATATGGGTCGGCGGTGGTGCCGGCATGGCTCCGCTGCGTGCCCAGATCATGCACATGACGAAGACGCTGCACACCACGGACCGCGAGATGCACTATTTCTATGGTGCCCGCGCGCTGAACGAGGTGTTCTATCTCGACGACTTCCTCGGTCTGGAGAAGGAGTATCCCAACTTCCATTTCCACCTCGCTCTCGACCGTCCTGACCCCGCAGCCGATGCCGCCGGTGTGAAATATACCCCGGGCTTTGTCCATCAGGTGATGCTCAACACCTACCTGAAGGACCACGAGGCCCCCGAGGACATCGAATACTACATGTGCGGCCCCGGCCCCATGTCGAAGGCCGTCGTCCAGATGCTCGACTCCTTAGGCGTTGAACCCGAAAGCATCATGTACGACAACTTCGGCGGGTGAACCGGCGCTTGGTATATAAGACCGAGGGTGTCCAACACACTAAGGTGTCTTTTTACAACGGATTTCACAGATTTCACGGATTATTTCCGCAAAATCTGTGAAATTCTTTTTTTCGCTTGTCTTCTTTTCCTTTCACGTTGCAGTCAATACGCTGATAAACAGTGGATTACGGTGAAGGGAGAATCGCGGTGGCAAAAGAGGCTGTTAGCGTCTTATAGCGTTTTTCTTGCTCACCACTATGCTTCAAGTCTATTGCCGACGAACGTCGGCAATACTGCTGACGAACGTCGGCAATACTGCTGACGTAGGTCGGCAATACTACTGACGTAGGTTGGCAATACTGCTGACGTGGCAGTCGTGTCTTGACGAGATTTGTACCTGAGAAGCCACGAAAAAAGTTCCCTTCACCGTAACCAGCACATTAACAGGCTGTTAACCCTTGCGTGAAAGGAAAAAGAGAAATTGATTCTTAAAAGAAATACACTTTTTCCTTTGCTATTCGGTTTATTCTTCGTATCTTTGCAGCGCATTAGGTAAGGGAACGGGGTGCGACTCCCCGGCTGTCCCGCAGCTGTAAGCAGCCTTTGGCGGTGCAAGCACATAGGTCACTGATATTATTGGGAAGACGCTTGCCACCCGGCTGCAAAGCCAGAAGACCTGCCTTTTGCATCGACGGTGCCTCCGTGGCCTCTGGGGTTAGGCCGAGGGCACAAAATACGTGTATTATTATATAAGTCGGGAGACTTATGTCGTGAGACATGTAAAGTCTCCCATTTTTTTAATGAGAAATGAGTGAAATGAAAGAAATGAGAAATAGTATAACAGCTGTTCAGCATGTCGCAGGGACGATGCTGCGAGCCGGCATATACTGTATCATCATACTTGCCATCCATTGCACAAGAGCCTCCGCACAAGAGTCGCCCCGCAGCCGCTTCGACAGCATACAGCATGTCGATGAGGTGGTGGTGACGTCGCGCTACAACCACAAGGAGGTGATTCCCTCGCAGACGCTGACCGGCGAACAGCTGGAGAAGCTGAGCACGCACAGCGTGGCCGACGCGCTGCGCTACTTCTCCGGTCTGCAGCTGAAGGACTATGGCGGCGTGGGCGGCATCAAGACGGTGAACATCCGCTCGATGGGCACCAACCACCTGGGCATATCGTACGACGGCATCGAGCTGGGCAACGCGCAGAACGGGCAGATAGACCTGGGGCAGTTCTCGCTGGACAACGTGGAAGAAATCACGCTGTTCAACGGACAGAAGAGTGCCATACTGCAGCCTGCCAGCGACTTCGGACATGCCGGGGCCGTGTATATCCGTACCCGTGCGCCCCGCTTCGCCGACGGCCGGCCGTACAACCTGCGCTTCAAGGCCAAGTACGGCTCCAGCGATATGTTCCGCTTCTCGGCCCTGTGGGAACAGCGGCTCAGCAGGAAGGTCAGCTCGTCGCTGTCGGCAGAGGTGCTGACGGCCAGCGGCAAGTATAAGTTCCGCTATCTGCGCAAGAAGCAGGACGGCACCGTGGCCTACGACACCACCGCCACCCGCGAGAACGGCGACATCTGGGCGGTGCGCGCCGAGGGCAACCTGCACGGCATGACGGACGGCGGCTTCTGGAAGTTCAAGGTCTATACCTATAACTCGGAGCGTGGCATTCCCGGTGCCATCGTGAACAACGTCTGGCGGCGCGGCGAGCGGCAGTGGGACCATAACTTCTTCACCCAGGGGCGCTGGCAGCAGTCGTTCGGCGAGCGGTTCACGACGCAGTGGGTGGCCAAGTATGCCTATTATGACACGCGCTACGTGAACCGCGATACGACGCTGATGCAGGTGGACAACACCTACAGGCAGCAGGAACTGTATGTATCGACATCGAACGTGTATAACATCACGAGCCAGTGGAGCGTATCGCTCAGCTACGACCTGCGTTGGAACAAGCTGAACGGCGACCAGCGGCTCTTTGCCTTCCCCTCACGTCTGAGCCACTATGCCGCACTGGCCACCGCCCTCGACCTGGGGTGGCTGAAGGCGCAAGGCTCCGTGCTGGGCACCTTTGCCAAAGACCATGTGCGACGGGGCAAGGCACAGGATGCCCTGGGGGAGTGGACCCCGGCGGTGTTCGTGAATGTCTATCCGCTGCCGTCGCGCCACCTCTCGCTGCGTGCCTACGCCAAGAAGAGTTTCCGGCTGCCGACGTTCAACGACCTCTACTATACCGACATGGGCAATGCCGCCCTGGAGCCCGAGGCTGCCCTGCAATACAATGGCGGGCTGAGCTACGACCGGCAGTGGACGCGGGGATGGCTCCGCTATTTCCACCTGCAGGCCGACGTGTATTACAACAGCGTACACAACAAGATTGTGGCCTATCCGAAGGGGCAGCAGTTCCGCTGGACCATGCTCAACCTGGGGCGCGTACACATCAGGGGCATCGACGTGGAGACGGAGCTGACGCTGGTGCCCGTGCGCCATCTGTTGGTGACAGGACGGCTGCAGTACACCTACCAGGACGCGCGCGACGTGACCAGCGAGCGCGACTCGTACTACCGCCACCAGATACCCTACATACCGTGGCACTCAGGGTCGGCCATCGTGAACATACAGTATCGCGGCTTCGACCTGAACTACTCGTTCATCTATGCCGGCGAGCGATACAACCAGCAGGAGAACATCAAGTACAACTACATGCAGCCGTGGTACACCAGCGACCTGTCGCTGTCGTATAGCTTTGCCCTGCGCCGCATGCAGCTGCGCGCCACCTTGGAGGTGAACAATGTCTTCTCGCAGGACTACGACGTGATACTGAACTACCCGATGCCCAAGCGCAACTACGGCATCACCCTCGATGTGAAGATATGAAAAACGGAGAGAAAAGAAAGCATGAAGATATGAAGCACGGATATATATATAAAAATAGGTGTAGCAGCAAGGTAAAGGCCCTTTGGCCCTGCTGCGTGCTTGCCCTGTTGCTTGTTGCCAGCTGTCGGACGGACGACACCATCGTCTATATAGAAGACCACGACACCGGCATCGCGGCCGAGCGGACTGAGGCGGTAGGCATGTACGTGCTCTGCGAGGGCAACATGGGGTCGAACAAGTGTACGCTGGACTATCTCGACCTCACGGGGCAGAACGGCGGCACCATCCACTATCTGCGCAACATCTATGCCGAGCGCAACCCCAACGAGGTGAAGGAGCTGGGCGACGTGGGCAACGACATCCAGATATACGGCTCGCGGCTGTGGCTCGTTATCAACTGTTCCAACAAGGTGGAGGTGTGCCGTGCCGCCGATGCCGTGAAGATTGGCAAGATAGATGTGCCCAACTGCCGATATGTGGCCTTCCACGACGGCTATGCCTACGTGAGCAGCTATGTGGGTCCGGTGAACGTCACCCAGGATGCTCCGCTGGGGCAGGTCTATAAGATTGACACACTGTCGCTGCAGGTGGTAGGCCGCGTGACGGTAGGCTACCAGCCCGACGAGCTGGCGGTAGTGGGCGACAGGCTCTATGTGGCCAACAGCGGCGGCTATCGCGTGCCCGACTACGACAGGACGGTCAGCGTGATAGACCTGAACACCTTTACCGAGGAGCGCAAGATAGACGTGGCCCCCAACCTGCACCGCTGCCGTGCCGACCAGTACGGACAGGTGTGGGTGACATCGCGCGGCGACTATTTTGACAACCCCTCGCGGCTCTGCTGGCTACAGCCCGACGGCAACGGACAGATGCAGAAGGGTGGGCAGATAGATGTGGCCGTGAGCGACATGTGCATCGTGGGCGACTCGCTGTACTACGTCGGTGTGCAGTTCAACTACAATACCATGCGCAACGACGTGTCGTTCGGCATCGTGAATGTGAAGACCCACCAGTCGGTGACCAACATGCTCACCAACGCCCCCGAGGCCCTGGCCATGCAGTTGCCCTACGGCATCATCGTCAATCCGCAGGGGCGCGACTTCTACCTGATGGATGCCAAGGACTACGTGTCGAGCGGACAGCTGCTGCACTTCCGGGCCGACGGCTCGTTCGACTATAGCGTGTGGACCGGCGACATACCGGCGCATGCCGTATTTCTGACAAAAAACATAAAAGCAAATGAATAAGACGATTCTCTCTTTCGCTATGCTGATAGCAGCAGTGCCAGCTGCGGCACAGCGCATGACCGACGGCGACACCCACGAGAAGACCGTGCTGCGCGTGGTGGAATACAGGCCGGCACCGGGCCAGTTTGTCAATGTTCACCCGGAATACCAGAACGGCGACACCTACGGGCAGATGCTCGACAAGTGTACGAAGGTGATGGCTACCGATGACGCCTCCATCATATCGCTGGGCGGCTACGGCGGCTACATCACCTTCATGTTCGACCACTCCATAGCCAACGTGCCCGACCAGGCGGACATCGTCATCTTGGGTAATGCCCACACCGGCAATTCGGAACCCGGCATCGTCATGGTGTCGAAGGATGTCAATGGCAACGGGCAGCCCGACGACCCGTGGTACGAGCTGAAGGGTGCGGCCGACGACGACGGTACGGCGCGATACGGCTATACCATCACCTACGGGCGACCACTTACTGAGACGCGCGACGAACAGCAAAGCAGCATCTCGCGATTCGTGACCATCGAGCAGTACATACCCTGGACCGACAGCGAGGGGCACAGCGGATACATGCACAAGAACAGTTACCACACGCAGTGCTACTTCCCCCAGTGGGTGGATGACGCAGAGCTGTCGTTCAGCGGCACGCTGCTGCCCGCCAACGCCACGAATACCGCCACACCACCGGCCGAGAACTGGGTTCTGAGCGAGTTTGCATGGGGCTATGCCGACAACAAGGGCAGGACAGACATCGAGGGCAACAGCTTCGACTTCGGCCATGCCGTGGATGCCGACCGGAAACCTGTGGAAATCGATTTTGTCGATTTCATCCGCGTCTATAATGCTGAGAACCAGGACTGCGGGTGGATTGGCGAGACATCGACCGAGGTGTGCTATGCCTACGATGCCCATCTGGACGAGTCGATAGTCGCCATACGCAGCAGTCTGGCGGGTGTCGCTACCATCAGCCGCGATGCCGCACGGCCCGTTGGCTACTATACCATCGACGGAAAGCCGCTTGCCGCCCCGCAGCAGGGGCTCCTTCTGGTGCGCATGGCCGACGGCACGGTGACGAAACGGTTGGTAAAAAGGAAACAATAAAACAATGTTTAATTCAGCAAATTAACCTATTCTTTCATTTTTATTAATAAAAAAATCATTATGAAAAAACAAATTGTTTTCGCCTTTGCCGTGATGCTTTGCGGCATGGCAGCACTCACCTCTTGCTCGAAAGAGGACAACACAGTCAACTATCCCTATCCTAAAATCAAGGTGCTCACCTTCGAGGACAACGACTGGAAGGGTGGTGTCAACTTTGTCGGCAAGTCCGACTGGAGCTCGCTCATCGATGACCCGCAGTATTACGGCCCGTTGCTCTATCCCTCCTTCTATAAGGAAGGCGATCCCCTCTACGGATGGTATGACAAGGGCAACACCAAACTCGCCAGCGAGCTGGTCAATGCCTATGGCGACGGTGCTTACTGGTCTGGCGGTATAGCCATTTCCAACTACATCGATGCTGACCTTACCCATGGCGACTACAACCATCAGTTGGCTGTTCCCGCAGGTAACGGCTCGCAGAACTTCGCCGTCGTGTTCTGTAACAGCAATCCCACCATCAACCCCAAGAACCCACAGACTACGATGGAGTTTGGCGACGGTGGAGCTTATCAGTTCAAGTCGATGCTTATTAGCCCCACCACCTACCAGCTGAATGTTTCGAAGAACGGCAATGGCTACGCCAAGGCATTGACCAAGGAGGGCGACTATTTCACGCTGTCCATTCACGCCATGCTCAAGGATGCTGTGGTGGGCACTATTGATATCGACTTAGTCCGCGACGGCAAGTTCCTCGAAGGGTGGCAGAAAATTGACCTCACCAGTCTTCCTGCTTGCGAGGGCCTGATGTTCACCATGGACAGCAATGATGCTGCTTGGGGTTATGTCAACCAGCCTACTTACTTCGCCATAGACGATGTTGAGGTTGACCTCCAGAACAAGAAGTGATTGGCGTGGCTTCAATGAAATTTTTTCTGTTTCATATATTTAATCTAATCACTGTGATGGTGTTGCTATCATCGTGCGGGCGGCAGACTGCTGCCCGTCACGGTGGTGGCGACACTTTGACTTTCCGTTATGCCCGTCGGCTCATGGTGGAGCAACACGACGGCTATACTGTAGCCACGCTCTACAACCCGTGGCACGAAGGCAAGGTGCTCCACCGTTACGTGCTCGTGCCCCGCACGGCAGACCCCGCCGCTCTCGGCCTGTCGGCCCACGACGGCACCATTGTGCGCACGCCGTTGCGTCGCAGCGTGGTGTTCACCACCGTGCATTGTGCGCTGATGGAGATGCTCGGCCAAGAGCAGCACATAGCCGGTGTGGCCGACCTGAAGTATATCAAGTTGCCCTATATCCACCGGCAGGTGAAGGCAGGGCGCATCGTGGACTGTGGCGACGGTATGAGTCCTGTCATCGAGAAAATCATCGACCTGCACCCTGATGCCATCTTCCTGTCGCCCTTTGAGAACAGCGGGGGCTACGGCAAGTTGGAAGAGATAGACATCCCCATCATCGAGTGTGCCGAATATATGGAGGGTTCGCCTTTGGCGCGTGCTGAGTGGATGCGCTTCTACGGCATGCTCTTCGGGTGTGAGCAGCGTGCCGACAGCCTCTTTGAGGTGGTAGATAGCAGCTATCATGCCCTGAAGACGCTCGCGGCGAGTCTTCAAGCGGAAAATGGTAAAACAGTAAAGAGTAAAACCGTAAATCGAGAATCTGAAAGGTCGGTTCTTCTCGACAAGGTGACGGGCAGCGTGTGGTATGTCCCCGGCGGACGGAGCACCATCGGACAGATGCTTGCCGATGCTCGCTGCCACTATCCATGGGCAGCCGACGAGCATAGCGGCTCGGTGTCGCTGCCCTTCGAGACGGTGCTCGAAAGGGCGGGCGAGAGCGATATATGGCTGTTCCGATTTTCTGCCGACCACTTGATCAGCTACAGTGAACTGCTTGCCGAACATCCCGGCTACAGCCAGTTCCGTGCCTTCCGCAACAAGCAGGTGTATGGCTGTAATGTCGAGCAGTCGCTATTCTACGAGGAGTCGCCCTTCAGACCCGACTATCTGCTGTCCGACTTCATCAAGATTCTACATCCGGAGGTGCCGGGACTGCCCGCCCTGCGCTATTACCAGAAACTGCATGAATAGAGGAACAACGCCAAGCCGCATGAATAGAGGAACCATTTGCTGCCTGCTGCTCACGATAGCCATCGTACTGCTCTTCGCCCTCAACATTCTGGTGGGGTCGGTGTCCATACCTGCTGCCGACGTGGTGGGCATCCTCTTAGGCGACAGTACGGCAAAGGCGTCGTGGCAGTACATCATCCTGCAGTCGCGGCTGCCGCAGGCACTTACCGCCCTGCTGGCCGGTGGGGCATTGGCCGTCAGCGGACTGATGCTGCAGACGGCCTTCCGCAATCCGCTGGCAGGCCCCAGCGTCTTTGGCATCAACAGCGGTGCCGGACTGGGTGTCGCTCTGGTGATGCTGTTGTTGGGAGGCAGTATCTCGGCGGGTTCCGTCAGCCTCTCCGGCTTTATGGCAGTCCTCGTGGCAGCCTTCGTCGGGGCTATGGCGGTGATGTCGCTGATCTTCTTTTTTTCTACCCTTGTGCGCAACAACGTCATGCTGCTCATTGTGGGTATCATGATAGGCTATATCAGCAACAGTGCCATCTCGCTGCTTAATTTCTTTGCCACCGACGAGGGGGTCAAGTCGTATATGGTATGGGGTATGGGCTCGTTTGGCGGTGTGTCGATGGACATGATGCCCCTTTTTGCAGTAGTCACTATGGCGGGGCTATTGGGGGCGGTAGTGCTTATCAAACCGCTGAATGCCCTTCTGTTAGGCGACCGCTATGCCGAGAACCTGGGTATCGACATCGTGCGTACGCGCAACCTGCTGCTCATCGTCACCGGACTGCTGACCGCCATTGTCACCGCCTTCTGCGGCCCCGTAGCCTTCATCGGTCTGGCTGTGCCACATATCGCACGGCTGATGCTGCATACCGACAACCACCGTTCGCTGCTGCCTGCCACTATCCTCATGGGGGCTGTCGTAGCACTGGTGTGCAACCTGCTCTGTGTGCTTCCGGGCGAATCGGGGGTCATCCCCCTCAATGCCATCACACCACTCATCGGTGCGCCTGTCATCATCTATATCATTGCTAAGGGACGGTGAACAGCGGGTCGGTGAGGTCGGTGCCGCTCTCTGTCCATCTGACGATATAGGGCACGCACCAAGGGCCGTCACCTGTCCGCCGTTGATGGCGATGGTGCCACACAGCCCTAAATGGGTGCCCTGCGCGGGGTCGTAGCCTCCACCGCCGATGGCAGCGGCGAATTTGCCGCCTTGGGCGGTTACGATGCCTCCGTTGATAGTGATGCTGCCGCCGGAGGTGTTGTTGAAACTGCCACCGATGCCGGCTGCTTCAAGTCCTCCCGTGACAGTGATGTTGCCGCCATTGATGATGAGGGTGCCTACCGCTACAGCACCAATCCCTGCATTACCAACGCTACAGCCGTTAATGACGAGCCGTCCGCTGTTGGCTGCTCCTCCGTTAATGGTCAGCGTCTGGCCTGCGCTTAGCTCGATGCCTTTCTCAGCGGTCAGTGTGTAGCCGTCGGTCAGGACGAGGGTTACGGTGCCGCTGATGGTGATGCGGCTGGTTATGGTCACATTGCTGTTTACCACATACGTTGCATCCGTCATCGTGGTGGTTCCGCTGGTGACGTTCACTTCCGCGGCCCATGCTTGCTGCGCCGCTGTCAGTACCAGTAGCCACAGTAGTATTTTCAGTTGTCTCATCGTCATCTTGTATTGTTGTTTAGTTTTTCATTTGTATGACACTTGAGGTGATGATAATCACTGAGCGTGTGTCAAAATACGGTAGTGATACAAAACAACGGATTTCACGAATCTCGCGGATTTTAGCGAAGCCGGTAATCAGCAACAAACAAAAATCCGTAGAATCCGTGAAATCCGTTGTGTTCTTACTGCAGCTGCGAGGCTACGAACTGTTCGAGAGCATCGCCGCGCAATCCCCGCTTCAGTATCTTTCCCTGCTGGTCAACGACGATGGTATGGGGGATGCTGTTGATGTCGAACTGCTGGGCGGCAGCATTCTCCCATCCCTTGAGGTCGCTCATCTGCGGCCAGGGGATAGACAGGTCGGCAATGGCTTTCTGCCAAGCGTTACGGTCGGAGTCGAGCGATACACCCACGATGCCCAGTCCGCGGTCTTTATACCGCTCGTAGAGGGAAATCATGAACGGCATGTCCTGTCGGCAGGGACCGCACCACGATGCCCAGAAGTCGATGATGGTGATGCGGTGGGCATGCACCTCGGCGAGCATGCTGAGCGGCTTGCCGTCGGGTGCAGGCTGTGTGAAGTCGGGCAGCGAGGCCCCCTCGGCAGTATTTGCTGCGGCCTTGATGGCAGTCTGCAGCTGTTGTATGGCCGGTCTGTTACGCAGTGCGGCAGGCATGCGGTCTATGAGCCGCTGGCGTGTGGCATTGTCAATAAGCTCCTCGGGGTAGTAGGTGAGCAGAAAGTAGCCGAACTCGTTGTCAATGTGCTTCTCGGCGGTACGGCATACGAGTGCCGAGAAGCGTTTGTTCAGCTGTTCTATCTGCCGCATGCCCTTTTGCTGCTCTTCCTGGCTGACGGTGTTGCCATAGATATGCTCGGCAATACGGTTGATTTCCAGTCCGATAGCCATCACCGAGTCGTTGAGTTGCTGCCAGGCATCGTTGCACGATGTGCCGCCCACGCGACTGTTGCCGGGCGTGTCGGACAGTTTGATGCTGATGGTGCCGGGTTCGAGGAAGAAGGGGATGTTGATCTCGTTGCGTGCGGCACTGTAAATCATGCACAGGCGGACAGTATCGGTCTCACCGCTGAGCGAGAAGTGGCCGTCGCTGACGATGATGGTGTCTGTGGGCACGCCCTCAGTCATGTCGGTGGTCAGATAGAGGGTGTCGCCATCGGCCATGCTTTCAGCAGAGCCGTTGACCTGATACGACTTCGACTGGCACGCGGCCATCAGCAGACCCGTTACGGTGAGTACGGCAAGGCCTTTGAGATGGGTTTGCATAGGTGTGGGGTGTAATGCTATATATATAATAAGGTGTAACTATACGATGTACTGCGATACTCTATACGATGTACTGCGACGAGATGCTCTCGTTGTTGATGACGCGGCGTATGGTCTCGGCAAACATGTCGGCCACACTGAGCTGTTTCACCTTAGCGCAACGCTGCGTATAGGGTATGGAGTCGGTGAATACGATTTCCTCAAGGGCCGACTCCTGCACGCGGTCGCTGGCGGGCCCGCTCATGACGCAATGCGAGGCACAGGCACGCACCGTCTTGGCTCCGGCCTCTTTCATGATGTCGGCAGCCTTGGTGATGGTGCCGGCGGTATCGACCATATCGTCGATGATGACCACGTTCTTGTCGGCGACATCGCCGATAATCTGCATCGTGGCCACCACGTTGGCGCGCAGACGAGTCTTGTTGCACAGCACCAGCGGGCACTGCAGGTATTTGGCGTAGGTGTTGGCACGCTTGGAGCCGCCTACGTCGGGCGAAGCAATGACGAGGTTGTCAAGGTGCAGGCTCTGGAGGTAGGGCAGGATGACCCCCGAGGCATAGAGATGGTCAACGGGAACATCGAAGAATCCCTGAATCTGATCAGCATGGAGGTCCATCGTGATGACACGATCGACACCAGCCACGCTGAGCAGGTCGGCCACGAGCTTGGCACCGATGCTGACACGCGGCTTGTCCTTACGGTCTTGGCGGGCCCATCCGAAGTAGGGGATGACGGCATTGATGGTGCGTGCCGAGGCGCGCTTGGCAGCATCAATCATCAGCAGCAGCTCCATTAGATTGTCGGAGTTGGGGAAGGTGCTCTGCACGAGGAAGATGTCGCGCCCTCGGATGCTTTCCTCGTAGGACACGGCAAACTCGCCGTCAGAGAATTTCGTGATTTGCAGCTCTCCCAACGGACAGCCGAGACTCTGGCAGATTTTCTCTGCAAGGTACTTGGTGGCGGTACCTGAAAACACCATGTAATTCTTGTTCATCTTGTTTATTTTCGATTTTCAATTTTTTTGATGTTTCGATGTTTCGGTATTTCGTTATTCCGGTATTTCGGTATTCCGTTATTTCGGTATTTCGGTATTGCGATATTTGCGGTATTCCGATTTTCTTTATCCCACAGCCTTGGCGAGTTTGCGGAAATGGTCGATGAGCAGCTGGTAGTCTTGCTGCTGGTGGATGTCGAAGCGGTTCCACAAGTCGCCGGAGATAACCACGCCTCCGAAGCCGAGGTCGCGCACCATCTTGATGGTGTCAAGGTTCATGCCGCCCAGGGCATAGACGTGACGGTCGATGAGTCCTCTGCGTGAGGCTTCCTGCAGCTCTTCGGTGGTGAACGATGCCTTCATGGCTGGCTCGCTCTGGCTGTCGGCGATGTATTTCAGCAGCACGTAGTCGGCGTGACGCTTGGCTTCCTTGAGCAGGTCCAGATGGGTACATGTGCGGCTGACATGTCCCTTATATCCCTTAGGCGCGGGTGTGGTCTCATCGCCGATGTGTATGCCGTGCAGCTTGTACTCGTCGCGAAGGTAGAAATTGTCGTGTACGGTGATGCTGGAGTAGTATTCTGATGAGAGCAGCGTCAGCAGCCGCTCGGAATACATGGGCGATGCGCCGGGCTTATAGAGGTGCAGGTTGTCAAGTCCCTCATCGAACAGCGATGTGAGTATCTTGTCTTCTTCGACGAAGAACGTCGGTTGGGTCATTACAACCAGTTTCATGCGATGTTTCGATTTTTTATTTCGATGTATCGTTATCTCGTGATACCGTTATTCCGTTTTACCGTGATTCCGTGATACCGTTATTCCGTTTTACCGTGATTCCGTGATATCGTTTTACCGTTTTACCGTTATTCCGTGATTCCGATTGCCGTTTAGTTGGCAGCCTTGAACTCCTCAAGGAAGCGGACATCATTCTCTGAGAACATACGCAGGTCGCTGACCTGATATTTCAGGTTGGTGATGCGCTCAACGCCCATACCGAAAGCATAGCCCGAGTAAATCTTCGAGTCGATGCCGCAGAGTTCGAGCACGTTGGGGTCAACCATACCGCATCCAAGAATCTCTACCCATCCTGTATGCTTGCAGAAGCCACATCCCTTGCCCCCGCAGATGAAGCAAGAGATGTCCATCTCGGCCGAGGGCTCGGTGAAGGGGAAGTAGGAGGGGCGCAGGCGAATCTTCGTGTCGGCACCGAACATTTCGCGTGCAAACGACAGCAGCACCTGCTTGAGGTCGGTGAAGCTCACGTTCTTATCTATATATAGTCCCTCTACCTGGTGGAAGAAACAGTGGGCACGGGCGGTGATGGCCTCGTTGCGAAAGACTCGGCCTGGGCAGATGACGCGGATGGGAGCCGTCAGCTTACCGTCCTCGGTGTGCATGTGCTCCATGACGCGGGCCTGTACGCTCGACGTGTGTGAGCGCAGCAGTATGTTCTTGGTTACGTCGTTGGGGTGCTGACTCACAAAGAAGGTGTCTTGCATGTCGCGGGCGGGATGGTCGGCAGCAAAGTTCATCTGTGTGAACACGTGCTTGTCGTCTTCCACCTCCGGTCCGTCGGCCAGCACGAAGCCCATGCGCGAGAAGATGTCGATGATCTCGTTGGTGACGATGGTCAGCGGGTGGCGGGTACCCAGCGGAGTGGGGTAGGGCGTGCGCGTCAGGTCGATGGCTTCGCCTTCGGTGTCCTGCGTCTCTGTCTGCTCGCGCAACTCGTTGATGCGCTGCTGGGCCATCTGCTTCAGCTCGTTGATTTTCATGCCTACCGTCTTCTTCTGGTCGGCGGCAACATTGCGGAAATCGTTCATCAGGGCTGTGATTTCGCCCTTCTTGCTCAGGTATTTGAGTCGTAACTGTTCTACCTCTTCGGCATTCTTCGCACTCAGAGTCTGTACTTCTTTTAGAAGTTCGTCAATCTTGTCTAATATCATATCGTTGATGAATTTGAGTGCAAAGTTACTACTTTTTGCCGAAATACCATACAAAAAGCATAGAAAACATTTTCTTTTTTTTCTTGCACAATTCAGAAAAACTTTCTACCTTTGCCGAAATTTGAGAGATAAATGGTGTTTTTACATGAAGCAGACGGCACATTTTCTGGCATTTATCACCGTTGCGGCGGGGCTTTTTTCAGCCTGTGGCAGTAGTGGCGGCAGTGGGAGCGTGGCTCCTGCTGAAGCCGACTCGGTAGTGGCAGAGGTCGATTCGACGGCTCTGACGGAGAGCTCCGATTCGGTTTCGACGGCAGCCGACGAGACGTTTGACGACTTTTTCTTCAATTACGCCGTCAACAGGCGTTTGCAGAAAAAGCGTACGAAGTTTCCACTGCCTGAGTTGCGTGGTGACAAGACTACCCATATTGCCGAGAGAGCGTGGCAGATGGACTATTTCTTCATGCGCCAGGACTACTACACGCTGCTATTCGACAGTGAGCAGGAGATAGAAGAAGTGAAGAATGTAGATGTGAACACCGCCATCGTAGAAAAGATTTACTTCAACACGCAGTCGGTAAAGCAGTATTGGTTCCGGCGCGAGAATGGTCTGTGGATGCTTTACGAGATAGCCTACATCCCCGTGGCGGCATCGCACAATAGCACGTTCCTGCAGTTCTACCAGCGGTTTGCCACCGACACGGCATTCCAGACAGCCAGCCTGGACGAGACGGTGAAATTCGTAGGCCCCGACCCTGATGACGACTTTGTGCAGATGGAGGGACTGATAACCCCCGACACGTGGCCTGCCTTTGCCCCGCAGCTTCCTCAGAAGATGATATATAATATTGTATATGGTCAGCCCCGTAAGGAGCGCGACACGAAGGTGTTTGTGCTGCGCGGCATTGCCAACGGTCTGGAGATAGAACTGTGCTTCAAGCGCAAAGCCGGAAAGTGGATGCTGACCAAAATGATAACGTAAGCATGAAAGACCAGGAAAACTATAGTCTGCGGGCTCATAATACCTTCGGCATTGAGGCCAAGTGTAGCCGGTTTCTCGAATACGCAACGGTGGAGGAAGCCCAGCAGGTGGCAGCCATCCTGCGAAGCAGCGGTGTCGGTTATCTGATAGTCGGCGGGGGCAGCAACCTGCTGCTGACTGGCGACTATCAGGGCATCGTGGTTCACTCGGCCGTCAAGGGCATCAGTCGCGAGGGCTGCCGTATCACGTGTGGCAGCGGCGAGCTATGGGACGATGTGGTGGCTTACAGCATCGGTCACGGGCTGTATGGCGTGGAGAACCTCTCGCTGATTCCCGGCGACGTGGGTGCGAGTGCCGTTCAGAATATCGGTGCCTATGGTGCCGAGGTGAAAGATGTCATCGTCGGCGTGGAGGCTGTCGAGATAGCTACCGGCAACGTCTGCATGCTGTCTCGCGAGGACTGCCGCTATGGCTACCGGCAGAGCCGTTTCAAGCAGGAATGG
Source organism: uncultured Prevotella sp. (assembly GCA_947165435.1). Taxonomy (GTDB): domain Bacteria; phylum Bacteroidota; class Bacteroidia; order Bacteroidales; family Bacteroidaceae; genus Prevotella. The sequence goes on from CAMVAI010000005.1 coordinate 36,701, forward strand.
AAAGACCGCTTCTTGATTACCCACGTCACCTACGCCTTGAGCGACGTCTTCGTTCCCCGTTTAGACTATGGCAACATCAGGGAAGAACTGCAGCGGCGGCACATCAGCGAGCCTACTGCCGACGAGCTGCGCCAGGTGATTATCGGCATCCGGCAGGTCAAGCTGCCCGACCCGCAGGCTGTGGGCAATGCCGGCAGCTTCTTCATGAACCCCGTGGTGAGCCGCAGCAGTTTTGAAGTGCTGCTGTCGCAATACCCCGAGATGCCACATTATTATATAGATGATGAGCATGAGAAGATTCCTGCAGGATGGCTCATTGACCAGTGTGGATGGAAGGGACGCTCTATGGGCCGTGCCGGTGTACACGACCGTCAGGCACTGGTGCTGGTGAACCTCGGCGGTGCAACAGGTGGTGAGATTGTTGCGCTGTGCCGTGCCATCCAGGCAGATGTCTTGCAGAAATTCGGCATAGCCATCCATCCCGAGGTGAACATCGTATAGCACTTATCGTCGGCCGCCCCCATGAGTGAATATAGCGTGTAGCGGCGGTCGTCTTTTTAATTGTTGTCTTTTATTTTTTATTTTTCTCAATGCAATTGACGTTTTTAGGAACGGGAACATCGTGCGGCGTGCCGACCATCGGTTGTCGGTGTCATACCTGCACCAGTGATGACGCTCACGACAAGAGGCTGCGCTGCTCGGCACTCGTCGAAACCCCGCAGACGCGGTTGCTGATAGACTGTGGCCCCGACTTCCGCCAGCAAATCATGCCACACCCCTTCCGTAGGATAGACGGCATCCTGATAACGCATGCACACTACGACCACATGGGGGGGATGGACGACATACGGCCCTACTGCCAGTTTGGCGAAATCAATGTCTATGCCGACCCCATTGCCCGGCACGCCATGCTGCAGATGCTGCCCTATTGCTTTGCAGAGCATCGTTATCCGGGTGTGCCGGCCATCGGGCTGCACGAGATTCATCCCCATGAGTCGTTCCGCATTGGCGACCTTGGCGTCACGCCCTTCCAGGTGATGCACCACGACCTGCCGATACTGGGCTACCGCATCACGCAGTATGCCGACGATGGAACCCCGCGTGCGGTGCTGTCGTATATTACCGACATGAAAACCATCGACGAAGCAGAAATCCCGTTTGTTGAGGGCTGTGACACGCTGGTGGTCAATGCCCTGCGCATCAAACCCCACCACTCGCATCAGACTCTCGACGAGGCCGTCCGTTTTGCGCGCCGCATTCATGCCCGTCAGACTTGGCTCATCCATAGCAGCCACGACATCGGGCGTCATGCTGAGGTGAACGCCTCGCTCCCTGCCAACATCCAGCTGGCTTACGACGGGCAGCTAATCGTGTTGCCGTAGCCGGACTTCTTACGGAAAATGGTCAAAAAAAACTGCAACGCGGCTTAACCGTCTGTGGCGTTTACAGAATATTTTGTGCAGCGCGTGAGCGTGGAGAGCGAAATTGATTTATGTTAATTATTTGATAATCAAAGTTATCTTTTGTGAGATAGCTTGGCTTGTCTGGCGAAAAAGCCGTACCTTTGTGCGCGATAACAATAGCATGGCGCTGAATGTCTCGTGGCGAGACGGCTGTGCTTAAAAAGGATAACACAATGAAAAGAACAGCTAAAATGGCATGCTTGATGTGCATGCTAACGATGTTAGTCCAGACCGCTATGGCGGCAGGGACTAAAGGAAAGCAAAGCTCACGATTCGACTGGAATCCCGTTATCGATGCGATTATCGAGGTGGAGAGTGAAGGAAACGCCAAGGCCGTGGATAAGAGCGGCAAGTCGTGCGGAATCCTGCAGATTACTCCGGTGCTGGTAAAGGAGTGCAACCGCATCCTGAAATTGCGCAAGAGCACCCGGCGTTACACGATGAGCGATCGGTTCAGTGCCGGAAAGTCAAAGGAGATGTTTCTGCTCTACCAGTCATTTTACAATCCCCACAACAGTGTGGAACAGGCCATCCGTTCGTGGAATGGTGGCATGCGATACACGAAGCGTGGCACTCAAAGGTACTTTGAGAAAGTGATGAGCAAGATGAAGTAGAAGATTATTTCATTCATTTTAATAAGGAATCCGATTGGCGTTCTTCATGGAGCCGGTCGGATTCCTTTTAGGTTTCCCGTCCTGCTGCAATTAACACTTCGAAAGACTTTTGCGAAAAAAAGTAGCGATTTGTTTGCCCGTTACGTGGAAAATGTGTAATTTTGCAGCCGTTAAGCAAAAACTGAAAAAAATGACGCGTATTGACCTGCTGAGCATCCTGATTACCATTCGACTGCGTGAAGTGGCCGGAGGTGATAAGGTATGCATATAATCCAGATAGGTAAGACGCTGATGGATATGAGCCTTTTTCACTTCCGAGTGAGAAGGGCTTGTTTCGTTTAAAACGTTCAGCGGAAATAATAAACAGAAAATCGTTAAATAGTAAATCGTTAAAACAGTAAATAATAAAAGATGAGTGACAGATTGTTTATTTTCGACACGACGCTGCGCGACGGCGAACAGGTGCCCGGATGCCAGTTGAACACGGTAGAGAAGATTCAGGTGGCCAAGGCCCTGGAGCAGTTGGGCGTGGATGTGATTGAGGCGGGATTTCCCATTTCGAGTCCTGGCGACTTCAACTCGGTGATTGAGATTTCGAAGGCCGTCACGTGGCCTACCATTTGTGCGCTGACGCGTGCCGTAGAGAAGGACATCGACGTGGCCTATGAGGCACTGGTGTATGCCAAGCACAAGCGCATACATACCGGCATAGGCACAAGCGACTCGCACATCAAGTATAAGTTCAACTCGACACGTGAAGAGATTATCGAGCGTGCCGTGCGTGCCACGAAGTATGCCAAGAAGTATGTGGAGGACGTGGAGTTCTACTGCGAGGATGCCGGCCGTACGGACAACGAGTATTTGGCGCGGGTCGTCGAGGCCGTGATTGCCGCCGGAGCTACGGTGGTGAACATTCCCGACACGACGGGCTACTGTCTGCCGCAAGAGTATTATGAGAAAATCAAGTATCTGAAGGAGCATGTGGGCAACATCGACAAGGCGGTCATTTCTACCCACTGCCATAACGACTTGGGTATGGCTACGGCCAACACCTTCAACGGCGTGATGGCCGGTGCGCGCCAGGTGGAGGTGACCATCAACGGCATCGGCGAGCGCGCCGGCAACACGTCGATGGAAGAGATTGCCATGATTCTGAAGTGCCATAAGGGCTTGGGCATCGACACAAATATCAACACCACGAAGATATACCCCACGAGCCGTATGGTGTCGAGCCTGATGAACATGCCCGTGCAGCCCAACAAGGCCATCGTCGGCCGCAACGCCTTTGCCCACTCTTCAGGCATCCACCAGGACGGTGTGCTGAAGAATGTGCAGACCTACGAAATCATCGACCCCAAAGATGTGGGCATCGAGGACAACGCCATCGTGCTGACCGCCCGCTCGGGACGTGCCGCCCTGAAGTACAGGCTGAGCGTGAACGGTGTGGAGTTGCCGGAGGAGAAGCTCGATAAGGTTTACGAGAAATTCCTGCAGCTGGCCGACCAGAAGAAGGAAGTGACCGATGCCGACGTACTGATGTTGGCCGGTGCCGACACGGCTGATGCCCACGCCGTGAAGCTGGACTTCCTGCAGGTCACGACGGGCAAGGGCGTGAAGTCGGTGGCCTCTATCGGACTTGACATCAGCGGCCAGAAGTTCGAGGCAGCAGCATCGGGCAACGGTCCTGTGGATGCTGCCATCAAGGCCCTGAAGCGCATCATTACCAAGCAGATGACGCTGAAGGAGTTTACCATCCAGGCCATCTCGAAGGGGTCTGACGATGTGGGTAAGGTACACATGCAGGTGGAATACGACGGAAGTCTCTATTACGGCTTCGGTGCCAACACCGATATCGTGACCGCATCAGTAGAAGCATATATTGACTGTATTAACAAATTTAAGAAATGAACACACTCTTCGACAAAATATGGGACAAGCACGTCGTCCAGATAGTGGAAGACGGCCCCACACAGCTTTATATAGATCGCCTCTACTGTCATGAGGTAACGTCTCCACAGGCCTTCGACGGCATGAGAGCCAGAGGGCTGAAATGCTTCCGTCCAGACCATATCTACTGCATGCCCGACCACAACACGCCGACGCACGACCAGGACAAACCCATCCAGGACCCCGTGTCGGCCAAGCAGGTATCGACGCTGGCACAGAACGCCAAGGACTTCGGGCTGGTACACTATGGCATGATGGACCCCTCGAACGGCATCATCCATGTGGTGGGTCCTGAGAAGGGGCTGAGTCTGCCGGGCATGACCATTGTCTGCGGCGACTCACATACCTCTACCCACGGGGCCGTAGGTGCCGTAGCTTTCGGTATCGGCACGTCGGAGGTGGAAATGGTGATGGCCTCGCAATGTATTCTGCAGCAGAAACCCAAGTCGATGCGTATCAGCATCAACGGCACGCTGCAGAAGGGCGTCACAGCGAAGGACGTAGCACTCTATCTGATGGCGCAGCTGACCACCAGCGGGGCTACGGGCTATTTCGTAGAGTATAGCGGCGACGTGGTGCGCAACCTGTCGATGGAGGGCCGCCTGACGCTCTGCAACCTCTCGATAGAGATGGGTGCTCGTGGCGGCTTCGTAGCTCCCGACGAGGTGACCTTTGCATATATAAAAGGTAAAGAGTTTGCCCCTAAGGGTGAGGAATGGGACAAGGCTGTGGCCTACTGGAAGACACTGAAGAGTGGCGAGGATGCCGTGTTCGACAAGGAACTGACGTTTGATGCCGAGGACATTGAACCGCGCATCACCTACGGAACCAATCCTGGCATGGGCATCGGCATCACACAGCCTATCCCACAGACAGCCGAAGAAGCCAAATCGCCTGAGGCAGGTTTTGAGAAAGCACTCAATTACATGGGGTTCAAGGCCGGCGAACGACTGCTGGGCAAGCAGATAGACTATGTGTTTCTGGGTGCTTGCACCAATGGGCGAATCGAGGACTTCCGTGCCTTCGCCTCGATAGCCAAAGGTCGTAAGAAGGCTGATAACGTCGTAGCATGGCTCGTGCCTGGCTCATGGGCTGTTGACCGTCAGATACGCGAAGAAGGACTAGACAAGGTGCTGGAGGCAGCAGGTTTCGAAATACGCCAACCCGGTTGTTCGGCCTGTCTGGCCATGAACGATGACAAGGTGCCTGCTGGCAAGTATGCCGTCTCTACCTCCAACCGAAACTTCGAAGGTCGCCAGGGACCGGGGGCGCGCACCATTCTTTGTTCGCCATTGGTAGCCGCCGCAGCGGCAGTAACCGGAGTAATCACAGACCCAAGAGAATTATTATGAAACAGAAATTCAATGTTATAACAAGCACTTGCGTTCCTCTGCCGTTAGAGAACGTAGATACCGACCAGATTATCCCCGCCCGCTTCCTGAAGGCAACGACGCGCGAGGAGAGCTTCTTTGGCGATAACCTGTTCCGCGACTGGCGGTATAATGCCGACGGAACGCTGAACAAGAGCTTCGTGCTCAACGACCCCACCTATTCCGGCTGCATACTCGTGGCCGGCAAGAACTTCGGAAACGGCAGCAGTCGCGAACATGCAGCATGGGCCATCGCTGGCTATGGGTTCCGCGTGGTTATCAGCTCGTTCTTCGCCGATATCCACAAGAACAACGAGCTGAACAACTTCGTGCTGCCCGTGGTGGTTAGCGAGCCGTTCCTGGAAGAGCTCTTTGCCAGCATCAAGGCCGACCCCAAGACGGAGGTAGAGGTGGATTTGCCACGCCAGACGGTCACCAACAAGGCTACCGGCAAGAGCGAGCAGTTCGAGATTAATGGCTATAAGAAGCATTGCCTTATCAACGGCTTGGACGACATCGACTTCCTGGTGCAGAATCAGGACAAAACCGAGCAATGGGAACATCTCAACAAGTAAATACCTACCAGCGCATACCGCCCTTTGTGGAGATTATGGACTCTACGCTGCGCGACGGAGAGCAGACCAACGGGGTCTCGTTTCTGCCGCACGAGAAGCTGGTGATGGCCCGCAAGCTGTTGCACGACTTGAATGTGGACCGCATAGAGGTGGCCTCGGCGCGTGTCAGCGAGGGCGAGAAGGAAGCCGTTACCATGATTTGCCGTGCGGCAGCCCAGGTGGGCAAGCTCGACAGGGTAGAGGTGCTGGGCTTTGTGGATGGGGGCAAGAGCGTCGACTGGATTGTAGCGTGTGGTGGAAAGACCATCAACCTGCTCTGCAAGGGTTCGCTGAAACACTGTACACACCAGTTGCACAAGACTCCCGAAGAACATATTGCCGATATCCGACGGGAGATAGGCTACGCTCGTGAGCGGGGCTTGAGCGTCAACCTCTATTTGGAGGACTGGTCGAATGGTATGAAGGATTCGCCCGAGTATGTCTATCAGGTGATGGATGCCCTGACGGCCATCGACTCGCCTCACTCGCATCAGCAGAGTTGCGACGCCTCTCAATCACACCTGCAGCTTAATGAATCCCATTGTTCGCAGGGAGCTGCTGGGGAAGGGCCTGCTGTCAGGCGGTTCATGCTGCCCGACACGCTGGGTGTGATGAATCCCCTGCAAGTCATTGAGTATTTCCGGAAGATGATGAAGCGATACCCCGACGTACACTTCGATTTTCATGCCCATAACGATTATGATCTTGCCGTTTCCAACTCGCTGGCTGCCGTGCTGAGCGGAGCCAAGGGACTGCACGTCACCGTGAACGGGCTGGGCGAGCGGTGCGGCAATGCACCGCTGGCCTCGGTACAGGCTATCCTGAAGGACCAGTTTCATGCCAAGACCAATATCGTGGAAAGCCAACTGAACGACCTGTCGCGGATGGTGGAGAGCTTCAGCGGCATCAGCGTGGCACCCAACCAGCCCATCGTGGGCGAGAACGTGTTTACGCAGGTGGCTGGCGTGCATGCTGATGGCGACTCGAAGGATAAGCTCTACTATAACGACCTGGTGCCTGAGCGGTTCGGACGCAAACGTGAGTATGCCTTGGGCAAGAACTCCGGTCGCGCCAATATTATGAAGAACCTGGAGGAGTTAGGCCTTGAGCTGACGGCAGAGCAGACGCGGCGCGTCACACAGCGCATCACCGAACTGGGCGACAAGAAAGAGATAGTGACGCAGGACGACCTGCCATACATTGTTGCCGACGTGCTGAAACATGACACACAGGGGCAGAAGGTGAAGCTGATCAGCTATGTCGTTTCGACGGCTTATGGTCTGCGCCCTGGTGCCAATCTGAAGGTAGAAATCAACGGACAGCAGTATGAGGGCAGTGCCGTGGGCGACGGACAGTATGATGCCTTCGTCAAGGCCCTGCGCTATATCTATAAGAAATACCTCGGGCGCACGTTCCCCGTACTGGCCAACTACTCGGTGTCCATACCGCCTGGCGGGCGCACCGATGCGCTGGTGCAGACGGTTATCTCGTGGCATTACAACGGGGGAATCCTGCGCACGCGCGGACTGGATGCCGACCAGACTGATGCGGCCATCAAGGCTACGTTTAAGATGCTGAACATTGTCGAGGATGAACTGACTGCATCGGAATAACGAAACATCGGAATAACGAAATATCGGAATATCGGAATAACGGAATAACGAAATAGCGAAACATCTGAATAACGAAACATCGAAACATCGGAATAACGTAACAACGAAAATTATGAAACTGAAGATTGCCGTTCTTTCGGGCGACGGAATAGGTCCCGAGATCATGAAGCAGGGCGTTGCCGTGCTTGACGCCATTGCCAAGAAGTGTAACCATACTTTCGAGTACGAGGAAGCTCTGGTGGGAGCCACAGCCATCGATGCCGTGGGCGACCCCTATCCGGAGGCAACCCACGATGTCTGCATGCGTGCCGATGCCGTGCTTTTTGCCGCCGTGGGCGACCTGAAGTACGACAACAATCCTACGGCAAAGGTACGCCCGGAGCAGGGCTTGCTGGCTATGCGCAAGAAGCTGGGCCTTTTTGCCAATGTGCGCCCTGTGGCCACCTTCGACTGTCTGCTGCATAAGTCGCCGCTGAAAGACGAGCTGCTGCGTGGTGCCGACTTCGTGGTCATTCGCGAACTCACGGGCGGCATGTACTTTGGCGAGAAATATCAGGACAACGACAAGGCATACGATACCGACATCTATACGCGTCCGGAGATAGAGCGCATACTGAAGGTGGCCTTCGAAATGGCGATGACCCGCAAGAAGCATCTCACCGTTGTAGATAAGGCCAACGTGCTGGCATCCTCACGGCTATGGCGCCAGATTGCCAAAGAGATGGAGCCGCAGTATCCTGAGGTGACCACTGACTATATGTTTATCGACAACGCTTCTATGCGTGTACTTACCGAGCCAACCTTCTTCGACGTGGTGGTGACGGAGAATACCTTTGGCGACATACTGACTGACGAGACCTCGTGCATCACCGGTTCGATGGGGCTGCAGCCCTCCAGCTCGTTGGGTGAGCATACGCCGCTCTTCGAACCCGTTCACGGCTCGTGGCCGCAGGCGAAGGGCCAGAACCTGGCCAACCCGTTGGCACAGATTCTGTCGGCAGCAATGTTGCTGGAGCACTTCGGACTGACCGCCGAGGGCAAGCTGATTCGTGAGGCCGTCAATGCCTCGCTCGATGCCAATGTCCGCACACCAGAGATTCAGGTCGAGGGTGGAGCGAAATATGGTACGAAGGAAGTCGGCGCATGGATAGTAGATTATATCGAAAAGGCATGACTGTGGTCTCGCGTTGGGTGATGGCTGCTGCTTGTTGGCTGTTTGCTGTATCTGCTTATTCGCATACAGCTAACCACCACCAGGTAACACCTATTGCCCAACAGCAAGTCACCAGCCAGCAGGCTTCTCCTAATGCCCGGCAGCAAGCCACTCTCTCGCAACAGGCTTCGCCCAATTGGCGCGACTCCTTGAAGGTGCTCAACCGCTTGATAGCCACTACGGTCTGGTCTTCCGACCTTCATCTGCGCAAGGCTGCCGTCAATATCGAGTTGAATCAATGGGAGTATGCTATTGAAGAGTACAGCCAGGTGTTGCAGCATGAGCCGAAGAATATTGCGGCACTCTTCTACAGGGCATACGCCAACAGCCATCTGCGCCGCTACGACTTGTCGCGTCGTGATTATGAAGACGTGTTGCGGCAGGTGCCCGGCAATATGGAGGCCCGCTTGGGACTGGCCTATGTGCTGCAGCAGTCGAAGCATCATGTGGAAGCCCTCGACCAGCTGAACCAGACGGTGGATGCCCATCCTGACTCTGCTGTGGCTTACGCGGCGCGGGCATCGTTGGAGCGTGAACTAAAGCAATATGACGCCGCCCTCTACGACTGGGACGAGGCCATCAGCCGAAAGCCGCTCAACGTCGATTATGTGGTGTCGAAGGTGGAAATCCTGCTGGCACTCTATCGGCAGGAAGAGGCTCGTAAGGTGCTCGACGCTGCTGTCAGTCGCGGTATCTCAAGGGGCTTGTTGCGCGAGTGGTATCGGAAGTGCCGCTAAGCCAGTATTTCCGGAATAGGCTGTTCCGTTTTCTCATTCTGCTGTAGGGCGTTTAGTTTGTCTAATGCCGCATGGCTCATCAGAGGCAGCTAAACCTTTAGCCGGATATAGGCGCGGTCATCAAAAGAAAGATTGTCGGGATGGAAAGCCTTTGTGGCTTGAAACTCCCCTACGTTCAGCGGGTCTGTGGCACGTTGGTGCTGCAGGGCCGCTTCGCTTTCTGCGAGGGTGGGGCAGAGCTGCGGGTAGCCGTCGGAGGCCAGCACAATTTCCCAAGGGTGAAAGTCGAGCGGTATGACGCGCACGTGTTGGCGCGGAATATTGAAGCCGTCAATAACCGAGTAGCTGACATTCTGTTCGCGCATCGTCTCTATCATGCGTGGAATGATGGTAGGTCGGGCTATGTCGTTGCGGCACAGCTCGTCGGGTGTCATCCCCTCGGCCAACAGCCTTCTTACCTCACGGGCACGCATAGCAGCCAGTTCGGCTTCGTAGGGTTTGGGATTGTCGTAATAGCTGCTGCCTACAAGGCATTGGCAGTTGCCTACCATCCACACCTCCCTGCAGACGCGGCTGAAGATGACGGCAGAGCACGTCAGACGGTCTTCTGGGTGCTCGGCCAGCCGGTTCATCATCGATTTCTTGTAGTGCTTGCGTATGTAGGCTGTCACGCCTCGCAGAAAAGCCTCGCATGTCGTGTTCTTGGGCATGCGGCGTATATAGCGTTCCGTCAGCTGCATAGCATATCGTCCGTTCGATCGGAACATGCTGTGGCGATATTGGCTCTTCGAGGTGCTGCCGTCGATGACAGCCACAAAGTCGTCAGTGACGACGATGCCGTCCTCGCTTTTCTTCGCGGGGTTCTTCGCTACGAGGTTGCTTTCTATGATTTCCATGCTCTTCTTTGTCCTTATGATTTCCATAGCCTCCCTTTTCATTGCCTTTATGACTTCCATAGCCTCCCTTTTCATTGCCTTTGTACCAGAAGAAGTAGTCGCGCTGGGCCAGTTTCTCCTTTTGCGTATGTGCCGTATAGACGGGTTCCAGCGTGTAGGGGTCGTAGCCCGTGTAGAACATCTCTGTTGATACGGTCATAGGAGTGGGGGTGAAGTCCTGCACCTGTTCCAGCCGGTAGCCCATCTTGCGCGTCAGTGCAGCCAGCTGGGCCATGTCTGCCTCTGTGCATCCGGGGTGGCTGGAGATGAAGTAGGGTATGATTTGCTGTTTCAGCCCCTCCTCCTGGTTGATGCGGTCGAAGATGCGCTTGAAGTCGTAGAACTGCTGGAACGACGGCTTGCGCATCAGCTTCAGCACGTGGTCGCTGGTGTGCTCTGGGGCTACCTTCAGCCGTCCGCTCACGTGGTGTGTTATCAGTTCGCGGGTGTATTCCCTGGCGGCCTGGTTGCAGTGCTCGTCATTGCTGCGGTGCAGCAGCAGGTCGTAGCGCACGCCGCTGCCTATAAAGCTTTTCTTCACCCCCGGCAGCGCATCGACGGCGCGGTATATCTCCAAAAGCTTCGAGTGGTCTGTGTCCAGGTTGGGGCATATCTGCGGATGTATGCAACTGGGGCGCTTGCACTTCTCGCAACTGTTGCGGTTGCGGCCGTGCATGCCGTACATGTTGGCAGAAGGGCCGCCGAGGTCGGAGAGATAACCCTTGAAGTCGTCCATCTGGCACACCTGCCTGACCTCCTTGAGAATGCTTTCCTTCGAGCGGCAGCTGATGAATTTTCCCTGATGGGCCGAGATGGTGCAGAAGGCGCAGCCTCCGAAGCATCCACGGTGGATGTTGACGGAGAACTTGATCATTTCATAGGCCGGTATGCGCTTGCCCTTGTATTTGGGGTGAGGCAACCGCGTGTAAGGCAGGTCGAACGAAGCATCGAGTTCTGCAGTGGTCATCGGGGGATAGGGAGGATTAACGATGACGAATCGGGAGGAAGAAGCATCGGCAGAGACGGCGAGGGGCTGTACAATGCGGTGGGCATGCATCATGTTCGACTGCTCCTCGATATATCGGAAGTTCTCGGCCTGCGTACGCTTGTTGTTCAGGCATTCCTCATGGCTGTGCAGCACGATGTCGCCCGGCAGCGGGTCGTAGTGGTCGGTGAGGTAGGCGGTCTGAGGGATGTCGGTGAGGCCCGGTGTAGAAACGCCGGGAACGGGGGCGTGGGCGGCGAGGCGGCGGGCTATTTCGAGGATGGGCTTTTCGCCCATACCATAGACGAGCATGTCGGCCGGGGCATCGCAGAGGATGCTGGGGCGCAGACGGTCTTGCCAGTAGTCGTAATGGGTGAGTCGGCGCAGCGAGGCCTCAATGCCTCCGAGCACGATGGGCACGTCCGGGTATAGCTTGCGGAGAATCTGTGAATAGACGATGGTGGGATATTCCGGTCGCAGGTCGTGCCGTCCGTCGGGGCTGTAGGCATCTTCCGAGCGTAGGCGCCGGTTGGCGGTATATTTGTTCACCATCGAGTCCATGCAGCCCGGTGCGATGCCGAAGAAGAGCCGCGGTCGTCCTAACTTGCGGAAGTCGCGGAAGTCGCCGTGCCAGTCGGGCTGTGGCACGATGGCTACGCGATAGCCTGCTGCTTCGAGTGTCCGTCCGATGACGGCAGCTCCGAACGAGGGGTGGTCTATGTATGCGTCAGCCGCGAAGAGGATGACATCCACCTCTTCCCAGCCTCGCAGTTCCAGTTCTTTCTTCGTTGTCGGAAGGAAATCCGTCAACCTGTATGCTGCCATTCTTTCCTCTTTGCCGTGAATTAATTAAACGGTGTTCCCTGGAAAGCCCGTTTGGTCATACCGAGATTGGTGTTGGCGCGGTTCTTCCAGTTGATGAACAAGATGACGAGCTGCTGCAGTCCGTAGGCCTTCATGTTAGCATGATAAATCACGTCAAGGCAGAGGTCGAGCAGCCGCTTGTCTTTTCCTGCCTCCGATTCGAGAATGGAGCGGATGTTCAGTTTCAGTTTCTCCAGCACCTGTTCGTCCACGTAGCCGTTGGAGTCTATCAGGTCTCTGAAGAGCTGATAGTCGTCGATGGTCTGCAGGTGTTCTTCGCTAATTTCGATGCTGCGTGTGCCCGTAGCGTTAGATTGAATTCTGTACATAATGATACTTTTTTAGGTTAGTAAATAGGTGTGGTTAGATATTCTCTTCTTTTTTTGACTGTCATGATAGTGTGTGTTTTCTGCTTCAGACTGTTCCATGTTCATTAGACGTTTATTTCAGCAAATAGTTTAATATACCTTTCATCATATCGCAGCGTTTTTTCTTCCCCTTGATACACTCGAAGGGTACGCCCATGACGAACAGACGGTAGTCGTTGCCCTTGTAGGCTACGGCAGCACCATATCCGTCGGCATATTGCATGGCGGTATAGGCTGGTTTCACTGGCTGCAGGATGTCGGCAGCTGTGGCGGCATAGTGCTCCTCGTTCAGCGTGTTCCAGTATGGCATGGTGGTGCCCAGCCCTCTCAGCATGCCGTCGGGAATGGTGTCGCGCCCTGCATACCGGCATTTCATCACGCTGGCCATGAACTGCCGCTCGGCATCGGTGGTCATGTCGCTGCCCGTATAAGCACCGCTCACTAAGAGACGGCCGCCCTGTGCTGTGTAGCTCTGCAGCACGTGCTGCATCGACGGGTCGAACGTCTTGTAGTATTGCAGACTGTGTCCGTCGTTGCGCTCCATACCCAGCAGCAGGTCGATGGCGGCATATTGGTTTGTCTTCAGCTTGGCCGTCTCCAACGCCTCGCTCGAACAGCTGGCGATGTTGTATTCCTGTGCGGCGGCAATGGCCTCGGCGTGTGTCTTCACATAGTTCATGTCGTTGCCGGCTATGAGCATGCCTGCCAGTTCGTCGCCGCTATATCCCAGTCCGCCGCCCTCGATGCCCATCTGTGTGCGGTCGAAGTTCTGCTGTCGTCCCGACCATCCGTAGGTGGGCCCGTAGGTGATGCCCGGGTCTTCATCGATGTCGAATCCCTGTTCGGCGGGCGTGTTGCGTATGGCTGGCGACGAGAGCCGGTGGAATCCGTTGACGACGAGCACTGTCTTCTCAGCCCCCGGGTTGTAGTATGCCGACAGCACCTCGGTGGTGAAGCTCTGTCCGCCGCGATTGACCGCTGCCACCTTGAAGTGGTAGAGCAGCCCCGGCTCCATCTGTACGTCGTGCGAGGCTTTTGAGCGCACGTATGTGCCGTTGTCAAAATCGGCATCGCCCACCGCCGTATAGACGATGTATCCCGTAGGTTTGGCAGTAGGCTCCTGCGGGTCGTCAACGGCCTGCCAACTGAGGTGTGCCGTACCTTTATCCTTCAGCTCTACGCAGAAGTTGTCGGGAGCCAGCGGGGCCACAATGAACGGCTTGCCGTGCTGGTCGTTGATATATCGCAGGATGGTCTTGTAGATGGATCGTGCCAGCGTGAAGCGGAAGTTGGGGTCCTGTCCGTAGCGCATGTCGGGGAAGTTCTGGTGCGACATCGTTTCGAGTATCGCGCTGGGCACTTCGGGCAGTCGGGTCTCAGAATAGTTGCGGTCGAACAGCTCGCGGCGGTTCCACTGTCCGTATTTGTATTTCAGGTCGAGCACCTCGTTGCTTAGCAGGGCGTCGGCCAGGTCGCGTGAAGCCATTCTGGATATGCCGGCATTCAGCTTGCCGTCGTTGAACCCTGTAGTGCAGATGGACAGCGAACCTATCAGTCCTGCGCCGTCTTTGGCGTAGCCTGCATCGCTGTGTATGGCCACCGACAGTTCGAAGGGCACTTTGCGGCCCTCTACCGTAGGCATGTAGCACGACCCGCCGCCCAGCAGGTTGACGGTGTGCGACCGTGCGTTGATGTCGTCGGCATAGTCGTCCTGTCCGGCCTTGCTGCTGTACACCTCGTAGGGCATGCCGGCCCATTGTGCCGAGTAGCGTGCGCCCTCCAGGGCCCTGGGCATTCCGCTGATTTCGCCGAATCGCTCGATGTTGCCCATGCCGCCTCCGAAGCGTACGGCATCGGTGGTCACCACACCGTTCTGGTCGCTCTGGTTCGACACGGTGACGCGGTTGAACTCGCTGTAGCCGGCATCGAAGTCGAACGTGCCCAGATAGACCCATGTGCTGCCGCCCATCTGCTGGTTTACGTGGAACTGTGTCCTTTCGCCCTTATGCCACACGGTGTAGAGGGCGTTGCTGATGCTGTTGGGCAGCGTCTGGTAGCTCACATAGACGGCATAGCGCCCGGCCTTGGGGAAGTCGGGCTGGTAGGTGGCCATCGAGTATCGCGACTTGCTGCCGGTGGTCTTGGCCATGCGTGCCGTACCAGCCAGGAAAGGGTTCTCGCCGTCCTGATAGGTGCCCGTGTGCCAGGCAAACCCCATCTGGGGCGTAGTTTGCCACTTGCCGTGAGCCGTCACCTCGATGTAGTTGCGCTTCGAGCCGTCGTTATCTACTACGACTTCTGCCTTCTGCCAGTCGCGCTCGCGGGGGGTGAACACCACGGCACCGGCATTTTCGAGCATGGGTATGAGATAGGGCACGACGATGGTCTGTGTGAACAGGTCCTCGGTGGTGCCGAAGAGCTTGGGGCGTTGCCATCGCCAGTAGCCGCGCTTCTGGTCGTAGTATCGGCCGTGGCTGGCCCAGAGGGCTATGTGGCGGTTCTGCAGTCCGTGGGTGTATTTGGTTGGTGCTGAGATATTCTTCACCCACGGCTCGCCGTCGTAGTCGATGTCTCCCCACAGTCGCGACTTGTCGGCATTGCGTGACAGCCGGTTGGGTATCAGTTCGTCGATGGTCATACCGTTGGTAATCACTGTCACCTCATATTTCCGGTATGCTTTGGGCAGCTCGCCCTTGATTTTCTTGTAGATGTGCTCTGTGATTTCAGGTGTGAACTCCTGCGCGGCAAAGAACTCGTCGGCGGTGATGGTCAGCGTCTTTGCCTCGTTGTCCAGCTGGTATTCCAGCATGCGTGGAGCCTGCGTGAGACGGGTTCCTTTGGGCTTGTATTTGGCGAAATATTCCTTTAGGTTCTCCACCATCTTGGCTTCGTCCTTAGCCGTTTGCGCGGTGGCTGTAGCGGCGGAAGCAGCCAAGAGTAGGGATAGCAAAAGTAGTTTAGTCTGTCTCATTATTCTTTCTTATACTTCTCCAATGGTGAAATTCTCGGGATGCTTTCCCTTGAAGTCCTTGAAATATAGTTTGATTTCCCGCATCTGGCGGTCTATGTCGCCGTCGGGTAGTATAGTTTTTGTGCATGTGATGAGGCGTTTTTCATAGTCTATGCCATACAGCAGAATGGGTATGCCTGCTTTCTGGGCAATATAGTAAAACCCTTTCTTCCACTCTGCATTGGCCGACCGCGTGCCCTCCGGGGTGATGCACAGCCGGAACGTGTCGGCCCGGCGTGCCGCCTCGGCCATGTTGTCGGTCATGCTGCTATGCTTCGAGCGGAACACGGGTATGCCGCCCAGATGGCGGAAGATGGGGCCTAAGGGCCAGAAGAACCATTCCTTCTTCATCAGGAAATTGCTGTTCATCCCCTGACTCACGCTGTAGAGCTGTCCTATCAGGAAGTCCCAGTTGCTGGTATGGGGGGCCAGGCAGATGATGTATTTGTCGGGGTGGGGTTCCGTCACCTGGGCCTTCCACCCCATACACTTATATAGCAGCCAGCTGCATAATGATTTCCACATGATTATAGTGTCTGTTTTATTTCTTGTTTTGTTGTTTGTTGTTGTTTTAGAAATGTTTTATCTGGTCCTGGATTTCGCCCACGTGGGCCACGAAGTCCTCGCGCAGCTTATTGTAGTATTTCTTGGCGGGCATGCCCGGTTCTGGGTGAGAGACACGACTGGTGAAATCGGCTTCCATCTTAACGGTTGTAAAAATGAGAGACTGCGCACTCTCCCGGTTGTGGCCGTACAGCGACACGGCTACACACTCAGCAAACAGCTCTTCGCAAATCAGATTGATAGAACGTTTAAGAGATCTTTTGTTAGCCATAATTTTTGTCCTCCTGTTTTAATAACTATGATTGATTCACCTGCAAAGATACGAAGAAAAGTTGAGAATACAAAAACTTATTGCAGAAATATTTCACAAAAAATGCTAACGGCCTGTCGCGGCTATACTTTTTTCGTTTCGGTGGCGTGCCGTATCGCAGTCGAAGATGTGCCGTTTCTCAGTCGAAGATGTGCCGTATCTCAAGCGAAGATGTGCCGTATCTCAAGCGAAGAATGCCGTATTGCAGACGAAGAAGTGCCCTCTATTCATTAAAAATACTAAATAAAACGGCAAACCTGCGGTGTTTCTCAGGAAAAATGACTAAATTTGCATGATTTTAAACCGAACTATTCATTTATAACAAAAAGCAAGAATAACAAGATTATGGAAAAAAGCGCATTGCAGCAGGCGAGAGCCGCTTATCAGCCTAAGTTGCCGAAGGCACTTCAGGGCGCAGTGAAAGTGAAAGAAGGTAAGCCCACCCAGAGCGTGGGCAACCAGGAGGAAATCAAGCAGTTGTTCCCCAACACATACGGCATGCCCGTTGTGGAGTTTGAACCTGCTACCGAGGCCAACACCAAGAAGATGAACGTAGGCATCATCCTCAGCGGCGGTCAGGCTCCTGGTGGTCACAACGTCATCACCGGTCTGTTTGATGCCGTGAAGCGCCTGAACCCTGAGAACCGCCTGTTCGGTTTCATCCTCGGCCCTGGTGGTCTGGTGGACCATAACTATATGGAGCTGACCAAGGACATCATCGACGAGTATCGCAACACGGGCGGCTTCGACATGATTGGCTCCGGACGTACGAAGCTGGAGAAGGTAGAGCAGTTTGAGAAGGGCCTGGAGATTATCCGCCAGCTCGACATCAAGGCCATTGTCATCATCGGCGGCGACGACTCCAACACGAACGCCTGTGTGCTGGCTGAATACTATGCTGCCAAGAACTACGGCGTGCAGGTGATTGGTTGCCCGAAGACCATCGACGGCGACCTGAAGAACGAGCAGATTGAGACCTCGTTCGGTTTCGACACTGCCTGCAAGACCTACTCAGAACTTATCGGCAACATCGAGCGCGACTGCAACTCGGCCCGCAAATACTGGCACTTCATCAAGGTGATGGGCCGCTCGGCATCGCACATCGCCCTGGAGTGTGCCCTGCAGACCCAGCCCAACATCTGCCTCATTTCTGAAGAGGTGGAAGCCAAGGAGCAGAGCCTTGACGACATCGTCACCTACATCGCCAATGCCGTGGCTGCACGCGCTGCCGACGGAAACAACTTCGGAACGGTGATTATCCCCGAGGGACTCATCGAGTTCATTCCCGCCATCAAGAAGCTCATTGCCCAGTTGAACGACGTGCTGGCCATGCCCGAAGTGAAGGATATGGGACGCACGGAGACCATCGACTTCGCCAAGGCACACCTGACCGACGAGAATCTTGCCGTATTCAACTCGCTGCCCACCGGTGTGGCCCGCCAGCTGGCTCTGGACCGCGACCCCCACGGCAACGTGCAGGTGAGCCTGATCGAGACCGAGAAGTTGCTCTCTACGATGGTGGCCCAGAAGCTGGAGCGCATGAAGAAGGTAGGCAAGTACAGCGGAAAGTTTGCTGCCCAGCACCACTTCTTCGGCTACGAGGGACGCTGCGCTGCTCCCTCTAACTTCGATGCCGACTATTGCTACGCCCTCGGCACCAGCGCCGCACAGCTCATTGCCAACGGCAAGACGGGCTATATGGCTATCGTGAAGAATACCACGAAGCCTGCCGACCAGTGGATAGCCGGTGGTGTGCCCATCACGATGATGATGAACATGGAGAAGCGCAACGGCGAGATGAAGCCCGTCATCCGCAAGGCTCTCGTCGATCTGGACGGTGCGCCCTTCAAGTGCTTCGCCGCACAGCGCGACAAGTGGGCCCGCGAGACGTGCTATGTCTATCCCGGTCCTATCCAGTATTGGGGTCCCACAGAGGTATGCGACCAGCCTACCAAGACCCTGGCTCTTGAGAAGGCTTAAACTGTTTTGATGTTTGAAGTCTGATGTTTGAAGTTTAATGTTTGAAGTTTGAAATTTATGATTACTTCCAAAGGTGGAAAAGGTGCTTCGTCCAATCCCAAATCCCATCAAAGGGCAAATCATAAACCTCGAACTTCAAACGTCAAACGTCAAACTTCAAACTTCAAACGTCAAACTTCAAAATTCAAACGTCAAACTCCAAACATCTTCATACGCCTGCTGCAGCATTTGCCCGGCTGGGCGTGGTGGACGGGAGGCTTGGCCGTGGTGGCGCTCTATATCTATTTTTTCTACTACATCTTCGTGGGGCCTTTCGGCTTCAGGTGGCGCGCCCTCTATGGCGACATCAGCTATCCGGAAGGTTACGAGATTCACGGCATCGACATCAGCCACCACCAGGGCACCATCGATTGGAAGGAGCTGAGCGACAAGGGGCTCATCGACAAGTTCCCCGTGCGCTTCGTCATGATCAAGGCTACCGAGGGTGCCACCCGCGTCGATGAGAATTTCCGCGACAATTTCTATCAGGCCCGCGAGTATGGTTTCACACGCGGTGCCTACCATTTCTACAGCGTCCACTCGCCGGCTGCCGCCCAGGCCCGCTTCTTCATCAGCAAGGTGAAGCTGGAGAACGGCGACCTGCCCCCTGTGCTCGATGTGGAGCACAAACCCAAGAAGCAGACCGACGACGAGTTCCGCCAGAGCATCCGCCAATGGCTCGACATCGTGGAGCGGCACTATGGCGTAAAACCTATTATCTATACGTATTACAAATTCAAGATGCGCTACCTGAGCGACCCCGCCTTCGACGACTACCCTTACTGGATAGCCCACTACTACGTGGACGAAGTGGAGTATCAGGGGCCGTGGAAGTTCTGGCAGCACACCGACGTGGGCACCCTGCCGGGCATCAAGGGGCATGTGGATTTCAACATCTACAACGGCTCTTACTACGACTTGCGTAAGATGACCATCGGTGCCCGCGAACAGATAGGCGAAGAGGCCTACAGCGACTGAACATTATTAAAAAAATAGAAAAGCTATGATGAAAAAGCTGTTTTTTACATTTTTGACGGCTGCTGTGGCAGCAGTATCGGTACAGGCTGCCGACGGCGACCCCGAATGGCGCAACCCGCAGGTGAACCAGCAGAACCGGGAGGCACGGCGAGCCAACTTCTTCGCCTACGAGACGGAGCAGCTGGCGCGACAGGGCGACAAGAGCCGCTCGGCACGCTATCTGTCGATGGAGGGCTTGTGGCGCTTCCACTTCGTGACGAACCATCAGGACGCCCCCGCCGACTTCTACAAGCCGGCCTACGACGACTCGCAGTGGACGGACTTCCCCGTGCCCGGCCTCTTCGAAATCAACGGCTATGGCGACCGCATCTACAAGAACATAGGCTATGCCTGGGCCACCACGTTCGACAACAACCCGCCTTTCATCGGCGAGACACAGAACTACACCGGCTCCTACCGCCGCGAGTTCACCGTGCCCGACAGCTGGAAGGGGCAGCAGGTGGTCTTCCACGTAGGCTCCGCCACCAGCAACCTGAAGGTGTGGGTGAACGGACGCTACGTAGGCTACAGTGAAGACTCGAAGATGGCTGCCGAGTTCGACATCACCCGCTACCTGAAGAAAGGCCGCAACCTCATCGCCATGCAGGTGATGCGCTGGTGCGACGGCTCCTACCTGGAAGACCAGGACTTCTGGCGCTTCACGGGAATAGCCCGCGAGGTGTATCTCTATGCCCGTCCGCAGACACACATCGAGGACATACAGGTGCTGCAAGACTGGAACGTCGTTGAGCAGCGCGCCGAGATAGGCTACACCATCGACGTGAAGAACCCCTCGGGCGTCAGTCTGGAGGTGGCCCTGGAGGATATGCAGGGCCGTGTCATCTTCAAGCATGACGGTCACCGATGGCCCTACTACCACCATGAGAACTTCATGCTGGACCCGAAGGACGTGAAGCCCTGGACGGCAGAGACCCCCAACCTGTATAACCTCATCGTGACGCTGAAGAAGAAGAACGACGTGCTGCAGGTGGTGCGCCAGCGGCTGGGCTTCCGCCACGTGGAAATCAAGAACGCACAGCTGCTCGTCAACGGGCAGCCTATATTAATAAAAGGTGTAAACCGCCACGAGCTTGACCCCGACGGCGGCTACGTGATGTCGGTGGAGCGCATGCGCCAGGACATCAGCATCATGAAGCGCCTGAACATCAATGCCGTGCGCACATGCCACTATCCCGACGACCCCCGCTGGTATGAGCTGTGCGACTCGGCAGGCCTTTACCTCGTGGCCGAGGCCAACATCGAGAGCCACGGCATGGGGTATAAGGAGAAAACCATGGCCAAGCGCGAAGACTATGCCCAGATGCACCTGGAGCGCAACCATGGCAACGTGCTCTCGCTGCGCAACCATCCCTCCATCATCATCTGGAGCATGGGCAACGAGGCTGGCTACGGCCCCAACTTCGAGCGCGTCTATGAATGGATCAAGTCGGTGGACACCACGCGCCCCATCCAGTACGAACAGGCCGGACAGAACGGCAAGACCGACATCTTCTGCCCCATGTACTACGACTACAAGCACTGCGAGACCTACGCACAGGGCAACAATCCGCGACCGCTCATACAGTGTGAGTATGCCCACGCTATGGGCAACTCGATGGGCGGTTTCAAGGAGTATTGGGAACTCGTTCGCAAGTACCCCAAATACCAGGGCGGCTTCATCTGGGACTTTGCCGACCAGGCCCTGCGCGACAAGAGCCCCGTCACGGGCAAGGAGATTTTTACTTACGGTGGCGACTATGGGCGCTATCCGGCCCACGACTATAACTTCAACTGCAACGGCATCATCGCCCCCGACCGCCGACTGAATCCCCATGCCTATGAGGTGCAGTACTACTATCAGAATGTGTGGGCGGCCGACAAGGGATTGAAAGAGGGTAGGATAGAAGTGTATAACGAGCATTTCTTCCGCTCGCTGGACGACGTGACGCTCTGCTGGCGCATCCGCAAGCACACCGGCACCATAGCCCTCAGCGGCATAGCCCCCCAGCAGCGCCGGACCATCGTTGACGCACAGCTGGCGCAGGCCGTGCAGAAGGTGTTGCAGCATCATGCCGACGACGAGGTACTTGTCAATTTTGCCTGCGTCCGCGACGGGCGCGACACCATAGCCCGCCAGCAGATGGTGGTGCAGCCCTATCGCTTCCCCTCGCTCGAAGCGGCACCCGCCAAGGTGGACACTGAGGAAACCAAGAGCTACGTCAAGCTGTCGGCAGCAGGCACGACGGTCACTATCGGCAAGCAGACGGGACTCATAGACTATCTCGACATCGACGGACAGGCTATGCTCACCGACCGGCAGAGCATCGCACCGGAGTTCTGGCGCGCACCCACCGACAACGACTACGGAGCCCGCATGCAGCAGAAGTTCGCTCGTTGGAAACAGCCCAAGATGCAGGTGACCGACCTACGCATCAGCGACAATACCGTGACGGCCGTCCTGTCGATGCCCGACGTGCAGGCCACGCTGACCATGACCTATACCCTACAGGCCGACGGCCAGGTGCTGGTACGCCAGCAGCTGCACCCCACCGGCGACACCAAGGACCAGTGGCTCTTCCGCTACGGCATGCAGCTGCAGATGCCGCAGGGCTACGACCGCGTGAAATACTACGGACGAGGCCCGCACGAGAACTACATCGACCGCAACAGCAGCGAGTTCCTGGGCGTCTATAGCTCCACGGCCTCGCAGGAATACTTCCCCTACGTGCGTCCGCAGGAGAGCGGCAACCATACCGACGTGCGCTGGTTTGAGGTGACCAACGGCCAGAAGGGCCTGCGCTTCTACAGCAATGCCGCTATGGAGTGCTCGGCACTGCCCTACGTAGCCGACGACCTCGATGCAGGCCCCGTGAAGGAGCACCGCTGGGGACAGCACAGCGGCGACCTTCAGGAGCGACCGCTCACGCAGGTGCATATACAGCAGCGCCAGCAGGGCCTGGGCTGTGTCACGTCGTGGGGCGCATGGCCCCTGCGGCAGTATCGTCTGCCCCTGCAGGACTATGACTTCTCTTTCTGCATCAAGCCCGTCAAGTAGAGTAAAAAAATATTTTTTCCATTTTTTGCTGCCACTCTGCCACCAACCACCGCAGAATCCCTTTGTACAAAGGGGAAGTAGAGGTGGTGGCAGATGGTGGGAGAGTGGCAGCAAAGTGTATAATTGCACCCAAATTGCGAACAGGACTACACTTAAAAACAACATTTTTACATCACAATGAAACGACTATCTGCCTTGCTGACGCTCCTGATGAGCTGTACGCTCCTGATGGCCGACAGCCTGAAAGAGGATTTCGAGAACGGACTGCCCACCTCGGCACCGTCTGCTGAGACCACTGTTACCCTGTCGTCAGGCCAATGGCGGCTGAAGGGTGTCTATGCCAAGAACGACAACAACAGCCGACGGGCTACGATGAACGGCGGCGGCTATCTCATTACTCCCGTGCTCTGCCAGCCCGGGCGTGTCACACTGAAGCACCGCGCATCGGGCAGCGGCAAGCAGCTACAGGTGGAGAAATCGACTGACGGCGGCAGCTCATGGACCACGCTGGGCACCGCCACAGTCTCGTCGTCAACACCCTATGGCAGCAGCTCGTTCAAGGTGGGCAGCACCGAAGAGGATACCGAAGTACTGGTGCGGTTCACCTGTAAGAGTGCCACCATCTATCTGGACGACATCGACATCACGCTGAACAGTGCCACTACCATCAGTCCCACCGAGCCTGACGACCCTACCTATATCACCGAAGGCACGCCCATACCCACCAAGGCATTCCCGCCCCCGCAGCAGGAGCTGTATATCGCCCCCGACGGCAACGACCAGACGGGCGACGGCACCAAGGACCATCCCTGGCGCGACCTACAGCGGGCGGTGAATGCCGCCCAGCCTGGCACCCACATCGTCTGTCGGGGCGGCACCTATCGCCAGCAGGTGCAGGGCGACGGCAAGTTCACCGTGCGCATCAGTACCAGTGGTACGGCAGACGCCCCCATCGTTATCCGTGCCTACGAGGACGAGAAACCAGTCTTCGACTTTGCCGACGGACTGACGGCCGAGCGGGTTGGCGAGCGGGGCATCCTGCTGACGGGCAACCACTGGTGGCTCTTCGGACTGCATATCACGCATGCCGCCGATAATGGTATCAAGCTCGAAGGGTCGTACAACCGTATCGAACGCTGCGAGTTCTCATACAATCTCGACACGGGGCTGCAGCTGGGCTTCGGCCATAAGTTCAGCGACACCTTCCCCGGCATAAGCAAGAACGACGGCACCTACTGTGCCTATAACGACATCATCGACTGTGACTCCCATCATAACTGTGACTACGATGCCAACTACGGCAGCGATGCCGACGGTTTTGCATGTAAGATGCATAACGGACGCGGCAACCGCTTCATACGCTGCCGGGCATGGCACAACAGCGACGATGCCTGGGACCTCTACGAAACCGACTATGATGTTATCCTGGCCGAGTGTTGGGCATGGGATTCGGGTAAAGCCGAGGACCATCTGTGGGTGAAGGACTACATCACGAAGAGCGGCTCGATGTCGTTCTCCGGCAATGGCAACGGCATCAAGTTGGGCGGCAACGGCACGGGCGGCTCGTCACAGGGCGTCCACTACGTCTATAACTGCATCGCCTTCAACTGTAATGCCGGCAGCTCCGTCAAGGGCTTCGACTGTAACCACCACAAGGGTGGCCATGTGCTCATAGGGTGCCTGGGGTTCAACAACAGCTACGACTACATGTTCGAGTCGGGCGGCTCGGAGGAATATACCTTATTCTATAACAATATCTGCCTGGGCAAGCAGGAAATCAGCGTGGGCACCGACGACTATAACGCGCTGGCACAGCCTATGTCGAAGAACGGGTGGAGCAACCACCTCATTACAGGCATCGGCATGGATGACTTCCTGTCACTTGACGAGGACGACGCGCTGAAGCCACGGGCTATCGACGGCTCGATGCCCCGCCGTTTCGGACGGCTGGCTGCTGACAGTCCACTGATAGATGCAGGCTCTGACGAGCATGACCTGCCTGCCGACCTCGTGGCCGACTTCCCCTTCCTGCGGCGTACCGTCACCGGCAAGGCCCGCGACATCGGCCCCTATGAGCGGCCTGTCGGCATCAGTGGTGTGGCTGCCGTCACCGTCAGGCAGCCACAGTCGCTTGCCGTGCGCAAGGTGCTCCGCAATGGCCGCCTCGTCATCGAGAAAGGCTCACGGTGCTACAATGCCCTGGGGCAGGAACAGTAATAATGTGAGTGATGGGAGGTGGTGAAAACCCACAAGATACCCTGCCATCATTTATTCCAAAAGGTTAATTAAACTATAAAAATGACAGAATATTTGGCTGTTTGCTTGCAAATTGCTATCTTTGCGGCCGATATATAACAGTTAACCCCCTTGTCGCATCCTCGTGCAGGGTGGGAGTGGACCGAACAGCATAGCGGTGCGGAAGCACCAATCGTCCGGCTCTCGTGAAAAGGGCTGGCAGGGTACACAGGGATGATGTAAAACTAAAAAAACAAACTAAAGTAAAAATGGCAGAAATGAATTTTGGTGGCGTTATCGAAACTGTTGTCACCAGCAAGGAGTTCTCACTGGAGAAAGCACGTGAGGTATTGAAGGATGAAGTAATCGCAGTCATCGGCTACGGCGTACAGGGCCCCGGCCAGGCCTGCAACCTGCGCGACAATGGCTTCAACGTCATCGTCGGTCAGCGTCAGGGCAAGACCTACGACAAGGCTGTGGCCGACGGATGGGTGCCTGGCAAGACGCTCTTCTCTATCGAGGAGGCTGCCGAGAAGGGTACTATCCTCTGCATGCTGCTCTCCGATGCCGGACAGATTCAGCAGTGGCCTACCGTGAAGAAATACCTAAAGCCCGGCAAGACGCTGTACTACAGCCACGGCTTCGCCATCAACTGGAGCGACCGCACGGGTGTGGTTCCCCCCAAGGATGTGGACGTCATCATGGTAGCCCCCAAGGGTAGCGGCACCAGCCTGCGCACGATGTTCTGCGAGGGTCGCGGTCTGAACTGCTCGTATGCTGTCTATCAGGACGCTACCGGCAAAGCCAAGGAGAAGACGCTGGCCTTCGGTATCGGCATCGGTGCCGGCTATTTGTTCGAGACCACCTTCCAGCGCGAGGCCACCTCTGACCTCACCGGCGAGCGCGGCTCGCTGATGGGTGCCATCCAGGGCCTGCTGCTCGCCCAGTACGAGGTGCTGCGCGAGAACGGCCACTCGCCCTCTGAGGCCTTCAACGAGACCGTCGAGGAGCTCACCCAGAGCCTCGGCCCGCTCTTCGGCGCCAAGGGTATGGACTGGATGTATGCCAACTGCTCGACCACCGCACAGCGCGGCGCACTGGACTGGGCTCCCCGTTTCCACGATGCCATCAAGCCCGTGATGGAGTGGCTCTACTACTCGGTGAAGACCGGCAACGAGGCACAGATTACCATCGATGCCAACTCGAAGCCCGACTATCGCGCCGGTCTGGAGAAGGAGCTGGAGGCTATGCGCAACCAGGAGATGTGGCGTGCCGGCGAGACCGTGCGCAAGCTGCGTCCTGAATACCAGGAAGACTAAGCCCGGCTGGCGCGTGGCTTTCTGAATAAAAACGAAAAAACCGCTCGTATGTATCGTATGAGCGGTTTTTCAGTAAAGACAGCTACCGCCCCTTTTTGCCCCGACACGGAAAAACGGGGCAACCATCAATAAAAACATTGCTTAAACAAGATAGCCGATATGAAGAAACTACTATTGGGAGACGAGGCCATCGCACAGGGCGCACTCGATGCCGGACTGAGCGGGGTTTATGCCTACCCGGGCACTCCCTCCACGGAAATCACAGAGTATATCCAGATGTCGCCGTTGGCCAAGGAGCGCGGCGTACACAGCCGCTGGTCGGCCAACGAGAAGACGGCTATGGAGGCCGCCCTCGGCATGTCGTATATGGGCAAGCGCGCCCTGGTGTGCATGAAGCACGTAGGGCTGAATGTCTGTGCCGACCCCTTTGTCAACTCTGCTATGACGGGCACCAACGGCGGACTGGTGGTGCTCGTGGCCGACGACCCCTCGATGCACTCCAGTCAGGACGAGCAGGACTCGCGGTTCTACGGCAAGTTTGCCATGATTCCCACGCTCGAACCGTCGAGCCAGCAGGAGGCTTACGACATGATGGCCATGGCCTACGACATGTCTGAACAGCTGCAGCTGCCCATACTGATGCGTGTTACCACCCGCATGGCACACAGCCGTGCTGTGGTAACATGTGCCGATCAACCTCGTGAGCAGAACGAGCTGAACTACAACGCGAAGGCATCCAACTGGGTGCTGCTGCCCGCCTTTGCCCGCAAGCGCAACGACGTGGTGACGGCACAGCAGCCGCTCCTGGAGCAGATGGCCGCCGACAGCCAATATAATAAGTACGAGGATGGCAAAGACCAGTATCTGGGTATCATCGCCAGCGGTATAGCCTACAACTACCTGATGGAATGCTTCCCCGACGGATGCCCCTATCCGGTGCTGAAGATTTCGCAGTACCCCATTCCCAAACGGCTCATACGCCGCATGACCGACGACTGCCAGGAGGTGCTCGTCTGCGAGGAGGGCCAGCCCTTCATCGAAGACCAGGTGCGTGGCGTCATGCCGGGCAATGCCGTCGTCAAGGGCCGTCTGACCGGCGAACTGCCCCGTACCGGCGAGCTGAACCCCGATGCCATCAAGAAAGCCCTCGGCATGCCGCTGGGCGAGAACTATGCCCCCTGCGAGGATGTCGCCCCGCGCCCCCCTGCACTCTGTCAGGGCTGCGGCCACCGCGATGTCTATCAGGCGCTGAACGAGGTGCTGCAGCAGTACCCCAACGCCCGCGTCTTCGGTGATATAGGCTGCTATACGCTGGGTTTCCTGCCTCCCTATAAGGCCATCCATTCCTGCGTCGATATGGGAGCCTCCATCACGATGGCCAAGGGCGCGTCGGATGCCGGCCAGTGGCCTGCCATAGCCATCATCGGCGACTCTACCTTTACCCACTCCGGCATGACGGGCTTGCTGGATGCCGTCAACGAGCAGGCCGACATCACCGTCATCATCAGCGACAACCTCACCACGGCCATGACCGGTGGTCAGGACTCTGCCGGCACCAATAAGTTCGAGGCCATCTGCCGCGGACTGGGTGTCAGCGACGACCATCTGAAGGTGGTGGTGCCGCTGCCCAAGAACATGGCCGAAATCAAGCAGACCATCGAGCAGGAAATCAACTACCACGGTGTCAGCGTCATCATTCCCCGTCGCGAGTGCATGCAAACCCTGCAGCGCCACCTGAAGCAGAAGAAAGCCAATAAGGGAGTTGAGTAATCATCATTCTTAACTGTTCACACTAAATTTTAAGAACATGAAAACAGACATCATACTTTGCGGAGTAGGCGGACAAGGCATCCTCTCTATCGCTACCATCATTGGTGAGGCAGCCATGAAGGAGAACCTCTACATCAAGCAGGCCGAGGTACACGGCATGTCGCAGCGCGGCGGCGACGTACAGTCGAACCTGCGCATCAGCAGCGACCCCATCAGCAGCGACCTCATCGCCAAGGGTGGGGCAGACGTCATCATATCGATGGAACCCATGGAGGCTCTGCGCTACCTGCCGTTCCTGAAGAAAGAGGGATGGATCATCACGTCGAGCACTCCGTTTGTAAATATCCCCAACTATCCTGACATCGAGGTCATCCGGCGCGACCTGTCGCTGCTCCCCCACGTTATCATGATTGACATTGAGCAGCAGGCCCGCGATGCCGGCGTGCCCCGTTCGGCCAACGTCATCCTCCTGGGAGCCGCCCAGCAGGCCTTGGGCATCGAGTACGACAAGCTGGAAGAGGCCATCCGCCGTGTCTTCGGTCGAAAGGGCGAGGCCATCGTCGAGGCCAACATCAAGGCGCTGGCCATCGGTCGCGAGGCGTCACGCTGACCCGTGCTGAGCCGTGCTGACGGCTCGCTCGTAGCAGAACACGAAACAAAGAAGCGGGGCATCCGACGAAATCGGATGCCCCGCTTCGGGTCTATCTTTCTTCATACGCTTACTTTTTCCTTGTGGTGGAGCACTTGTTTGTACTTAAAAATAAAAAATAATTTATCCCTTCACTGTATGCGTAATAAGTTGATGGTAAAGTAGTTATGGTGAAGGTATCTGAGAAGACACTGCTGTTGGCATCAGTTTTTTTTATTCTGTTCGCCGTGGGAGTGCTGGCGAAACAGGGAACTACATGGATTGTCGAAGTATTGCCGACGCTCGTCGGCAATACTGCTGACGTTCGTCGGCAATACTGCTGACGTTCGTCGGCAAT
>CAMVAI010000006.1 GCA_947165435.1 uncultured Prevotella sp.
CAGGCTCGCAACTGGCCACCCAGTGGTCGAACACCTTGCCGAGGGGAGCGGTGAACGTACACTCGGGCAGATAGTAACGGCCAGCATTGCCGCCGTCGTTAGCCACGACATCGCTGGCCATCGTGCCGCTGCCGCCGTTGGCTACGAACACGACGGTGTGGTGCAGGGCTACGAAGGTGAAGGTGAAGGTCTTCGAGCCGCCCCAGTCGCCTATGCCCTTGATGACGGCCTGATAGGTCTGGCCAATCTCAAACGTGCCGGATTCGGGGTAAACGATGTCGATGCTGTAGTCCGTGTCGAGCGTCAGCTGCGTCTCGCCGTTCCACACCTCTACGTTGTTACTGAGTGGATAGTAGGGGCCGTAGCCGTCGTAGTAGGCTTCCAGCGTGCCCTTAATCTCGCAGTTGGCGATGTTGAAGGGCGTGATGCGGAACTCCCGGGTGTTCGTGCCCACGTAGCCGCCCATTCCGGTGACGGTGACGGTGGCGGTGACCATCTGCGTGGGGCTGCCCGTGTTGTTGGTTATCGCGAGGGTGTAGTCGGTGCCCTCGGTCAGCACGGTCTCGCCGTCCTTCACCACAACGGTGGGCGTGACGGTGGGCTGGTTGGCATCGTAGAGATAGACCACGTCCCCCGATTCAAAATTGTCCAGACAGATGGCGGTGTAGGCCATCTTCTTGACGCTGGTATAGGTAATCCATACCTCTTCATTGGGCATGACGAAGGTGTTGGTCCCGGTTTCGAGCGTGATGTCCTTGCCGTCACCATTTACCACGCGGATGGTGTACTCGCTGGTGCCGTCGATGACTTCCACCTTCACCGTCTCGCCGGCGTAGGCCCAATGGACCTCGTTGGTGTTGCTGGTGTTGTAGCAGCGGAAGATGCTGTTGTCGTAGTTGAAGCGGTGCTGCAAGTGCCACTGCGCGTAGAGCGTCACGGTGCCGCCGTCCTCAGCGGTCAGGTTCTGCACCACGGCCTCGTCCTCGTAGTTGGTGCCGCTGCCGTCGGCCTGGGTGTTCCAGCGCAGCCACTGGCCCGTGGTCGTAGAGAAGGCGTTCTTGGTCAGCGCCGTGGCCTCCTGGTCGTAGGTGAAGGTCTGGTCGGCCATCGTGCCATTGACGGGGATGACGGGCTCAAAGTGTACAGTGTAGGTGTTGGCCGTCCACTGGGCGTAGAGCGTCAGGGTGGCGTCCGGCTCGGCGGTGAGGTTCAGCACCTCCTGGCCGTCGGCGTAGGCCGTGCCGCTGCCGTCGGCCTCGGTGTTCCAGCCGGTGAAGTGGTAGCCCGTGCGGGTGTAGGCGCAGGCGGTCAGAGCCTTGGCCTCGTCGTAGTTGAAGAGTTCGTTGTACATCGTGCCGCTCGTCTTGCCGTTGCCGACGAAGGCGATGGCGTAGCGGTTGGCCGTCCACTTGGCCCACAACTCCACGTCGCCCGTCGAGCCGCTCTGGATGGTGGTCACGGCGTCGCCGCTGAGGTCAGCGCTCCGGTACCAGCCGCCGAACGTGTAGCCCGTCTTGGTGGCCGCGCCGAGGGTGATGGCCTCGCTCTCGATGGTGTAGGCCGTGGGGTTGCCCTCAGCGTTGGTGCCGCCGCTGAGGTTGTAGGTGATGGTGTACTGCTTGGGCGTCCACTTGGCCCACAGCGTCACGTCGCCCGTCTGGCCGCTCGCGATGGTGGTCACCGCGTCGCCCGTCAGGCTGCTGTTGGCGTACCAGCCGCCGAACGTGTAGCCCTCGCGGGTGGGCGCGGCCAGGGTGATGGTCTGGCTCTGGATGGTGTAGGTCGAGGGGTTGCCGCTGGCGTTGGTGCCGCCGCCCAGGTTGTAGGTGATGGTGTAGTCGATAGGCGTGCGCGTCACAGTCACGCTGGCGTCGGCGCTGATGTCGAACGTGTTGCCGCCGATGGCCGAGCCGTTCACGCTGTAGGCGTAGCTCCAGCCCGTGGGGGCGGCGGCGAGGGTGATGGTTCCCGCGTAGTAGCCCGTGCCGCCGTAGGTGAAGGCGGGCGCGGTGCTGGTGATGACGCCGCTGGCGAGGGTCAGGGTGTAGATGCGGCCTCCGGTGACGGTCTGGTTAAGGCCATTCCATCCTACGGCACCGACGCTGCCTGTCGTGTAGTAGTAGCAGTCTCTGACCTCGCACGATCCACCGCCATTGATGGTTCCGCATATCGCTCCTTTGTAACCTGCGCTGAGCGTGGGATTGATGACGTTGCAGTTCATTATCGTGCCGGGCCTTATCGAGCCGACGATGCCACCGGCTCTTTTGTCACCCGAGCCGCTGAAAGAGCACGTGAGGCTGGGATTGACCATCGTGACATTCCTGATGCTGCCGCCCTCCATATAGCCGAACAGTGCGGCGTTTCGTGACGTGGTGTTCACGGTGAGGCCGGTGATGGCGTGGCCCTTGCCGTCGTAGATGCCGTTGAATGGGTTATCGTAGCCAATCGGCGTGAAGTTTCCGGCGCTGCTCATGTCGATGTCCTGCGTCTGCTCGAAGTGCAGGCCGCTGGCGTTGTTGCCCGCGTTGACGTAGGTGGACAGCAGGGCCAGCGCTTCGGGGCTGCCGATGGCGTAGGGCTTCGCTTCGCTGCCGTCGCGCCCGT
The DNA here is from genome assembly GCA_947165435.1 of uncultured Prevotella sp. Lineage (GTDB taxonomy): Bacteria > Bacteroidota > Bacteroidia > Bacteroidales > Bacteroidaceae > Prevotella. The sequence goes on from CAMVAI010000006.1 coordinate 2,605, forward strand.
CGCTGCGGCCCCACGGGTCGGTCTTCGTGTCGCTGTAGGCCGTGCCGTTGAACGTCGCGCTGGCCGTGATGCTTCCGCCCGCAGCCGTCACCGTCGCCGTCACCGTGGCCGTCAGCGTCGCGTCCTCGGCGCAGGTGAACGTCGCCGTGCAGGCCGAGCGGTCAGCCGACCACGCCCACGTCGGCGCGCTGGCCGACAGGCAGGTGACGGTGCAGACTTTCTTCTTGCCGCTGCTGGCTCCCGTCGCAAGATCAGCGTAATTTGTATAGCCGTCGGAACTCTGCCCCGGCGTGAGGCCCGTTATATGCGATGTATACCATCGGTCTGAACTTGATTCGCTCGCATATAGGGTTATGAAGCTTGACGTATTGCCGTTTCTTTGTGCTACCATAGTACCGCTTGTAATGAAGTCAAGTTTCACGGTCGTTGTCACGGAGTTAATCCCCGACCAGTCCACTCTGTAGAAATGGTCGCTGTAGGCGAACCTGGCCGTGGCCGTGCCCTCCGAGGACACCGCCACGAAGTCCGTGAGCCATGCCCGCGCCGTCACCGTGGTGAGCAGGGCGAGGAGCAGCACGGTGGCTGTCCTCGCGGTGTGTTGGATGATGTGAATGATTCTTTTCATGTTCATTTTTGTTTTATTACTTGTTTATACCTTATTCAATATATTAGGCTGGCACACCATAAACGGAGGCCGCCGAGCACATCTTTCAGGATGTCTCGGCGGATATTATCTTGAGGGAGGGGGGAAAGTCGGGAGGAGGGGCTAAGATTCTTGCGGCTCTATGGATATTGGTGAGGATTTACCTTGACCTACGTCGATGATTACTTGGTCGAGAAATTCGTCGCTGACATTCTCCATATCGCTTTTGTCGTAGATGTAAACAAACGTCAGGCTAGTGTCGCTTACTGCCAGCCTGATAATGACGCGGCCTCCGCCTCGCTTGCCTCGGTTCTTGGAAGCAAAGTTTAGCCTTACTTTGCGCATGCCATTATATAGTTCTACGCCTTGATTAGGATTCTCGACAAGTGATGCCAGCAACTGTTTCAAGTCGTTTGGCAGAGAGCGATACCGCTTTTTCAACCGCTTGAAGGCACGGCTGAACTCATCGGAGAAGCGAATTTCCTTTATCATATCTTATCGATAAAGTCCATGGCTTCGTTCACAGTCATGGCAGGTGCTGTCTCAGCCTGCTTCATGCCACGCTTGATGGTCTGTGCCAGTTTGTATGCCTGCTCCATCTGCTGAAGCCTGTTCCATCGGCGTGTGCTCATACGCACGGTGACGGTGCGGGGTGTACGTTCTATTATTGCAGTCATAATCGTCGTTGTTTTGTACGTTACGGGTGCAAAGATAGTGCAAATCGAGCGAAATACCAAAGGAAAACTTGTTTTTCTTTGTATTTCCGAGATGCAGCCTATCTTCGAGCGGAGCTCAAAGATACAACAAATCCCGGAAAGTTCCAAACTTTCTCTCAGATAAATATCCGTTGTGGTGTGTCAGTAAGTCAAAGAACGATATGGTGCCATTCGGGTATAACCCAAAGAGCGCATTGAGCGCGTAAAGATCGTCAGATCTCCTTTATTTGCCACGCAGGGCTTGCACCGGTCACGATATTACCGGCATCGGGCGCTAAGGTCAGCGTAACGCTTGCGCCATCATCAACCGGCGTAGTGAACGGATTGCCCGCCGTAGCCGTTTGGTTGCCAATAGACACCGAGCCGCTGCCCGTCACGTTGACGGTTAAGGTCGTTGTCGCCCACGCCGTCTGTGCGGCGGGGGCGGTCAGCAGCGTGGCGAGCAGCAGGATGAGTGCCGTCCGCGACGTGCTGAGGAAATGAATGATTCTTTTCATGTTCATTGTTGTTTTATTTATTGTTTATACCTTATTCAATATATTGGGGTGGCACGCCATAAACGGAGGCCGCCGAGCACATCTTTCGGGATGTCTCGGCGGATATTATCTTGTGGAAAGGGAAATCGTGAGGAGGGGCTACAAGTATTTAGAGATTGTACTTCTCTGTGAGATATTCCTCAACGAGTTCCGCTTCGGTAGCATCGCTCTTGAACATGCCGCAGAGGGCCTCGTGGCGGTAGTGGTGCTTGACATTGCTGCCCTTGGGCTGTTGAAACGCCTGCTCCATCTGCTGAAGCCTGTTCCATCGGCGTGTGCTCATACGCACGGTGACGGTGCGGGGTGTACGTTCTATTATTGCAGTCATAATCGTCGTTGTTTTGTACGTTACGGGTGCAAAGATAGTGCAAATCGAGCGAAATACCAAAGGAAAACTTGTTTTTCTTTGTATTTCCGAGATGCAGCCTATCTTCGAGCGGAGCTCAAAGATACAACAAATCCCGGAAAGTTCCAAACTTTCTCTCAGATAAATATCCGTTGTGGTGTGTCAGTAAGTCAAAGAACGATATGGTGCCATTCGGGTATAACCCAAAGAGCGCATTGAGCGCGTAAAGATCGTCAGATCTCCTTTATTTGCCACGCAGGGTTTGCACCAGGAGCACGAGGCACCAGATACTCATCGCAGCGAAGACGGCGAAGAAGGGGATGGTGAGCCAGAGGGGTGTCTCGGCGATGAAACGGGTCAGTTCGTACATGGGTTTATTGCTATGGATGATTATTTGGCTGCAAAAATACATCGTTTGCCCGAAAAAGGGTGTGACAATTCTGCGATAGGTGTGACGATTTTGAAGTTTTTTGGGCATTTAGGTGTGACGATTTTCAAAATTGTCACACCTTTTTCGCCGATATTTACAAAATATTGTGTAAATTTGCCGCCGTTATGGTTACACTCCAGATGATGCAATTCACGGCCGTGGTGCTGATGCTGTTGCCATTGAGCCTGATACCTTCGACAGTATGGCCTGCCCCGTCAAATGTGCCCGCATAAGGGTTGTCGTTGTCGCCGATGGGCGAGCAGGAGATGCCGGTCATGTCGATGTTGGCTGTGAGCGTGCCCCAAGTCGACGTGTTCCTTGTTTCACCGTTCGTCCCATTCACGATGTTGCTGAATTTCGTAAAGTCATCAGCATTGCTAGTTTTGTACGGACTGGATTCTGTTCCTTCGCCCGACCATGCCCACGCCGTGGCGGTGGTGAGCAGGGCTGCGGCGAGCGCGAGCGTGGCCCGCCGGAAGATGTTGATGTTGTGTATCATAATAATATATATAATGTATAATGTTTATTTGTTGTTGTTTTTGGGTTCTGCGTCAATTTAGGTGGTGAATATTTGTTACAATATTTAACTATCTATCTGATAGTGAATGCATTAGTTAACATAATAAAGTTGCAGATGTGCGTATTTTTTCGTATCTTTGTATGTGACTTCAAATCAGAAAAAGCGCCCATCTGCATGGCGCAAAGGTACGAAGAAATCTGGACTTACCACCTAAATTGACGCAGAACCTGTTTTTGTCTAAGGAGTTTAGGAGTTGGGGAGTTTTTCTGGCGGAGCCACTCCTTTACTCCTTGACTCCTTAGAGTTTTTTTTTGTCTACGGACTTTTCGGACTTTTTGGACTGTCCTTTGAGTCCTTTGAGTCCGTAGACTTATTATCTCTCCGTAGACTTTTATTCTCCGCAGACAAAATATCAATCCGCAGGGCAAGCGTAGGGATTGCGGACGGTGTGGATGCCGTCGCGCAGGTTCTCTTCGTTGAAGTTGATGACGTAGCCCAGTTCGCAGCCAGCGAGCCGCAGGTAGGTGTAGAGCTGCTTCTCGAAGAGCTTGCGGTACTCGGTGACGGACTTCAGTTCGAGGATGACCTTGCCGTCGACGATGATGTCTAAGCGCAGGTCGTTGGCCAGCGGCTCGCCTTTGTAGATGACGGGCACGGGCTTCTGTCGCTCCACGGTGAACCCTGCGGCGGTGAGTTCGCGGCAGAGGGCTTCCTCGTAGATGCTCTCCAGCAGGCCTGGTCCGAGCTCGTCGAACACGTTGTAGGCGCAACGGAGAATCTTGTAAGTGTAGTTCCTATCCATTCTTTCTACGTTTTTTTATTTTGTCTACGGACTTTTCGGACTTTTTGGACTTTCTGTTGTCATCGGCTCAGTCCTTTTAGTCCTTTGAGTCCGTAGACTTTTATTCTCTGCGGATGTTTTGTTGTCTACGGACTTTTAGGACTTTTAGGACTGTCCTTTGAGTCCTTTGAGTCCGTAGAATTATATTTTTCCTTAGAACGTGTAGCCATTCACGGCATCCCAGTCGGGGTCGGCAGTCATGCGGAAACTGCCGCTGCCGTTGGAGCACTTTTCCGGCTTGCGCGGTGCTCGCCCGCTGTCGGCGAGCCGTTTCCGCAGGCGGAGGCCGCCCCTTTTTGCACTGTGACACATTCTACATATTCTCTTGTGATGATTTATCTAAAAGGCGAGGGCGGGGCGGACGCGACTCTTATCATCCAGCTGGACCTTGGAGAATTGTGACCAGCAAAAGCCGTAGGCATTGCCAATTTCTCTGCCATCCATCTTCAGAAGGATGGTGTATTGTTCAGAATGCTCGCTACTGGAGAAATAGTACAGAAAGGGCGTCATGCTGTCGTAGTTGCCCGAGCCGGCCTTGGCGAGTGCCGTCTCCCATGCGGTGCAACCATTGATTCCGTTGTCGAACCAATGGCCCAAATCTTGGATGGTTTTGTCATCGATGCTTCCGTCCATGCCGCCGAGAGCCTGCTGCATCTTCACCCACTGCTGGGCGCTGGGCAGGAACCAGCCCGTGGTGCCCGTGGCGGGAGCGGCGAGGCCCGTGTAGTTCTTGGCCTGATAGGCGGCGGGATAGACGGTCGCGGCGTTCTCGACGCTGGCCATGGCGTTCGTCGCGTTGTAGCCGCTCGCGCCCGTCAGTCGCGTCAGTCCGGCGGCGTCGGTCACGTAGGCATTGCCCGTGTAGGCCTGGCTCGAGTAGTTCGTGCTCCACGACAGGTTGCTGGCCGCGTTCTTCAGGCAGAGCACCAGGCCGTGACCGCCGCCGTTGCCGCTCTCCGTGATTTCGTCGTCGTCGGTGCCCGTCTGGTCGAGGTAGGCTATCACGCCGATGGGCGTCTTGCCCGCAACGAGCGTCGTGCTGTACGTGCCGTCGCTGTAGTAGAGGTCGCCGAGGGCGGGCGGCGGCGTCACGGTGTACGTCCATGTGTACGTGCCTTTCTCGCTGTCGTGGGTCACGTCGCTGCGGGTGACGGTGTAGCCGTCGGCGGCGAGGACGCTGGCGTCGCCGTTAGTGTCAGGGTTGTTGGGGTCGCCGCCAAAGGAGGCGTAGTTGCTGGAGCCGTAGAGACCGTAGAAATCGGCTGCGGTCACGGTGACGGTCAGCGTGCCGTTGCCGCTCAGCTTCAGATTGCCTTCAGCGTAGATGGCCTGACCGCCATACGTTGGATCGGTAACGGTGATTCTGTTCGTGCCACTGAGCACGATGTTGAGCGTACCTGTGCTGCCGCCACCGGCATAGATGAACCTATCGTAACTCGTGGCGGTGACACCGCTGAGGGTGACGGTGTTGTTATTGTCATAAAGCGAGATGGTCTCTCCCTCGCCCTCGCCGGTCACGGTGATGTTGGCGGAACCATCCTTGAAGGAATAGCTTCCATACTCTGGCTCGACGGTCGTACTGGTTACATTGTCGGTCACGGTGAGCGGCGTGAAGGCCGTAGCGGCACGGTTGACGTTATACACCTTGCCGGCGGTGAGCGTCTTCTCGCCCAGCAGCACGCGCTTGTTGTTGCCGACGTAGAAGGCGTACTGCATTGGCCAGCCTTCTGTTCTGTACCAAGCCACGAAGTGCAGCGCACCGTCGCCGTCGGTAGTCACGCTGACGGGGTCGGCGCCCTTTGCCATCCGCACGTCGTAGGCCGTGCTGGCGTCGAGACCCGTCACAGTGCAGTTGAGGAAGGCCGACTCGGCGGTAAGCGTCACGTTCTGCGAGGCGTCAATCTCTCCGCTCACGTACGAATGGCGGGCGACGGCTTCGTTCAGCGTCTCCGTGGCGGTCAGGCCCTCGCGGTAGAAACAATCATACATACCGTCGCCACGGTCCATCAGTTCCATACTGGCACCGTGGTCGGCGGGAATCAGGCAGGCAAAGTGAGAAGCAGTTAATTGCGAGAGGTCAGGGTCGGGAATCTCGCCTTCGTCCAGACTCCATTTCCGGACGGTGAGGTCGCCGCTGAACTGCGCCGTCAGTCCGTCGGCACCGATGCTGCTGCCGGTGGTGGTCAGTATGCCGTAAATGTCATAGCTGTAGGAGCCAATCATTCCGCCGTAGCGCACGTAGAGCTGGTCGCCCTCGGTGAACTTCAGCGTACGCAGCGTCTTGCCGTTGCCGTCCGTCTGGCTATCGTCCACCGTGGCGCGTGTCGTCGTGCCGTCGCCGATGCCTGCGCCCACCGTCACGTGCATCGTACTCGTATTCGTCGGTTGTACGGGAGCCTCCGTCAGATTGTCATCGTTCGAGCAGGCTGTCAGTCCCATTGTCAGGGCTGCGGCCACGACCAGCCAGCCCTTCACTGTCATCATCTTATTCATTGTCCCAGTCCTCCTCTGAAAAGGTTGCGTTCATGTTCGCACTGCTTCTGTTGCTCCCTGCCAGGATGCAGCACTGATGTCTCAACTCCACGACCGTCATCTTTGGCCGTGCGTACTGTTTTCTCTGTGTCATTGTTTTCATTCTTTTCTTTGTTTTTATTGATGTTTGGAAATTATTTGCTCTGAATCCCGTCGGCTGCCTTCAACTCGTACTCGCGGCTGTCGTCCACGTCTTCGTCGGGCTGTGGTTCGTCGGACTTCTGCTTGCGGTGCCTTAGAGTTGGCAATCATTCCTTGGCGACCGTCACCATGGCGACGGGGGCAGGCGGTGGCGCTCAGCAGCGTGGCGAGCAGCAGGATGAGTGCCGTCCGCGAGGTGCTGAGGATGTTAATGGTTCTGTTCATGTTCATTTTTGTTTTTATTACTTGTTTATACCTTATTCAATATATTGGACTGGCACGCCATAAACGGAGGCCGCCGAGCACATCTTTCAGGATGTCTCGGCGGATATTATCTTGTGGAAAGGGGAAGGGGCTTAGTCGATGATGGTTTGCGCCCAGAGGGGGATGTCGTCGGTATAGCGTTTGAACAGTAGTCCGTCGGTCATTCGGAAGAGCAGGCGGGCCTCGGCATCGTCTACAGAGTTGTCATAAACATAGACACGGTCGGTAATCGCTGCTACACGCTTGCAGTTGAGGATGGACTTCTGATAGCGCGAGATGATTTTGGGGATGGGCACGTCGTGACCGCCTTCCAGTACGCGCTGTGCTATGCGCGAGGCATTGATGGTGGGGTGGCTCGTGGCTACAAAGAAGATGCGGATGAAGTAGCCTGCCTCGTGGGCTCGACGGATGAAATCGACCTTGCCCTCTGAGGAGAGTACGGTCTCGAAGATGAGGCTATGCCGCTGGGCGAGGCACTGCTCGCGCTGCTGCTCGCAGTATTGCGCTGCCTGCATGACGGCCTCGGGCGAGTTCCAGTCGCCGAACCGCTCCTGTGCCACCTGGTCGGGATTGATATAGAGGGCATCCTCGAGCCATTCGTGGCGCAGTATCTTAGAGGTGATGGTGGTCTTGCCCGATCCGTTTGGTCCGGCGATGACAATGAGAACCGGTCGATGCTTCGCTACTGCCATGCCGTCGAAATCTTTTGGGATTCATGCTTCAACTGACCGAAGAACCGTGCTGTCGCCTCGGCTCTTTTCTGCTTGGCATCCTCTGCGGCCTCCCGCATCAGTTGGCTGAGCACCTCATCGGTAGGCTCTTCCATACTCGTCAGCTTGTAGTTGTCAATACTCATGTTACATCCTTTCGTTTATGCGTTACGGGTGCAAAGATAGTGCAAAATTTCGATTAAACGAAGAGAATGCAAATATATTTGTGTTCTTGAGTGGGAGAAATTTATTCAAATCGAGCGAAATACCAAAGGAAAGCTTGTTTTTCTTTGTATTTTTCCCCTGAAGAAATATCCGTTGTGGTGTGTCAGTAAGTCAAAGAACGATATGGTGCCATTCGGGTATAACCCAAAGAGCGCATTGAGCGCGTAAAGATCGTCAGATCTCCTTTATTTGCCACGCAGGGCTTGCACCGGTCACGATATTACCGGCATCGGGCGCTAAGGTCAGCGTAACGCTTGCGCCATCATCAACCGGCGTAGTGAACGGATTGCCCGCCGTAGCCGTTTGGTTGCCAATAGACACCGAGCCGCTGCCCGTCACGTTGACGGTTAAGGTCGTTGTCGCCCACGCCGTCTGCGCGGCGGTGGCGGTCAGCAGCGTCGCGAGCAGCAGGATGAGTGCCGTCCGCGAGGTGCTGAGGATGTTAATGGTTCTGTTCATGTTCATGTTCATTTTTGTTTTATTAATTGTTTATACCTTATTCTATATATTGGGCTGGCACACCATAAACGGAGGCCGCCGAGAACATCTTTCGGGATGTCTCGGCGGATATTATCTTGTGGAAAGGGGAAGGGGCTTAGTCGATGATGGTTTGCGCCCAGAGGGGGATGTCGTCGGTATAGCGTTTGAACAGTAGTCCGTCGGTCATTCGGAAGAGCAGGCGGGCCTCGGCATCGTCTACAGAGTTGTCATAAACATAGACACGGTCGGTAATCGCTGCTACACGCTTGCAGTTGAGGATGGACTTCTGATAGCGCGAGATGATTTTGGGGATGGGCACGTCGTGACCGCCTTCCAGTACGCGCTGTGCTATGCGCGAGGCATTGATGGTGGTCTTGCCCGATCCGTTTGGTCCGGCGATGACAATGAGAACCGGTCGATGCTTCGCTACTGCCATGCCGTCGAAATCTTTTGGGATTCATGCTTCAACTGACCGAAGAACCGTGCTGTCGCCTCGGCTCTTTTCTGCTTGGCATCCTCTGCGGCCTCCCGCATCAGTTGGCTGAGCACCTCATCGGTAGGCTCTTCCATACTCGTCAGCTTGTAGTTGTCAATACTCATGTTACATCCTTTCGTTTATGCGTTACGGGTGCAAAGATAGTGCAAAATTTCGATTAAACGAAGAGAATGCAAATATATTTGTGTTCTTGAGTGGGAGAAATTTATTCAAATCGAGCGAAATACCAAAGGAAAGCTTGTTTTTCTTTGTATTTTTCCCCTGAAGAAATATCCGTTGTGGTGTGTCAGTAAGTCAAAGAACGATATGGTGCCATTCGGGTATAACCCAAAGAGCGCATTGAGCGCGTAAAGATCGTCAGATCTCCTTTATTTGCCACGCAGGGTTTGCACCAGGAGCACGAGGCACCAGATACTCATCGCAGCGAAGACGGCGAAGAAGGGGATGGTGAGCCAGAGGGGTGTCTCGGCGATGAAACGGGTCAGTTCGTACATGGGTTTATTGCTATGGATGATTATTTGGCTGCAAAAATACATCGTTTGCCCGAAAAAGGGTGTGACAATTCTGCGATAGGTGTGACGATTTTGAAGTTTTTTGGGCATTTAGGTGTGACGATTTTCAAAATTGTCACACCTTTTTCGCCGATATTTACAAAATATTGTGTAAATTTGCCGCCGTTATGGTTACACTCCAGATGATGCAATTCACAGCCGTGGTGCTGATGCTGCTGCTCACGGTGAAGCTGCTCTTCCTGCGCGGAAGGCACATCAAGAGCCGACAGGCACGTCAGGCCCGCAGGCTGATGACGGGCGGCACGATGCTGCTGGCCCTGCACTTCGCCCTGCAACTGACGATGGGGCTGCGACTGATGGGCGTCACGCAGTCAGTGATGCTCAATCTGGCGATGCTCATCCCCGCCTCCTACTTCTTCGCGCGTGCCGTATTGCTGTTGACTTCGTCTTCGTCCGTCGCGACTCGGCAAAATGAACAAGTTCTTTTGCGCTCGCTGCTCCGTCCGTTGCAGCGGCACGGCGAACTGAGTCTGACCGACCAGTGGACGGGACCGGCAGTGTGGATGGTGACGATGGCGATGCTCGCCGTGGCGGCCCTGACCGACGGCCAGCCGCTGCTGAGCGACACGCTGGAGTTGCGGATGGCCGAGAAAGCGGGAGCCGTGCTCTACATGCTGATGCAGGGCTACTACACGTGGCGGCACTCGTCAAGCCTCGTTGCCATGCGCCATGCCCTGAGCGACTACTACGACCGCGACACCGACGGCATGCTGCGCTGGATGCAGTACAGCATCATCGGTCTGATGCTGCTGGCACTGATGGTACCCATGGCCATCTTCGGCACGGGAACGTGGATGCTCATCATTGCCTTTGCCATCTATTTCTTCCTGTTCTATCTGGTAGATAGCTTCTGCTTCTACCTCGTCAGCCCTGCCCCGGAGCGCGTACAGGCCGCCGAGCAGAACGCCACCGAGGTGAAAGAGGAAGCCTGTCGTGAGCAAGCCGCCATGTCGTCACATAAGGGAACAGAAGAAGGCACAGACGCTGCCCTACTTTCGCCCGAGGTAACCCACGAGGTGGAGCAGGCCGTGGCGGCATGGCTGGCCCGTGGCGGCTACCGCCAGACGGGACTGCTGCAGCCACAGGCCGCACAGGACATCGGCATCAGCCGCTACCGCTTGACCGCCTGGCTGCACCAGCGCGGGGTGAAATACACGGAGTGGATGGCCCAGCTGCGCGTAGAAGAGGCCAAGCGCACCATCGCTGCCCATCCCGACTGGGGGAACGATGCCGTGGCCCAGCACTGCGGCTTCGCCGACCGCACCGTCCTGCAGCGCACGTTCAAGAAGATAGAGGGCATCACGCCCCAGAAGTATATGGAGAATCACGTTGAGTATTAAAAATGTGTAAAAAAAAGTACGGATTGGCCTACCGTGTAAGAATTTTATATATTTTTGCACGGTCAAACGCACGTGAACAACCATTTAATTACCAAGAATAATGAAATTAAGAAGAATTTTTGCAGCCTTCATGCTGACGTTCAGCATGACAGCCGTGGTGGCTCAGATGCAGATGCCGCCCATCCCCGTTGACCCTGCCGTACGCATAGGCAAGCTGGAGAACGGGCTGACTTACTACATCCGTCACAACGAATACCCGGAGCATGTGGCCAACTTCTACATCGCACAGCGCGTGGGCTCCATCAACGAGGACGAGACGCAGCGCGGACTGGCCCACTTCCTGGAGCACATGGCCTTCAACGGGTCGGAGCACTTCAAGGGCAACGGCATCATTGAGTTCACACGCTCGCTGGGCGTGGAGTTCGGCAGCGACCTGAACGCCTATACGTCGATAGACCAGACGGTTTATCGCGTGTGCGACGTGCCCACCAAGCGTGCCACCGCCCTCGACTCGTGCCTGCTGATACTGAAGGACTGGTCGAACGGACTGCTGCTCGAAGCCGACGAGATAGACAAGGAGCGCGACGTGGTACACAACGAGTGGCGGTTGGGCGAAGGTCCGACGCAGCGCATGATTCAGCGTGCCCTGCCTAAGATTTACCCCGGCTCGAAGTACGGCGAGCGACTGCCCATCGGACTGATGTCGGTCATCGACAGTTTCAAGCCACAGACCCTGCGCGCCTATTACCAGAAGTGGTATCGCCCTGACAATCAGGCCATCATCGTGGTGGGCGATGTGGACGTGGACCACATGGAGGCCAAGATTCGCGAGCTGTTCAGCGGCATCAAGCTCGACCCCAACGCCCCGAAGGTGGTGGCAGAGCCCGTGCCCGATACGCCGCAGGCCATCTACGTTTTCGAGAAGGACAAGGAGATGCAGATGAGCCAGATATTCATCTCAATGAAACATGAGGCCACCAAGCCGGAAGAGAAGACAACAATGGCCTACCTGATACAAGACTACGTGGTGAGCGTCATTGCTGAGATGATGAACCAGCGCCTGTCGGAGATGACACAGGAGGAGTCGTGCCCCTTCTTCCAGGCCTTTGCCGACGACGGCGAATACTGGCTGTCGCGCACGAAGGATGCCTTCGAGCTGATAGGTGTGCCCAAGGAGGGCAAGGATATGGAGACCCTGCGCACCCTGTACCGCGAGGCCCGCAAGGCCCGTGAGTTCGGATTTACCGCCACGGAGTATGAGCGCGCCAAGGCCAACTACCTGAGCGGACTGGAGAAGCGATACACCAACCGCGACAAGCGCAAGAACGCCGAGTTTGGCAACGCCTACCGCGACCACTACCTGAACAACGAACCCATTCCGCCGCTGGAGGTGCTCTACCAGACCATGCAGCAGATAGCCCCCAACATTCCCGTGCAGGCCGTCAACCAGGTGGTACCCGAGCTGATTAGCGTCACCGACAGCAACCTGGTGGTGATGGAGATGGCCCAGGAGGCCGAGGGCAAGGTATATCCCACCGCTGAGGACATGGCTGCCGCCGTGGCTGCCGCCCGTACCGACAAGATTGAGGCCTACGTGGACAATGTGAAGAACGAGCCGCTGGTAGATGTGGCCGCTATCAAGCCCGGCAAGATTAAGAAGGAGAAAGAGAACACGCAGTTCGGATTTAAGGAGCTGACGCTGTCGAACGGAGCCACGGTGATACTGAAGAAGACCGACTTCAAGGACGACGAGGTGCAGATGCAGGCCTTCGCCATGGGTGGCAAGTCGATGTTCGGCCCTGCCGACTATACCAACCTGAAGGTGTTCGACGAGGTGATTGGCATGAGCGGTATCGGCAACTTCTCAAACAACGAGCTGACCAAGGCTCTGGCCGGCAAGGAGTGTAACGCCGATGCCAAGCTGGGCAATACCCGCCAGTATGTGACGGCACACTCTACGCCGAAGGACCTGGAGACGATGATGCAGATGCAGTATCTCTACTTCACCGCCATCAACAAGGACGAGAAGCAGTTCCAGAACCTGATGACCTCGCTCGACATGGCCCTGAAGAACAAGTCGCTGTCGCCCGATGCCGTCTTCTCCGACTCGCTGGCTGCCACCAGGTATGCTCACAATCCACGCTTCACCAACATTGACGTGAAGGACCTGAAGGACATCAACTACGACCGCATATTGGAGATAGCCAAAGACCGCTACAAGAATGCCGGACAGTTCACCTTCGTCTTCGTAGGCAACTTCGACGAGGCCGTGCTCCGTCCGCTCATCGAGCAGTACATCGCCTCGCTGCCTGCCACAAAGCAGAAGCCCGAGGACTTCAAGGAGGCACTGACACTCTACAAGGGTGAGGTGGTGAACAACTTCAAGGTGAAGACCGAGTCGCCCAAGGCCACGGCCTACATGTCGTGGTATGCCGACATGCCCTACACGCTGGACAACATCGTGAAGATTGACGCCGTGGGCCAGGTGCTGTCGATGATTTACCTGAAGACCATCCGCGAAGACGAGAGTGCTGCCTACAGCTGCGGTGCCTTCGGCGGATTCGACAACGGCAGCCATCAGCCCAAGGCCCAGCTGCAGGCCTACTGCCCCATGAACCCCGACAAGCAGGAAACTGCCCTGCGGCTGATGCACGAGGGTATCCAGAACATGGCCAAGCAGGTAGATGCCGACCAGCTGAAGAAGGTGAAGGAGTACATGCTGAAGCAGATTGACGTGGATGCCAAGAAGAACAGCTACTGGGTGAACACCATCACCACATGGAAGGAGTACGGGCTGGACGTGCATACCGACTACAAGAAGACCGTCGAAGCACTGACCACCGAATCGGTGCGTGACTTCCTGAACCAGCTGCTGAAGAGCGGCAACCACATGGAGGTTATCATGCTGCCGGAAACCAAGTAGTGTAGGGTAGAGACGTTCCGAAAGGAAACACATAAGCCCCCACATTCCGTGCGTTGACGCAGGAAGTGGGGGCTTTTTCATGCTCATTTAATTCTTCATTCTTCACTCTTCATTCTTCATTCCAATCTCATCTCCCATCCTCTCAACATGGCGAAGTAGTATTCTAAAACTTTAATTGAAAAACCTAAATGTCAAAAGTGGGAAAGTGGGAAAGTGGGAAACTTCGCAAAGTGTTTCCGTTAGGGCAACTCATTCACTACCTTCCTGTACAATCCGTATTTCACCTTCTCCACCACCTTTTCATCCTGAAAGCGGATGATGGCTCTCGACGCTGCCGTCTTCGAACAGTTGAAGCAGTCTATAAACTGCTGTGAATTGAACTCATCGGGCAACTTACGAAAGCACTCACTATAGCGGGTAGTGCGGCGACGCTGCACAAACTCCTTGTTCTGGTCGGCAAAATAGTTAAATGCCATTTCACCGAAGAAGAACTGCTGGCATTTGTACTGAATCTCCATAGCCAGACGGCACAGACGGCGGTCTCTGTCATCCATCGTCAGGCTTCGCTTCTCCTGCCACTCATCCCAATGACGCATCAGAATGAACGGAAGAGAGATACCGATGCCATAGTACGGAATACGCTTCAGCAGCGTTCTGTCTGCCTTATCGCCGTTAAACTCAGCAATCTCCATGTGAGCTGTCTGCCAGTCATAGGTCTCATCGTTCAGCGGTTCAATAGGCAGTTCACCTTCCACCCTGTCCAGTCGGTACGCCCACGTGCGGAGCGTCTCGTTGGCATCGGGGTCTACCTGTTGGTGCCGCTTCGCCATGCCCTTGTCAGGCAGAGGTATCACAGCCAGTCGCGTCGACATACCCGTACCAAAATTCCTTTGGTTCACCTTGCGGTGCAGGGCATACGGCGTACCCGTATAGATGAAGTTCCAATAGACGTTGAACATACCCGTTACAGACTCTTGGTTGGCATACATCTGTCCGTCCTGCTCGTTATGAAAGGCCTTCAATTCAAGAATCTCACGGTCCTTCCAGTCGCCACCCTTGTTCTGCTTGGTGACGTTATCCAACTCCGCATCGAACGAGAACATGTGCAGGTTCAAGGGCTGTCCTTGGATAGTCTCTACAGCCGCATTCATGTGGCGGATAAACTCGCCGGTAGCCGTTCTTGCAGGATGAACACGAATACCTACCACAGGCCTTTTCAGAGCCTCTCCTTTCTGTGCCTTGGTAGAGGTGGTACGTTCCGTGCGACCTTCCTTGTATCGGTTCACCGCATCAATCAGACACTGGTCAGCCTGAATCATCGGGTCGGCAATCTTCTTGTAGAACTTCTCCACAATATTCTTGCCCGCACCCGGGTCGCCGATGATGAAGATGCTGTAGTTCAGTCGCCTGACTATCTCAGGCTCGTACCAGAAATGGTAAAACGCCCTCGTCATCAGCGTCCCGAACAGCGCGGCACTACTAAACCACACCGCCGCCAGCTTATGCGGATGCACGTTCAGGAAAAGCTCCTTCATGCAGGGGTAATACTCCGCCATTTCCAGCAGCTCCTTTGCCCATTCTTCCAATGGCAGCACGGCGTAAACGTCGTTGTCGGCACCACCACCTGTCATTCCGAGCGAAGTCGAGGAATCTCCTGAGATCTCTCCACAAGGTCGAGATGACAGGGCTCCGACCTTTTCCAGGGCTTTCACCACCTCGTCGGGCTTCTTCTGCCTATACCGCCAGCCCATAATCGAACTCACGGTGCCAGCCACGTCCTCGCCCTCGGCAGCAAGGTCTTGCACCCAGGGCAACGTCATCACCACCTCGGTAATCTTCGTCGGGTTTTTCCCGATAAGATATCGAAGATGATCCGTCAGTTCCACCAGCGTATCATGCCGATGGTTGGTGAGGTTCCTGCCCTCCATCCAAGCCTCGATGATTTTCGAGATGGGTACATCGTTGTACGTCACCACTTCCTGAGCATCCACCGTCCCGACAGTCTCAGACCCTTGTCCAGCTTTCGTATCGGCCACAGCAGCAGTCTTAGTAGGACCACTATGACCAGCGTGATACTCAGCATTATACTTCTTGCCAAATTCTTCATTCTCATACGTAAACAGTTTTTCTTCGTTAATCAATAAGATGTCCTCACGGGTTGTCAGAAACGCCCCGCGACTGGCATCCTTACACGCTTCATCTGGGTTCAATCCCAGCTTCTGAGAGAATACCTTCTGATTGTCTATCAGGTTGCCTACAGCAGCATCTGCTATAAACACCACCTTCAATCCGTGACCCGAAGGTGTTACATAAACCAAAAGAATGCGGGCCTTATCCTCATCGGATAATTTGGCATAAGCTTCATCCCATATCTCCCTCACGGTCTTTCTACTCCCCTCGCCCTTTGGAGAGGGGTCGGGGGTGAGGCTATCAATGTGGTCGAAGTCTATCACGCACAAACCGTTCAGCCTGCACGCCGCCTGCTTTCTCCAGCAACCCAGTTTACCGCTTGCAGAAACGGTCTCGATATAGGTTGCAATGAAAATCACAAACGGCAACGACCTCTTCAGCGAGTCGCAATACGTCTGGAGCTTCTTTTCGACGGTGAGAGCCTTAAACACCTCACCCTTCGTCTTACCTCCTGCCACACGCTTATTGCTCGCCTCCTGCCCTTGGCAGTACTTGATGAAATTCTCGTCACCGGTCCACTGTGCCAGCAACTCTGCGTTTCCCTCAAGAATGGAGGGCAGTGCCTCCCTCAGCCTGCGATGTTGAGTCGTAAGCCACTTGGTCTGGGCACTGTCCACCAAACTATTGAAGATTGCAGCGGTCACTATGGTTGTGGGCAAATCGAATCGCTGTTGATTACAAAACATTTGTCAATCTTGCTTGTCAGTGTGTACAGCTCTCTCCTTACGTCTATCAGTCCTTTAGCCTCGAATGTGAGCCAGGCCACCACCTTGTGCTCCTTTGCCGCAAAGCGTACCTTCACGTTGTCCTCATCCAGCAGGAACTCCCCCTCAGGCATCTGCGGCTCCTCAATCTCCATGTCCTTCGTCAGCTTTGCCAACTCCTTGTGGAAGAAAGCCACCTTGTCGGGCACGTCCTCAGGACATTTCAGTTCGATACACGTCAGCGGGTTCTTACCCGAGGTAATATACCGCTTCGACTTACCCACCTTCTTCACGTCCTTCTGACTGGGCTCTCCCTGAGCCTGTGGGTCCACCTCAATCGAGCCGTCATCATAGATGCGGGTGTTCGACTTGAACGACTTCTGCAGCTTCCGTCTTGTGGACTTCTGCTGGGCAGAATCTTTTAACTCTTCACTTTTTTTCATGTCTTCTAAAAGTTCTAAATATTCCAGCGTCATCCTTTATTCCTCTTCCTTATACCCATGCGGCCTGCTTATTTGATATTAATCTTATCCACGTAGATTGTCGTAGCCTGCATGGCCTCACCGGTCTGCTGCGAGTTCCACTCGCGAACCACCATAGAGCACTGCACCTTGTAAAGATGCATGGGGTCGAACTTCGGGCAGTTCACCGCCCTTTCGCCCGTAATCTCACCGAGGAACGAGTCCGTTCCGTCCGTCAACTTGAGCATCACAGAGTTTATCACCTTCTGCTCGCCCGTCTTCTTGTCGGTGTACTGACGTGTAATCAGTCCCGACTGATTCAAAATTCTAACTGTTGCTTCCATAAAATATCAACTTTTATTTTTCAACTGTCCTTATATCCTCATCCTTATATCCTCAACTCTCAACTGTCAACTCAAAACAGTCATAACGAACTACCACTCATAGTGGCCATCTTTTTTTCTTCTTTCATATTCCTTAGTATTAAATTAATGTACATGTATAACAAAAACTGCCGTGTCCTCACGACAGGGCAGGGTTCGGCAGTCCGCTGACCGCCAAATGTCAGTATTAACAACCAATCAAAACAAAAGTATGAAAAACACAGATTTTTATTCGAAGTGTAAGTTGTAACCAATAAGTCAAAGAGCGTACCTTCGAGGGATGAGATTTTCCCTTTCGGCACTGCAAAGTTACGATGCTTTTTTCAAACAATATAGGAATAATATATACGAAAAGCCCTCATTATCAGGCGATAACGAGAGCAACGAGAAAGAAAGAGAAAGAAAGAGATTTTGCAACGAGATAAACGAGAAACCGAGCTACCCGTTTATCCGTTATAAGGCATCGAATCTCCTAAATCTCTACCTATTTTTTCACAGATGGATTTATCAGGATGGTCATCACCCCACTTCTTATATCCTTCCCTTGAAATTCGATTAAGACGGTTATGTTTGTCGGTAACAGCACTCACAATTTTTTTGAGTTCCTCTTCATCCGCCACCTCAAGTAACCCCCATGCTATTAGAGCCCTTACAAATGCTTTATGAGAGTTTCGCCTATTGAGCTGTTTATGGTCAAACAACGTAATCTCTATCAGGGCAAGGTTGGCGTAGGAGCCTTTATAGTAGTCTCGAATAATATCTGCTACTTTCAACTTAACAAAATCGTAGGTGAATTTGAAACACTTAGCCACCTCGCTTTCAGGAACAACTAATTTCGGTTTTGGCGTTTCGTTACCTGCTGGTGCATTATCTGCGATTCCCTGTACCGGATCCACCACCTCTTTTCCCTTCACCTCTTCATATTCAGCATCTTCGGCATCGTCTTTGAAGAAATTACTAATCAAATCCTTCAAAACGCTTTCCGACACCGTACCAATATTAATCTCCTTGTGGTGATCGTTATGTATAGCACCTGCATCATAATGGTTTCTCTCGCTCATACCTTTGCCTCCAACAGTTTTTTTATCTCCATTATCTCTGGGAGATTCATATTCTTACTCTTATCCTCATGCGTTGAGCCATTTGCATAATAGTGCTCTATCTTCTTGGCTATTTCATACAGATTGTGGCTCTTAGTCTTGATGCCGTCCAGCAACTTTTCAAGCTGACTTGAATAGATGCCATGATGCTTTATGTTAATTCCCAAAACCAGCAACACCACACTTTTCAAATCATCAGGTGAGTAAAGCAAAGCATTGTCAACCAGTTCATTGATGACCTCCAATCCTGTGGGTGCGTCCTCACACGATTCCACCTGCGTCAACTGGTACTCAAGTATATTTACCCGATACTCCAGCAGATCTTCGTCATTCTCACTGACAGACACCCGCTGCTTCATCACCTCATAAAGCGGATTCTCCCTCAATACAGCCACAGCGTATGCCGTAGCCTTTTTCACCTTGTCATCCGTAACTGTCAGTGGAGCCAGCCTATAGACAGCAGACAACAGTATCAGGAAATCCGCATTGCGTTCACCGGCAGTCTGTTCCTTCAGTTCCTCAATGATTATCGGCATCTCAAACTTCGGCACATTCACCTGCCTGATCTTGTCACTCAGCGTGATTGCCTCCTGCCAAACCTGTTCTGGTGGCAGTTCCTGCCAACTCTCGTGCCGCCATTTAAGCGGTTCGTACAGGAAGGGATATACGTTGTTCCCCCTCTCCGTCAGATACCGCAGCGACAGTTTACGAGCCTGTTCCTTGGTGATTCTTTCCATTAGTCGTAAGAGAGTTTCAGGTTATTCATAAAGGTTATCAGCGTAGTGATGTCATTCTGGAAGTGTTCCTTATTGAATATGTCAGATTGTTCTTGGGCTTCAAAATTCATCAACCGATTAACCACATAATCTGGCATATCTTGAACCACAATCTTATCGTGCTTTCGTTCCCAGACTGTAGGCTCCTTGCCCCCCGTCAGATAACAATCGTAGCTCATTCCGTCGAGGGTAACAATTTTGATGGGTTGTCCTGTTGCAGCACTCACCCTGACAAGAGCTTGAAGCTGCTCATCGGTCTTATTGATTTCCACAGAACCGTTTGAGGCCTTCGCTATCAGCGAGGGGTCTATATGCATGGTATCTGCAAACGCTTCCAGACCGTCCAACAGTTTGGTGACAGGCCCTTCAGGTAAGTCATTTTTAACCAGTCTTCTTACTTCTTTCAGGAAATATCGAGTGAAGTCAAACTTTACATGCTGGATTCTTCCCCTATATCGGTCTGTAACCTTCCAAAAGTCACCGGAGTACATCTTCGGCACAATCTCTATCATGATATGGTCGTTCTTCAGCTTCTCTGCAAAGACCCTCTGTAGCATGGAGGCCATCTTGCGAGCGTCAAACGCATGTCTCTTCACTTGAATGGCAATGCGCTGAATATCCTTGCGGTTGTCAATAATAACCAAAGAACTGGGATTCCAATCCTCGCTGACATCGGTAAAGTTCTGTTCAAAATTCTTTTTCTTGTTGGCTGCAATTCGGAGAATGATGATATTCTTGTTCTCCTCGCAAGGTATCTGCTTGAATGGATATGGCTTCTCCTGCCCCTCGTTCTCCTTGAATACGAGCTTGGAGAGGTCTTTGAAAATATTACCAAATATCTCCTGCTGCTTCTCGCTAGTGTCAGGCAATATCACTTCTTCAACGCCTCCCTCAAAGTTGAGGGTGGGTTGCTGTGCCTCGCTCTTGCTTTGCACCGTATTCAACAAAATCTGAAATATTGCAAATGATGCCATACCTGTGTCCGATTACCTTGCTTCTATTTTCCGTTCCCGTGCCAAAACAGAAGCGGAGGGACACCAATAGAAACATTACGCGCCTGAGGATTACCACATCCCTAACGATAACACTACCAATGCCCACGCTTCTGCATAGCGCGAACTGGCAGCTTTCGACTTATCGTTATTCGCGTTCTTGTTGTGGTAATTTCAGGCGCAACGAAGCTTACAGCTGTTTTTCCAAAATGTCAATTTGGTGCAAAGATACGAATAATTTGGTACATTACATAAAGAATGCAACGTTATTAAGAGATTTTAGGATATTTAGTCGCCAATAAGAACGGATAAATGGCTCCATCCTTCACGGAATAGCACTTCTTCAAAACCCAATTCCTTCAATATGATTACAGTTGCAGCAAAACGCATTCTGTCAATCAATCCACTCCGCGTAATGTATTCATCAATAGCAGCGTTTGACATGAAATGCAATATATAGTTCCTCAAATTGCAGAAATTAGTTACTCCTACTTTTTTCCCATTGCTACGCTCTAATTGTAGCTTCATCCGCTGTAAACAAACCTCATTTTTAATACCAATCTTTGCTATATCAATGTTGTACCGTTTCAGTCTGTCCTCCATTACAGGATAAGGGTCACAGCCCTTAGAGTTGCCTGCAAATCTGTCCAGTATTGAGTAGAGTAGCAGAAACTGCGTAACATCATCGCAGTACTTACAGCGTGCAAAAGTATGAATAGCGTTTTCCAGTTTCTTTTTATCTTTGTCTTCAATGCCGCTCCACCTGCTATTGGCAAAGAAGTACCTGAAAGTATGTTCTTCGCCAAATGACATATAGGGTAACTCGGAATGATACAGAGCCTCGTTAGCAAAGGTTAACTGCGATGTATGATTTGTTACATACGTTCTTCCGTCAATATTGATAGATTTCTCAAAGACATTGGGTATCAAGTTGAAGTAGAAGGAGAAATGCACCAACAGGTCTTTTACAGCAGTTTCGTTGATAACATTTCCAACAAGCATTGTCCTCTCGTCAATATCATAAGGACGAAGGCGGTATAGCAGCACCGCCGTTGTCAAGTCTATGTCAGAATTCTCAAGCAGCAATAAACTGTAGTTCTCATCAATCACATTGCCTGGTATACACAGAAGGGACGGTTCTTTTTGTGTATGAACACGGCACTCTGTGCCAGGAACGGCATGCGTTGTAATATCTCCATGTGCTTCAGTACATAAATGATTTTCTCGAATATCGTCTCACACTCGTCTATCTCCTTGGTGAAACAGGGCAACTGCAGCAGCGTGAGGCGCATCTTGTCGGTGAACAGCGCGTGGCGTTGCAGAAGACCGCTACAGCCGCGCCACCTCGTCTTCTGTTAATCCAAGGCTCTTAGCGATGATGTCGATGGGAACACCGTTAGCTTTTAGGCTCATCGCATTGGCCATCCGCTCCTCGGCACGCCCTTCGGCACGTCCCTTCGTTTCGCCCTCCATAAACTGTCCGTGCATCACGGCTATGGTGTCGCGGTAGTGCTTCAGGTCCTCGTCATACTGGCGGCGCTCCTCCTTGGTGAGCGATGCCACGTCGGCAATCTCCGACAGCCGTTTGAACACGGCACTCTGTGCCAGGAACGGCATGCGTTGTAATATCTCCATGTGCTTCAGTACATAAATGATTTTCTCGAATATCGTCTCACACTCGTCTATCTCCTTGGTGAAACAGGGCAACTGCAGCAGCGTGAGGCGCATCTTGTCGGTGAACAGCTCGTGGCGTTGCATATCCATCAGTGCCACATCGGTTCGGAACTCACGCCGCAGCCCTGCAAGCCCGAAGTTGAGGAAGGCTACCAGATAGACGGCCTTGATGTCGTACTCCCAATCGCGGCCTTGCTCACCCTGCTCGACGATGGCCCGCGAGAGGTAGAACGTGCAGCGGTTCTTGAAGAACGGCTGGCTCTTGTTCTGCATCTCCACGATGATGTACTCGTCGGTGTCCGTCTGGCAGAGGATGTCGTAGATGAGCGAGCGGTTGTCGTCGCTGAGCCGTAACTTCTCCTTGTCTAAAAACTGAATGTCAACAATTCTGCGCTCGCCTTCCAGCAGTGAGTTGAGGAAGGCCAGCAGCACCGGCTTGGAAATCTCCTGTCCGAAGATGCGCTTGAAGCCGACATCGGTGAACGGATTGATGAACTTTGCCATCAGTGTAGTTTTTTCTTTCGCTGCAAAAGTACGCAAAAATCCCGAAACGCCAAAGCTTTTCGGGATTTATTTTTGATAGATGTCAATAAAAGACCGCTACAGCCGCGCCACCTCGTCTTCTGTTAATCCAAGGCTCTTAGCGATGATGTCGATGGGAACACCGTTAGCTTTTAGGCTCATCGCATTGGCCATCCGCTCCTTGGCACGCCCTTCGATTATACCTTCGGCACGTCCCTTCGCTTCATGACTTTGATATGAACTTAGGAGGTAGCTTGGGGACAAAAAGCATCATACCTGCCACAGACAAGAATTACTATCTGATTAGTTCTATCATGGAAGAAGCCATCGCGTCAAGCCAGATGGAAGGTGCCTCCACCACACGGCGCATTGCCAAGGATATGCTTAGAAAGCGGCTCAAACCTATTAATAAGTCTGCCAGAACTGATTTACAGGAACTGGTAGAAATGGGTTATTTAAGTATTACTAACCTGAATAAAAGAGCCTTAGGATATATAAAATCCGAGCGTTTTGAAGAACTCCTGCAAGAATCTTCAAATAAGCGATAGAGGAAATTAGAGGAAATTTAAGGGGAATTTCCCCTAATTTGAATTAATATAGATTATACCCTAACTTCTTAAAGAGAGCTTTTAGTTCCTGTTTGCTCTCTTCTTCCTGCTGCAAAAGGTCGCGCATATCTGCTTGCAGTTGCTTCATCTTGGTGTCGTTTTCACGATTGCGATAGCGAACCATCTTGGATGGTAGCCACGCCTTTTCTGCTCAATTTGGCCAGTTCCTCTGTTGTTATTGCAGGATTATTTCTTATCTGTCCTTCAATCCATTTGTCAAGTATAATTTCTTGAGTATCACCTTGAGTATCACCTTGGGTATCACCTTGAGAGACATCTTGGTGGACATCTTGAGGGCCATCTTGATGGACATCAGCACCCTTGAATGCTGGATGAATATCAATATGAGCCGGCGGATCAGGGGACGGTTCTCTGACCCACTCAGGAGTTAGTTATGGAATCATCCAGCGCATCAATGAAAAAGTGGGTCAGAGAACCGTCCCCTGACCCATCTTATTCAGTTCTGACGTTCCCTAACCATCCCGATAAAGTCAGACAAACACATGATGCTGTCATGGAATTCTGGCAGGAAAAGAGACTTGTTGTCTTTGGGCACTACCAATGTGAGATGTTCGTCTTTCATTTCCTGCAACTGATTTCTCGTAACACCACGCTGAAGAGTAAACAAATGCTTATTAGGGATTCTGTCCGCTTCGTTAAGAACTTGACGCCAACGGTCTTTGCAAGTAGTCTTTGCGCCGAGCATAGTAAGTTTATCGGAAGGAAACATGAAATTGTGATAGCTCTGCCCATCAGGGAAAATGAAGTCTGGCTTCTTCTTGTTTTCTGTGATGACTTGTTCCTCAAACTTCAGATGCGAAGCAGTAAATTTATCCTGGAACTTCCTGGAAAATGTTAAAGAACTTGTGTGGTTCTTCTTTTCTATGTAATTTTGCGCTATGGATAAAAAATATATTGAGTTAATATTGGATGATGAACGAGCTCTGGAGAATTTTACTCGCGTTCTCATAGATGCCATCATCGAAGACGATGAACCTTTGCATAAAAAGGGGCGACAACTATTGCTGCACAGCCTTAACAACGAAAATGCCGACGACTTCTTCATTGCGATATGCGGTTGGAATATAGATAGTCTCATAGAGCAGATGCAAGATTTAGAAATTTAGCGCTGAAATATGCAGTCTCTATGCCACTCCAAGAATAACGGATTAACCTGATACTTTCTCGGAATAGCACTTCTTCAAAACCCAATTCCTTCAATATGATTACAGTTGCAGCAAAACGCATTCTGTCAATCAATCCACTCCGCGTAATGTATTCATCAATAGCAGCGTTTGACATGAAATGCAATATATAGTTCCTCAAATTGCAGAAATTAGTTACTCCTACTTTTTTCCCATTGCTACGCTCTAATTGCCTGCCAAGTGGATTAAAACGGCAAGACAATACAAACTCAACATCTACTCAGAAAAGCCATACGACTTGATTTGGGAGCACGGATAGATTAACACTCTTCGTTGATGCTTAGGTCAAAGCCTCTCGACCTTACGGGGTAAGGGGAAGGTGTCTGCATACAAGTCATGTCAAGAGCTTCTAAGCCCAGAGTCAGACAGAATCGTCATAAGCAAGGACTAAATCAGACAATCGAAAAATTATCTGCGGATTTTAGGTTATAGTTAATTCCTTTATATATTTTTCTCATTTACCAACATGTAATAAAGCAGTGCCCAGTCCTGGTCGTTGGCGTATGCATCGGCATAATGGGCTGGCTCATCGTTGACACGGCGAGGGAAGACGAAAGCACAGGTGGCACTACCGTCCTCACGGAAGAGCGAGAGGTTACCACGCACAATATTCTCGGCACGCTGTTGATAGTCCTGAATGCCCGTAGCCTTGGCATAGTAGTGATAGGCGGCAGCGGTGATACAGCTCCAATATTGGGGATAGACATCGCCGTAGGTCTGACGCTTGCCGAACCAATATCCGTCCCAGTGACGGATGGCTATCTCGTGCTGATGGTAGTTGGGCTGCCGTGCGCTGAGTGCTCCAAGTGCAGGCATCATACCTTGTGCTGCCTTGAGATATTTCTGTTCTTTTGTCGCTAAATATACTTCGCATAGGAACTGCACAGCAGGAGCGATGATACTTTGCTCGTAGTTTACCTCGAAGCTTGGGAAGTTCAGACCGTTCTTTACGAAAATATCCGCTGTGGCTTTGAAGTCCTGAAGAAGCATGTCGCGTTCGAAAGTCAGTCCCGTCTGTTGCAATGCCTGCAGACCTGTCGTTACGGGATAGTCGATGCAATAGAAGCCATATCCGAACTGACGATAGAGCGACTGCAAGGTAGCATAGCCGTCACGTGCATACTGCGCCTCGCCAGTCAGCATAGCCATGCGGAAATAGAAGTCAGCTACCCAGGCATAGTTGTAGCCTCGGTTCTTGCCGCCATTGACGTTTGATTTTGTCCGATAGTCGGGATATTGCAGCCGCTCGCGTACGAACTTAGCATAGCGTTCCAAGGCAGATAGCAATTTCTCATTTCTACTTTCTTCTTTTTCAATTAGGCCGTATGCCGCAAGCGCTATACCTATTCCCAAGCGTTCACGACCTTCACTGAGGTCGCTGCGTCCCTGGTCGTTGGTCAGTATCGAGTCACCCTCATTGTCGAAAATCATAAAGGCTCCGTAGCGAGAGTCGGATTTGTCCTGCATCTGCTGTCGTTCGAGGATGAAGCGAATGCGCTTCTCAATCAACTTTTGTTCGTCACTGATGCCTAACAGAAGGGCGTGAGTACCTTTGTATTCAATATCTATGTCGCCCGTTGCCGTTATCTTCCGTCTGACCGTCTTCGTACCTCTACTGGTGGCGAAATCGACCTTGGCTGTCTCGCCTACGGCATAGACATATTTCTCGCTCCTGACCACCGTGCCGCCTCGTCTGAGCAGTTGCTGGTCGAAGTCGCCGCCCTGATGGGTAAAGATGCGCCACGTCAGGCGGTAGCTCTGGCCGGGCTTCAGCATCATGTCAGGCGGACAAAGGGCAAGGACGCCACGGAAGTTTGACATACCCTTCTTTTGTCCGCGCTCCCATACGTCATAGTCGGTAATTTCGCCCTCGGTGACCATCAGTCCAAGGTGCGGGCCCACACCGTTCATCCGCAAAGCGTTTACCCATGCACCGCGTCCGTTGGCATTGATATGTGCGTTGCAGCGTTGCGTCATGCAGGTCTTGGCATCGGGATAGTTGTCGTTAAACGGCGTGTAGATGCCGACGTTCTTCAGCGACACCTTGCGCTTCGACGTGTTTGTGAAGGTATATGTCTCGACGATGTCGCTGCCGTCCTGCCGACGTTCTGTATTGACGGCAATTTCTCCGTCGGCTTCATAGTAGGTCTTGCCCCACTGGTACTGACTGGTGACCCACGGATACTGCGTTCCGTCGGTAGCAAGTGTCCACGTCATCGGGTCGCCCTCTATGGTGATGCTGCCATCAGAATAGCATACGCGCTGTGCTGCTATTATCTGGCAGCACAAGAGGCAGAAAAGAAAGAATACAAATTTCTTCATCGTTAGTATTTCCTAAATTCCGCAGCACTTTAGTTTAAATTTCTTTATAAGTACCTGAGCAACTTTTTGTTGCTCAGGATTTTGCCATGTCAGATTTTTCACTTACCTTAGTGCTGCAAATCAAGACAAGCAAAATCATCAATGACATGGCAAAGGTACAACAAAAATCTGAGAAAATCAGCGCTTTTGGCGGAATATTTTTCGTTTTGGACAAATTTGACTCTATTAGCTTTTCTAATTCTTCAAATGACATTTGAGTATTCATCTAACCAACGACTAAAGAGAACTTCAAACCCAGTGCTTTGGCTATAAGCATGAAAGTTGAGAGCTGCATATCCGTCTTGCCTTGTTCCAGAGAAGATATATACTCTCTCTTCTTGCCAATACGCTCACCTAATTCTTGTTGCGTCAATTTCTGACGTTTGCGTTCATCACGTAGCAATTCTGAATAATACCAAGCTTCTGCCTTCGCCTGAAACTCCTTACGCGACGGTGAACCTACAGGACCATACTTTTCAGTCAGGCGGTCATCTATTTGTGGCAACTTTGCCCACTTTTCATCACTAATCTTTATCATAAATTGTCCTCCCATTCTTTTAATAGTCGAAATAGGTTCTTCGACAAGCGAAGCGCCTTAGGCTGGTTGGTGGGCTACATGAGCCACTCTTGATGCTTTTCTGTGTGCAAAAGTACTCAAAAAAATCGGAGGAACAAAACTTTTTAAAAAGAATTTGAAGTTCGAGGTTTCCCACTTTCCCACTTTCCCACTTTTGACATTTAACATTTTGGATTAGGAAGGGTGTATCAGGAGGTATAGTAGAAAGTAGATAGAAATTATACTATTAATATTATATATATTATAATATATATAATATTAAAACTTTCTGCTTCGAGAAATCTGAAAATGCAGATGTCAAAAGTGGGAAAGTGGGAAAGTGGGAAACTTCGGCGAAGCCAAAGTGTTTCCGTTAGGAAACCTCTGTAGTTTTCATGTGATTTTCTGCAAAAAAAGTCCTGAAAAGTTTTGCAGAATCAGATTTTTTTTGTACCTTTGCAACATAGTTGCAAAACTAAGCTGGTAATCGGTTTTGTACAGCTGGTAATCCGGAGTACCTGCAGACTGACTGAAATTAACAGGCTACTAATTCAAGGACGAGGAAATAAGGACGAGGAAAGGTAAAAACAATCTAATCTTTTTACACATTATGGCAAAGTATCGTCTTTACAAGAACAACAATCGCAAGTCGGCCGGTTTCGGCAAGTATTACGCTAAGAAGGCTGCCGAGGGCATGGTGGAGATGAACGGGCTGATAGCCCACATGGCAGGTCACAACTCGGCATTCTCCAAGGGTGTCATCACCGGTGTGCTGGCCGACCTGGTGGAGTGCGTCCGCGAGCTGGCCTACGAGGGCAAGTCGGTGAAGATCGACAACCTGGGCATCTTCCGCGTGTCGATGAAGTCGAAGGGCGTGGATGACCCGAAGAAGTTCTCCGCCAGCAGCGACATCTCGTCGAAGTGGCAGGTGCGCCCCACGGGAGAATGCGTAGGCAAGGCCATCGGCGTGACCCGCGCCTCGGGTGCCGCCCTGGTCTGGGAGGAGGACAACAACTACGAGAGTCCTCGCGGAGCCGTGACGCCGGAACCCTAAAACATTGAACATTGAACATTGAATATTATGAAGGGTAACAGGATTATCGAGGTGGCGGTGAAGGTAGTAGTAGCCGCTCTCACAGCCTTCCTGACGGCGATTACGACGACGAGTTGTATGGGGCATGGACCGCTGAGCTTCTAAAGGAGCGACAGACCTCCCGCTTCCTGCGTCAACACGCGGAAAGCGGGAGGTTCATTGATTTTTATCGGCATAGGTAGTGAAAAATTTGCTATTTTGGCACCAAAATCGCGATAAAATATAAAAAACAACAGATAGAGGTGCGGAAACTGATAGTTTTTTCGTACCTTTGTGCGCAAAATCAGTAAAAAGATAAAAATATGAGTTATTTGTTTTCATCAGAATCAGTTTCGGAGGGCCATCCCGATAAAGTGGCCGACCAGATTAGTGACGCCATACTCGACCAGTTTCTGGCCTACGACGAGCATGCCCGTGTGGCCTGCGAGACGTTTGTCACCACCGGTCAGGTGGTCATCATGGGCGAGGTACACAGCGGCGAGTACATCGACCTGCAGACCATTGCCCGCAACACCATCAAGCAGATAGGCTATACGAAGGCCGAGTACCAGTTTGACGGCAACTCGTGCGGCATACTGACTGCCATCCACGAGCAGAGCGACGACATCAACCGTGGCGTGGACCGCGAGAACGACGAAGACCAGGGCGCCGGCGACCAGGGCATGATGTTCGGCTATGCCACCAACGAGACGGAGAACCTCATGCCCGTCAGTCTGGACCTGGCTCACCTCATCATGCGCACGCTGGCCGACATCCGCAAGGAGGGCAAGGTGATGACCTACCTGCGCCCCGATGCCAAGAGCCAGGTGACCATCCAGTACAGCGATGCTGGCATCCCCGAGCGCATCGACACCATCGTGGTATCTACCCAGCACGACGAGTTTGACAGCGACGACGAGCGCATGCTCAACAAGATCAAGGACGACGTCATCAACATCCTCATCCCACGGGTGAAGGAGCAGATACACTCGGAAAAGGTGCTGGCACTCTTCGGCGACGACATCAAATACTACGTCAACCCCACGGGTAAGTTCGTCATTGGCGGCCCCCATGGCGACACGGGTCTGACAGGCCGTAAGATTATCGTCGATACCTACGGCGGCAAGGGTGCCCACGGCGGCGGTGCCTTCTCGGGCAAGGACTCCAGCAAGGTGGACCGCTCGGCAGCCTATGCCGCGCGCCACATAGCCAAGAACATGGTAGCCGCCGGCGTGGCCGACGAGATGCTGGTGCAGGTGAGCTATGCCATCGGCGTGGCCAAGCCCATGAACATCTATGTCAACACCTACGGGCGCAAGCATGTCGATATGACCGACGGCGAGATAGCCCGGAAGATAGAACAGCTCTTCGACCTGCGCCCCAAGGCCATCGAGCGCGCCCTGAAGCTGCGCCAGCCCATGTATCTGGAGACGGCAGCCTACGGACACATGGGGCGCCAGCCACAAATGGTGACGAAGACCTTCACCAGCCGCTACCACGAGCAGAAGACCATGGACGTAGAACTGTTCACATGGGAAAAACTGGACCGCGTGGACGACATCAAGCGTGAGTTCGGACTATGATACAGCCGGCAGACAGTCTGTCAGTAGCAACAACAGATAACGTGCAGCCAGTCTCCACCCCATCGGGCGGTGGAGGCTGGCTGACACCTGCCAGGGTGCTCAGCTGGCTGCCGCGAAATGCCACCCCCGCCCAGCAGGACTCGGCCATTCAGGCCCACTTCAAGCCCTCGGAGATACACTGGAGCACGCGCCCGGACACGCTTCATCTGCCCGGGCACGACAAGGGGCGCAACATGCTCGACGTGCAGCTGCCGCAATACTACCGCGAGGGCTTCTTCTCGAACGACACCCTGTTCCACCCGGAGCTGCCCGGCGGCCGCTATGGCGTGGCGGGCGACCCGGTGCCCTACAATGTGCGCGGCGACAATGTCATCACACTGCTGCTGCTGGCACTCTTCGTGTTCTCCGTCATCGCCTTCTCCAATTCACGGATGTTCATCGTGCGACAGACGCGCAGCTTCTTCTATTCCCACAAGACGGATAGCATGGAGGTCACCGAGACGGCTGTCGAGCTGCGTTTCCAGTTCGTGCTCGCCTTCATGACCTGTCTGCTGTATTCGCTGTTCTTCTATTTCCATACCATTGCGAAGGTGGGCAGCGCCTTCGTGCTGCCTTCAGAATACTACCTCATCTTCGTGTTCCTGGCCCTGTTCATTGTGTATTTCCTATTGAAGACGGTGGCCTATTCGGCGGTCAACAACGTGTTCTTCGACAGACGGCGCAACAAGGAGTGGCTACAGACACTGCTGTTCATCACGGCCATGGAGGGTGTACTGCTCTTTCCGGCTGTCATGTTGCAGACATACTTCGAATTATCCCTCAAAAATGTGGAAACATATTTTATAATTGTACTTATAATCGTTAAAATTTTGACCTTTTACAAGTGTTTTGTCATCTTTTTTCGGGGAAAAGTGCTGTATATCCAGATTTTTTTGTACTTTTGTGCCCTCGAAATCGTACCTATGCTCGCTCTGTGGGGCGCGCACGACATGATTGTAAGTCTTTTGAAAATTAATTTTTAGCAAATGATTAAGAAGATTTTGGTTTCACAGCCAAAGCCGTCCAGTGAGAAGTCGCCCTATTTCGACATTGCGTCAAAATACGGTGTGGAGTTGGTGTTCCGCCCCTTTATCAAGGTAGAAGGTATCTCGGCCAAGGAATTCAGAGCACAAAAAGTAAATATTCTTGAGCACACAGCCATCGTGTTCACCTCGCGTCATGCCATTGACCACTTCTTCACACTGGCCAAGGAGTTGCGTGTAGCTATTCCTGAGGACATGAAGTATTTCTGCGTCACCGAGACCATCTCGCTCTACATCCAGAAGTATGTGCAGTATCGCAAGCGCAAGGTGTTCTTCGGTACCACGGGTAAGATAGACGACCTCATTCCCACCATGGCAAAGCACAAGACCGAGAAGTATCTGGTGCCCATGAGCGATGTCCACAACGACAGCATTGCCAGACTGATGGATGCCAAGAAGCTGCAGCATCGCGAGTGTGTGATGTATCGCACGGTGAGCAACGATTTCACGCCTGAAGAGGTGAAGACGTTCGACTACGACATGCTGGTGTTCTTCAGCCCGGCGGGCATCGAGTCGCTGATCAAGAACTTCCCCGACTTCAAGCAGGGCGACATAGCCATAGCCACCTTCGGACCGGCCACCGCCAAGGCTGTGAAGGATGCGGGACTGCGCTTAGACCTGGAGGCTCCCAGCGAGAAGTATCCTTCGATGACTGGTGCGCTGGAGTATTATCTGAAGGAGAAGCAGGGATAAACGCCGCCATCGGCGAGGTATTATTAATAAGGTACGCACGACAAATGTCAGCGACGTTTCGTAAACAGGAACGCATGGTCAGCCGCAAGCTGATGGAAATGCTGTTCGACGGAGGTAGCAGCCACTCGATGGCTGCTTTTCCGTTGAGGGCGGTGTATGCCGTTGCAGACCGGGGCGAGGGCGATGCTCCCGTACAGCTGCTCGTCAGCGTGTCGAAGCGTCGCTTCAAGCATGCTGTTGACCGCAACCGTGTGAAACGGCAAATCCGAGAGGCTTATCGTCTGCATAAGGACTTGCTCATACCGTCTGTGCCCGAGGGTCAACAGCTGTTGGTGGCGTTGGTGTGGCTCTCCGACCGTCATGTGCCCACAGCAGATGTCGAACGGCGGGTCGTCGGCCTGCTGCACCGTATTGCCGAGAAACTGTCGCCCGTGTCATGAGAAAGCTGTTGCGCTACGCCGGTAGCCTTTGGGCATGGCTGCTCCGTCTGTTGGCATGGCTGTTGTTGGTGCCCATCCGGTTCTACCAGATAGCCATTTCACCGTTGTTGGGGCCTTCGTGCCGCTTCACGCCCACCTGTAGCGAGTATGCCCGGCAGGCTATCGTAAAGCACGGACCTTTCAAGGGGCTGTGGCTCGCCGTGCGCCGCTTGTTGCGGTGTCATCCCTGGGGCGGTTCCGGCTACGACCCCGTACCGTGAATGACAGGCAGATAAAGAAAAATGTGAAATCTTTTGCTTATCGCGCTTTTTATTCGTACCTTTGCACGCTGATAATGGAAAATAAATAGCAAAGAACAGATAGATGAGAAAGAATTTTGTTGAAGAGCTGCGCTGGCGCGGCATGCTGGCACAGATGATGCCGGGCACGGAAGAACTGTTACAGAAAGAAATGGTGACGGCCTACTTGGGTACCGACCCTACGGCCGACTCGCTGCATATTGGGCATCTCTGCGGCATCATGATGCTGCGCCACCTGCAGCGTTGCGGCCATCGCCCCGTCATTCTGGTGGGTGGTGCCACAGGTATGATTGGCGACCCATCGGGCAAAAGCCAGGAGCGTAACCTGCTGAACGACGAGACGCTGCGCCACAACCAGGAGTGCATCAAGGCTCAGGTGGCCAAGTTTCTCGACTTCGACTCGAAGGACGAGAATGCCGCACTGATGGTGAACAACTACGACTGGATGAAGGACTTCACCTTCCTTGACTTTGCCCGTGAGGTGGGCAAGCACATCACTGTCAACTACATGATGGCCAAGGAGTCGGTGCAGCAGCGACTGAACGGCACGGCCCGCGACGGTCTGTCGTTCACCGAGTTCACCTACCAGTTGCTGCAGGGCTACGACTTCCTCTACCTCTATCAGCACTACGGCGTGAAGCTGCAACTTGGCGGCAACGACCAGTGGGGCAACATGACCACCGGTACGGAACTGATTCGCCGCACACTGGGCAACGAAGTAGAGACCTTCGCCCTTACCTGCCCGCTGATTACCAAGAGCGACGGCAAGAAATTCGGCAAGACCGAGAGCGGGAATATCTGGCTCGACCCACAGCGCACCACCCCGTATAAGTTCTACCAGTTCTGGCTCAACGTCAGCGACGACGATGCCGAGCGGTACATCAAGATCTTCACGTCGTTGGACAAGGAAACCATCGACCAGCTCGTTGACGAGCACAAGGCCGACCCGGGTCGCCGCGTGCTGCAGAAACGGCTTGCCGAGGAGGTGACGGTGATGGTACACTCCCGCGAAGCCCTCGACGCAGCCATTGAGGCCAGCAGCCTGCTGTTCGGCAAATCGACCAAGGAGGGGCTGGAGAAGCTGGACGAACAGACCTTCCTCGACGTGTTCGACGGTGTGCCCCAGTTTATGGTTGACAAAGACCAGTTAGGCCAGCCCGCCATCGAGCTGTTCACCACCGTGGCCCCCGTATTCCCCTCGAAGGGCGAGATGCGCAAGATGGTGCAGGGTGGGGGAGTCAGCCTGAACAAAGAGAAGCTGACCGACCAGAACCGTATAGTGACCTCCGACGACCTGATAGACGGCAAGTATCTGCTGGCACAAAAGGGCAAGAAGAACTACTATCTGCTGATCGTAAAATAAAAACAAGGTGAAATATTTGGCGATATGCCAAATATTTCTTACCTTTGCACCCGCAAAATGCGACTTCCCGTCTTCATGAGGCGATGTCGGCGCACAGGTATTGTCCAATGGTGTAATGGTAGCACAACAGGTTTTGGTTCTGTTTGTGGTGGTTCGAATCCGCCTTGGACAACAGCAGGAAACGGTCTCCCTCGGAGGCCGTTTCTGCGTTTTCTGCCTATCCTAAGTATTAATCTATTTTAAAACGTATGGCAGAGTGAATGTTTTTTCATGGAAAAATAGTATCTTTGCAAAGATTATCGTACTAAAACAGTTCAATCGACAAAACAAGGACAAACTCAAAACAACATTTTAACGTATTACTATTATGGCAAATTTATTTTCTTTGGAAGGTAAGAACGCCTGGATTACCGGCGCATCTTACGGTATCGGTTTCAACATTGCCAAGGCTTTCGTGGCTGCCGGCATCAAGAACATCATCTTCAACGACATCAACGAGGCAGCACTGGAGCGCGGTCTGGCCAACTACAAGGAAGCCGGTATCGAGAACGTGAAGGGCTACGTCTGCGACGTGACCGACGAGGTGGCCGTGAAGGCCCTGGTAGAGAAGATTCATGAGGAGGTAGGCCAGATTGACATCCTCGTCAACAACGCCGGTATCATCAAGCGCATCCCCATGCACGAGATGAAGCGTGCCGAGTTCCAGCAGGTCATCGACATCGACCTCGTCGGACCGTTCATCTGCGCCAGTGCCGTCATTCCTGAGATGATGGAGCGCAAGGAGGGTAAGATTATCAACATCTGTTCGATGATGTCCGAGCTGGGCCGCGAGACCGTCAGCGCCTACGCTGCCGCCAAGGGTGGTCTGAAGATGCTCACCCGCAACATCTGCTCGGAGTATGGCGAATACAACATCCAGTGCAACGGCATCGGCCCGGGCTACATCGCTACCCCGCAGACTGCTCCGCTGCGTGAGCGTCAGCCGGACGGCAGCCGTCATCCGTTCGACAGCTTCATCTGCGCCAAGACGCCTGCCGGACGCTGGCTCGACCCGTCGGAGCTGGGCGGCCCTGCTGTGTTCCTGGCTTCTCATGCCTCCGATGCCGTCAACGGTCATGTGCTCTATGTGGACGGTGGCATCCTGGCATACATCGGCAAGCAGCCTAAGTAAGCCAAAGGCAAAATCAAGAAAAAGAGGTGAACACCCATACGAAGGCGTTCACCTCTTCATTCTTTTAACGGACAATGTTATTTGTTTACGGCCTCGGCGAAGTCAGCACCAGCCTTGAACTTAGCCACCTTCTTGGCTGCGATGGTAATCTTCTGCTTGGTGGCGGGGTTGATGCCTTCGCGGGCGGGCTTCTCGGTGATGGAGAAGGTGCCGAAACCAATGAGTTGTACTTTGTCACCAGCTACGAGAGCGTCCTTGATGGCGGCGATGGTAGCGTCAAGAGCCTTCTTGGCATCAGCTTTGCCCAGATTGGCATTGGCAGCAATCTTGTCAATTAATTCTGTCTTGTTCATAATTTTTGATGTTTAAAATGAATTATTAATTAGAGTAAGTTGTTTTCTGAACGCAAATTTAAGCGGAATTTATCAGAAAACAAACAAAAATCCTAAAAAAATTGCTTTTTTATTGAAAAAAACTACTTCTGACGGCTTTTTTGTGCTAAAAAACGGATATTTTTCGTAATTTTGCGCTCGATAAGCATAAAAAATACAAAACGAAAAAAGGTAAATCAGTAAATATGAACAACATGCCTACCATGACGAAGAACTTGCTGGTGGTAAACTTTCTGGCATATATGGCAACGTGGGTGTTCGAACTGCGTGGCATCGATTTGACATCGCTCTTCGGACTGCATTTTTTCCTGGCCAGCGACTTCCACTTCTACCAGTTCTTCACCTATATGTTTCTGCACGGCAGTTTCATGCACATCTTCTTCAACATGTTTGCCTTGTGGATGTTCGGCAGTGTGATAGAGCGCGTGTGGGGCCCGAACAAGTTTCTGGTGTATTACATCTGCTGCGGACTGGGAGCCGGCTTGACACAGGAGCTGGTGCAGTATGCCGACTACTCCATACAGGGCTTGGCGGCCTATGAGTATGTGAACGCTGGCGGTGTGCAATACACCACCGACTCCTACATCAACCTGTGGACCACCATCGGAGCCTCGGGAGCCGTCTATGGCATCCTGCTGGCCTTCGGCATGATATTCCCCAACGAGCGGCTGTTCATCATCCCCATTCCGTTCCCCATCAAGGCGAAATGGCTCATTGTCGGATACATTGCCATCGAGCTGTTCTCCGCCCTGCAGAGCTCCGGCGACGGTGTGGCACACATGGCCCACTTGGGTGGCATGCTCTTCGGCTTCCTGCTGATACGCTACTGGCAGAAGCACCCCGGTTCCAGTCAGAGTTTCGGGCGCAGCAAGGGCATGGAGTTCTTCGAAAACATGAAGCGCCGCTTCGACGAGCGTCAGCAGAAGAGCAACATGCACGCCGAGCCCACCGGGCGGCGTGAGACCGACGCGGAGTACAACGCCCGCAAGCGCCAGAACCAGGAAGAAATAGATGCCATTCTCGACAAGATACGCCGTAGCGGCTACGACAGTCTGACGAAGGAAGAGAAGCAGAAATTGTTTGACCAGAGCCGTAACACGTGATAAAGCAGTTGGGGAAATTCGTCGTTCAGATGCTGGCGGGGGCTAACATAGCCACCGTCGTGGTGATGTGCCTGGTGGGATATAGCGACCGTGTCAATCCCGCCGACCACCCCCTGCTATCGACCGTTGGCATGACCTTCCCGTTTTTCCTCTTAGCCAACCTGCTGTTCCTCTTCTTCTGGCTGACCTTCAAGTGGCGCATGGCGTGGATTCCCATAGCGGGTTTCTTTCTCTCGTATGTACCTATTAGTATATATATGCCTATCCACCCGGCACAGGACGTGCCCGACGGAGCCATCAAGCTGCTGTCGTATAATGTCTGTGCCTATGGCGGCAACTACAAATACGACAACGGCTTCGAGGTAGTGCGCGACTATCTGTTCTCCGAGGCTCCCGACATCGTCTGCCTGCAGGAGGATGCTGACTCCTGGCGACGGTATGTCTTCAAGGACTACGAGCAGACCTTTGCCTATAACGACACGCTGGTGCTCAGCAAGAACTCCGAGAGTTTCAATGCCTTAGGCATTCACACCCGCTTCCCCATCGTGCGCCGCGAGCGCATCCCATACGCGTCGCAGGCCAACGGCAGCGTGGCATGGTGGCTGAAGGTGGGTGGCGACACGCTGGTGGTGGTGAACAACCATTTTGAGAGTTGCCATCTGAACAGTGCCGACCGCCGGCAGTACCGCCAGATACTGAAGGGCGAGATGGAGCGCGACTCCGTGCCTGCCGAGTCGCGCCTGCTGCTCATCAAGCTGGCCGAGGCCAATGCCAGGCGGTCGGCACAGATAGAGGCCGTGCGCCGCTATGCCGAGGCGCACAGCCGCTATCCCGTCATCGTGTGCGGCGACTTCAACGACAACCCCATCTCCTATTCCCGCCATGCCATGGCCGGCACGCTGACCGACTGCTTTGTAGCCACCGGAAAGGGTATCGGACTGTCGTTCAACCAGAAAGCCTTCTCGTTCAGGATAGACCATGTGTTCTGTTCCGACAGGTTGACGCCGTACAACTGCACTGTTGACAGGAAAATCGATGCCAGCGACCATTATCCGGTGCTTTGTTGGCTGAAAATTAATGGAAAAGAGTGAAAAAAGCATGAATTTCCTTGATAAATTTCGCTGTGTGGAGAAAAATGCGTATATTTGCAGGCTAAAATTGGGAAATAGCAATTAAAAACAATAAAAACAACATGCAAAACAAAGGAATTGTAAAGTTTGTCGCAATCGTTCTGATACTCGTTTGCTGCTTCTATCTTTCCTTTTCGTTCGTGACCAAGCACTACGAGAGTAAGGCTGCTGCCATGGGCGAAGAGGCCGGTCAGGA
Source organism: uncultured Prevotella sp. (assembly GCA_947165435.1). Lineage (GTDB taxonomy): Bacteria > Bacteroidota > Bacteroidia > Bacteroidales > Bacteroidaceae > Prevotella. Next base: position 40,376 of record CAMVAI010000006.1, read on the forward strand.
GTACCTCGACTCTATCATGAACGAGAAAGTGTACTGCGGAATCTATTCGTTCAAGCAGTGCCGCGAGATGGAAATCGGCCTCGGTCTTGACCTGAAGGGCGGTATGAACGTGATTCTTGAGGTGTCGGTGCCCGACGTCATTGACGTGCTGGCAGACCATAAGACCGACGCTGCCTACAAGAAGTCGATGGAGGAAGCTAAGAAAGACGAAGAGACCAGTCAGGATGACTTTATCTCTCTGTTTATCAACCGCTGGAAGCAGAACTCGAACGGTCGCCCCCTGGCAGCCATCTTCGCCACCCAGCAGATGAAGGGCAAGGTGAGCACCCAGTCGTCCGACTCGGAAGTGGAGTCTGCCCTGCGTGCCGAGGTGCAGTCGGCTGTTGACAACTCGTTCAACGTCGTCCGCAACCGTATCGACAAGTTCGGCGTCGTACAGCCCAACATCCAGAAGCTGGAAGGCCAGTCGGGACGTATCATGGTCGAGATGCCCGGCATCAAGGAGCCCGAGCGTGTGCGCAAGCTGCTGCAGGGTTCGGCCAACCTGGAGTTCTGGGAGACCTATAACTCGCAAGAGATTTATCCCTATCTGGTACAGCTGAACCAGAAATATGCCATCACCGGCGGTGAGGCAGAGGCCGAAGAGGCTGCTGCCGACAGCACTGCTACGGCTGAAGTGGCTGCCGACTCCGTGGCTGCCACGTCTGGCGACCTGGCTGCCAAGCTGGCCTCCGGCAAGAAGGACGCCAAGGTCGATGCCAAGGCCAAGGCTGACGCGCTGAAGCAGAACCCCCTGCTCGCCGTGCTGCAGCCCGTCCCGCAGGGTCTGTCTATCGTCGGCTATGCCAATGCCCGCGATACTGCCGATGTCAACAAGGTCATCTACAGCGATATTGCCCGCCAGGTGCTGCCTGCCGAGTGTAAGCTGCGCTGGGGTGCCCAGCCCGAAGACTTCGGCGGCGAGAACACCAAGGGCGACATCTTCGCGCTGTATGCCCTGAAGGTGACCGAGCCCAACGGACGTGCTCCGCTGGAGGGCGACGTCATCACCAACGCCAAGGACGAGTTCGACCAGATGGGCCATCCCTCTGTGTCGATGCAGATGAACTCCGACGGTGCCCGCCGCTGGAGCCAGATCACGAAGCAGAACATCGGTCGCGGCGTGGCTATCGTGCTCGACGATGCCGTATATAGCTCGCCGCGCATCCTCACCCAGATTGACGGCGGCAACTCGCAGATTACCGGTAACTTCACCATCGAGACCACCAAGGACCTGGCCAACACGCTGAACTCCGGTAAGATGCCGGCTCCCACCCGCATCGTACAGGAAGAGGTGGTAGGTCCGTCGCTCGGCGCACAGTCTATCCGTCAGGGTGTCATCTCGTTCATCGTGGCCTTCGTGCTGCTGATGGTCTATATGATCATGCTGTACGGCTTCATCCCCGGCATACTGGCCGATATCGCACTGCTGTTCAACCTCTTCTTCACCCTGGGTATCTTGACGTCGTTCCAGGCGGCACTGACCATGCCGGGTATTGCCGGTATCGTGCTGACCCTCGGTACCGCCGTCGATGCCAACGTGCTCATCTACGAGCGCATCAAGGAGGAGCTGCGCCGCGGACTCGGCATGAAGGAGGCTCTGGAGAAGGGTTACTCGAATGCCTTCTCGGCCATCTTCGACTCGAACGTGACATCACTCATCACCGGTTTCATCCTGCTGTTCTTCGGTACAGGTCCTGTCAAGGGCTTCGCCACCACGTGGATCATCGGTATCTTCTGCTCGTTCTTCACCGCCGTGTTCCTGACCCGTCTGGTCTATGAGAACCGTCTGAAGAAGGACAAGTGGCTCAACCTCACCTTCGTCACCGGCTACTCGAAGAACCTCATGCAGAATGCCCACTTCAACTTCATGGGATCTTATAAGAAGAGCTTCATCGTGTGGGGCGCTGCCGTCGTGCTGTTCTGCGTGTCGTTCGCCGTTCGCGGACTGAGCCAGAGCATCGACTTCACTGGTGGCCGTAACTACGTGGTCACGCTCGACAAGGAGGCGCATGTAGAAGAGGTGCGCCAGATTCTCGACGGTGCCTTCGTCAACACTGTCGGCGAGAATGCCGGCAAGGAAGCTAACACCAGCGTCATCGCCCTGGGTACCGACGGCAAGACCATCCGCGTCAGCACCAACTGGGACATCGAGTCGAACAATCCCGATGTTGACGACCAGGCAGAGACCATCCTCTACAATGCTTTGAAGAAGGGCGGCTTCGTCAGCCAGGCCAGCGTCGAGGCGTTCAAGAATCCTGACGTCCGTCAGGGCGGTTCCATCATCAGCTCGGCCAAGGTAGGCCCTGCCGTGGCTAAGGACATCACCTACGGTGCCATCATCTCGGTCATCATCGCCCTCATCGCCATCTTCCTCTACATCCTGCTGCGCTTCCGCAATGTGGCCTACTCTACGGGTGCTACCGTGGCACTGGCCCTCGACGCACTGGTGGTTATCGGCTTCTACTCGGTATTGTGGGGCTGGGTGCCCATGTCGCTGGAGATTGACCAGGTGTTCATCGGTGCCATCCTGACCGTGATAGGCTACTCTATCAATGATAAGGTGGTGGTGTTCGACCGTATTCGTGAGAACTTCCAGCTCTATGGCAAGCGCGACCGTCAGCAGCTGTTCAACGACTCGCTGAACCAGACGCTGGCCCGTACCATCAACACCTCGGTCACGACGCTCATCGTGCTGCTGTGTATCTTCATCCTCGGTGGCGACTCTATCCGCAGCTTCTCGTTCGCTATGATTCTGGGTGTCGTCTTCGGTACGCTGTCGTCGCTGTTCATCGCTGCTCCTACGGCATTCCTCGTCATGGGCCGCACAATCCGCGAGGCTGACACCGAGGCTCCTGCCAAAGCGTAACGTCACGCCTTGAACAATATATAAGCAATCAGCCCGCTCACCGGCTTAAGGTGAGCGGGCTGATTGCTTTTAATGATTATCCGCACATGGCCGAAAGGCACCGAAGGGACAATGAGCAGTTAGCCCATAACAATTGAAGAATATTCAGCCTCCTTAATTGTTAAAGTAGTACAGGAAGGCGGCTATTCCCTCTAAGGCCGGCTTGCGCTGGCCTTCTATCTCTATCTGGAACTTGATTTCGGCCTTGCAGATGCCGCGTAGGTTCTGGATGTTGTGCAACTTGGTGACCAGCCGCACACGGCTGCCGGTGATGACGGGCTGTCCGAAGCGCATGTCGTTCATGCCGTAGTTCACCAGCATCTTGATGTTGTGTACCTCTATTATCTGGTCCCACATATAGGGCAGCAGGCTGAGCGTCAGATAACCATGGGCGATGGTGCTCTTATATGGGCTCTCCTCCCGTGCGCGTTCCACATCCACGTGTATCCACTGGTGGTCCAGCGTGGCATCGGCAAACAGGTTGATGCGCGCCTGGTCAACCTCCAGCCACTCCGACTTCCCTAACTCCTCGCCCAGATGGGCGGCAAACTCGTCGTACGAGTTGATGACTAATTTTCCCATTTCTTTTGTGTCTTTTTACATGTTTATCCTGCAAAATTACGAAATTAGTGAGAAAACAGCAAGCAAGAATGGCGAAAAATGGAAAAAAATTGCGCTTCATGCTGTATAATTCATAAATTATTTGTAATTTTGCAGCACAAAACGGAAAACACTGCCTTTCGGCCGTTCCGCATTGTGCGTTGCCCTGATAGTTAAATGGATATAACAAGGTCCTCCTAAGACTTAGTTCCGCGTTCGATTCGCGGTCGGGGTACCCACCCTCGTTGGTTTGCTTTCGTAGAGTAAACTCCAATTTCTTTGTAGTTAGCGTGAGTTTCCTCCGAGTTAAATACCATTTCCTCGGAGGAAACTCTAATCTTCATTGGTAAATCGAAAAGTCGGAAAAAATTTGTTTCTTCAATTTTTATATTGTGTACACAAATAAGTACACAAAAGTTTGGCGGTTTGAGAAATTATGCCTATCTTTGCATCTAGAACCAAACTTTTATTTATTATGGCATCATTGACAATGAGAGACTTTAGAAGCAATATGGCCACCTCGTTTGACCGGGTTGACAGTGGGGAACGTGTGTATATCCGCAGGAACAGCAAACTCTACACGATAGTTCCAGTTGAGGAGGATGACCTGGAGATTACCCCTGCACTGGCGGCAAAGATCGAGAAGGCCAGACAGGAGTTTCGTGAGGACAAGACAGTCAGGCTGCAGTCACATGAGGATATTGACCGATACTTTGAATCCATGTAGCCATGTATGAGATAAAGGTATCTACCGAAGCCGACAAGGTTGTCCGGAAATGGAAGAAGTCAAATCCGCAGCTCTGGAAGAAATACCAGAAGATCTATCATGAGCTGATGGATCATCCCCGGACCGGCACAGGGCATCCGGAGGCTTTGAAGGGAGGCAGGGATATTACGTGGTCAAGGCATGTCGCAGCCCATGACCGCATCATCTATGATATCTATGATGATGTTGTGACTGTGCTCATCGCCGAGGTCGAGGGGCACTACAACGACAAATAATCTGCTATTGTTTGGTATTTCGGAATTATCTTCGTAACTTTGCCACCAAAATGTAACTGGAAGAACATTTCTCCATCGGAAGACCATGTGAAATTATAGATTATGGCACAGATAAGCAATGAGAAGGAATACAAGGTGGCTTGTGATAGAATCAATGAGCTGCTGAAGGTGGTCAACGGGCAAACACCGCTGACCAATCCCAACATGATAGAGCTGAACCAGATTTCGTCTCTGGTAGAGGAGTATGAGCATGTTCACTATCCTGTTACTTCCTACACCTTTCCTACACCTTTTGAGGCTTGAAACAGAGTGAATAAATTGAATATCAATAATATATAAATTATTACCGATTCGCGGTCGGGGTACTTTCCATTAAAGCCCTATGTTTTCAGGGATTTTGGACTGTTTTTGTGTCAGACGTTCTCCTATTAAAGTAACAGACGTTTTCCTATTAAAGTATCAGACGTTTTCCTAAACAAAATTACAGAGTGATGCTTTCGATGCGCAGCTTCTGTACACCGGCGGGCACTCGTACCTCCACCACGTCGCCCACCTTCTTGTTCAGCAGGGCCTGGGCGATGGGCGACTTAATAGAAATCTTCCCCTCGCGCAGATTCGCCTCGTGCGGGCTGGCTATGGTGTATGTCATCTTGGCATTGTTGGCCAGGTTGGTCATCTCCACCCGCGTGAGCAGCCCCACCACGTCAGACCCCAGCCGCTTGGTGTCGATGACGCGGGCAAACTCCAGCACCCGCTGCCTGAAACGTATCTGGCTGAGCAGTCGCCCCTGCTCGCGCTTGGCGGCATGATACTCGAAATTCTCGCTGAGGTCGCCCTTGTCGCGTGCCTCGGCAATGGCCTCTCTCACGCGCGGCAGTTCTACACTCTCCAGCTGTTTCAGTTCGGCTACCAGTTTGTCGTAGCCCTCTTGTGACATATATTCCATCGTGCTCTTTTTACTGTTTACCTTTTGTTTCCGACGTACATGCCTATCGGCACCTCGGCGTTGTTTGTAGCCGCCAGCAGTCATCGTTTTCTTTTAGCTGCAAAGGTAAGCAACATTTTCAAGACCACCAAATGTTTCGCAGAATATCTCTCAATTACTATCATGTATCGACAGTGACAGATCCTGTGTGAGTACAGAGCAATGGCATGAGCGAAAAATCGAAAAAAATGGGGCTTACTCTTGGCGTTTTGCACTTTTTGTTATACCTTTGCAAGTAATATTAAAAAAACCGCTTGGCGGAAAACGCTAAAACTATCTGTTACACCATGAACAAGAGCGACTCGATACTCTCGAAGGACGGGGTGAGCTACCTCGTTCCATTCATCCTCGTCACGTCATGCTTTGCCCTGTGGGGCTTTGCCAACGACATCACCAACCCGATGGTGAAGGCATTCTCGAAGATTTTCCGCATGAGCGTCACCGACGGCGCGCTGGTGCAGGTGGCCTTCTACGGCGGCTACTTTGCCATGGCGTTCCCCGCCGCCATGTTCATACGCAAATACTCTTATAAGGCCGGCGTGCTCATGGGCCTCGGGCTGTATGCCACCGGGGCGCTGCTGTTCCTGCCCGCCTCATGGACGGGTATGTACTACCCCTTCCTCGTGGCCTATTTCATACTCACCTGCGGACTGTCGTTCCTGGAGACATCGTGCAACCCCTATATCCTGTCGATGGGCGATGAGGCCACCGCCACCCGACGCCTGAACCTGGCGCAGTGCTTCAACCCGATGGGGTCGCTTTGCGGCATGTATGTCGCCATGAACTTCATCCAGGCCCGCCTGCATCCCGCCTCTACCGACGAGCGTGCCCTGCTGGACGACGCCCAGTTTGCCGCCATGCGCGACCAAGACCTGTCGGTGCTCATCACGCCCTATCTGGCCATCGGTGCCATCATCGCCCTGATGTTTGTGGTCATCTGGTTTACGAAGATGCCCCATAATGCCGACAAGAACCACGATGTCCACCCGCTCTCTACGCTGAAGCGCATCAGCCGCATCCACCACTATCGCGAGGGTGTGGTGGCGCAGTTCTTCTATGTGGGTGTGCAGATTATGTGCTGGACGTTTATCATACAATATGGTACGCGCGTGTTCATGCTGGAGGGCATGACCGAGCAGCAGGCCGAGGTGCTGTCGCAGCAGTATAATATCGCGGCGATGGTCATCTTCGTCAGCAGCCGCTTCGTATGCACCTACTTCCTGAAGTTCATCAATGCCGGCATGCTGCTGGGCGTGCTGGCCTGTGTGGGAGCCCTGCTCACGGCGGGTGTCATCTTCATCGACGGGCGCGGCGGACTCTACTGTCTGGTGGCCATCTCGGCCTGCATGTCGCTGATGTTCCCCACCATCTACGGCATCGCCCTGCAAGGCCTTGGCGACGATGCCAAGTTTGGTGCCGCCGGACTGATTATGGCCATTCTGGGCGGCTCGGTGCTGCCCCCGTTGCAGGCCGCCGTCATCGACCAGAAAGAGCTGTGGGGCATGCCCGCCGTCAACCTGTCGTTCGTGCTGCCGATGGTGTGCTTCCTGGTCATCATCGTCTATGGCTACCGCACCTACATGCGCACGCGTATATAAATTAAGGTGTACCGTCGTTCAAAACAATAGCTTAATCAATTAAAACAGAAATATCAAGATGGCAGACAATTCGCAAGACTATTTGTTGCTGGCCTTCCGCCTGTTAGGCTCGTTGGCCCTGTTGATGTATGGTATGAAAACCATGAGTGACGCCCTGCAGAAGATGGCTGGTCCGCAGCTGCGCCACGTGTTAGGAGCTATGACCACCAACCGCTTCACCGGCATGCTGACCGGTGTCGGCGTGACCGCCGCCGTGCAGTCATCGACGGCTACCACGGTGATGACCGTGTCGTTCGTGTCGGCAGGACTGCTGACGCTGGCCCAGGCCATATCGGTCATTATGGGTGCCAACATCGGCACCACGCTGACCGCCTGGATCATGTCGGCAGGCTTCTCGTTCAATATCACCGACTTCGTCTATCCGGCATTCTTCATAGCCATTATCCTCATCTACCGCAAGCAGAACCGCGTGGTGGGCGACTTCCTGTTCGGCATCGCCTTCATGTTCCTCGGCTTGGGCACGCTGCGACAGACGGGTATCGACATGCACCTGGGCGAGAACCAGGCCGTGCTCAACTTCTTCTCGTCGTTCGACCCGCAGGCCTTCACCACCACGCTGCTCTTCCTGCTCATCGGTGGCATACTGACCATGTGCGTGCAGTCGTCGGCAGCCGTCATGGCCATCACCATGATACTCTGCTCCAGCGGCGTGCTGCCCATCTATCAAGGTATCGCACTCGTGATGGGCGAGAACATCGGCACCACCGTCACGTCGAACATCGTGGCACTCTCGGCCGGCACGCAGGCCCGTCGCGCCGCCTTTGCCCACATGTTCTTCAACCTGTTCGGCGTCTGCTGGATACTCATCGTGTTCCGCCCCTTTGTCGATATGGTCTGCTCGCTGGTGGGATATGACGTCACCATGACCAAGGAAGCCGCCGGCAATGCCGCCTTCCTGGCCAACGCCGCCAAGCTGAGCTTTGTGCTGGCCGCGTTCCATACCTGCTTCAACCTGGTGAACACGGGCATACTCATCTGGTTCATTCCCCAGATAGAAAAGCTGGTGTGCCGCGTCATCAAGGCCAAGAAGGACGACGAAGAGGAAGACACCCGTCTGCTCTACATCCAGAGCGGTATCATCAAGACGCCGGAAATCGCCGTGCTGCAGGCACAGAAGGAGATTGGCGTCTTCGGCACCCGCATGCAGCGCATGTTCGGCATGGCTCAGGAGTTGCTGACGGAGAAAGACACCGACAAGTTTACCAAGCTCTACTCGCGCATCGAGAAATACGAGGGCATCTCCGACAACATGGAGATTGAGATAGCCCGCTACCTGGAGCAGGTCGGCGATGCCCACCTGTCGGACGAGACGAAGTGGAAGATTCGCCAGATGATGCGCCAGATCAGTGAGCTGGAGTCTATCGGCGATGCCTGCTTCAATCTGGCCCGCACGATGAACCGCCGCTTGCAGTCGAACCAGGACTTCACCGCCCACCAGTATGACGAGCTGCACGGCATGATGACGCTGGTTGATAGCTCGCTGACGCAGATGAACCGCACGCTGTCCGGCCGCCGCGATGAGCTGGACATCAACGAGACGTTCCGCATCGAGAACGACATCAACTCGATGCGCAACCGCTTGAAGTCAGAGAACATACAGGCCATCAACGACCACCAGTACGACTATGCCATCGGTACCATGTACACCGACCTCGTATCGGAATGCGAGAAGCTGGGCGACTATGTGGTGAACGTGGTGGAGGCCCGCTTGGGAAAATAAGGTAACGCATCATGAGACGAATCATCACGACACTGGTGGCAGCCGCTGTGTGGACGGCGGGCCCCGCTGCTCCGCTGCCACAGCGCATCGGCTGTTTCGACATATCGCAGGTACGTCTCACCGACAGCCGTTTCCTGCGCAACCAGCAGGCCGACATCCACTATCTGCTGGGGCTGGATGCCGACCGACTGCTGGCCCCCTATCTGAAGGAAGCCGGACTGACACCCAAGGCCGACAACTATACCAACTGGGAGAACACCGGCCTGGACGGCCACATCGGCGGGCACTACCTGTCGGCACTCAGCTACATGTATGCCGCCACCGGCCATCAGGAGATAGAGCGGCGCATGGACTACATGCTCGGCGAACTCGCCCGGTGCCAGCAGGCTGCCGGCGACGGCTACCTGTGCGGTGTGCCGGGTGGCAGACAGATGTGGCAACAGATAGCCCGTGGCGACATCCGTGCCGGCTCGTTCGGGCTGAACGACCGGTGGGTGCCGCTGTACAATATCCATAAGATGTATGCCGGCCTGCGCGACGCATGGCTCGTGGCCGGGCGCCAACAGGCACGCCAGATGCTGGTGGCCATGACCGACTGGATGGTACGTGAGGTGAGCGCGCTCAGCGATGCCCAGATACAGCAGATGCTCGTCAGCGAGCATGGCGGACTGAACGAGACGTTTGCCGACGTCTATGCCATTACCGGCGAGGGGCGTTTCCTGCGGCTGGCCCACCAGTTCAGCGACCAACGCATTCTCGACCCGCTGCTGCGCGGCGAAGACCGCCTGACGGGTATGCACGCCAACACGCAGATACCGAAAATCATTGGCTACAAGCGCATTGCCGACGTGGAGGGCCTGGACGACTGGAACCGTGCGGCGGCCTTCTTCTGGGATGTCGTCATCAACCATCGCAGCGTGTCCATCGGCGGCAATTCCATGCGTGAGCACTTCAATCCCACCAACGACTTCAGCGAGCTGCTGGCCTCAGAGCAGGGGCCGGAGAGCTGCAACACGTATAACATGATGCGCCTGTCGAAGATGCTCTACCAGACATCCGCCGACAAGCAGTACATCGACTACTACGAGCGGGCACTCTACAACCATATCCTGTCGGCCATGAATCCCGTGCAGGGTGGCTTCGTCTATTTCACGCCGATGCGCTCGGGCCACTACCGGGTCTATTCGCAGCCGCAGACCTCCATGTGGTGCTGTGTGGGCACGGGCATCGAGAATCCCGCCCGCTACGGCGAGATGGTGTATGCCCACGACGGCAACGACCTCATTGTCAACCTCTTCATCCCCTCCGTGCTGACGTGGGGCGACATGACGGTGACGCAGCAGAACCGTTTTCCGCAAGAACCCTCCACCGAACTGACCCTGCAGCTGAAGCGCAGCCGTAAGATGACGATGCGCATCCGCCAGCCGTGGTGGACGGAAGGAGCTGCCGTCAGCGTGAACGGAAAGTCGGTGAAGGCCGCTGTAGAGAACGGCTATCTGGCGGTCAGTCGCACTTGGAAAGACGGCGACCGCATCCGCATCGACCTGCCCATGCACCTGACTGCCATGACGACGCCCGACGGCAAACCGCAATACTCGTTCCTCTACGGACCCATCGTGCTGGCCGCCAAGACCGGCACCGACCGGCAGGACGGCATGTTTGCCGACGACAGTCGCGGCGGACATATTGCCGCCGGACCGCAGATTCCGCTCTCGCAGATGCCAGCCATCGTGGGCGACTCGGCCACGCTGCTGTCGCACCTGCAGGCGGTGGAAGGCCGTCCGATGACGTTCCGTCTCACCGGCCTGACGCTGCCACAGTACGAAGGCATGCTGTTAGAGCCGTTCTACGGGCTGTACGAATGCCGCTATCAGATTTATTTCCCGCTATATACCGCTGCCCAGTGGCAGACACGCAAGGAACAGCTGGTCCGCGAGGAACAGGCGCAGCAAGCCTTGGAGAGCCGCACGACAGACAAGGTGTTCTGTGGTGAGCAGCAGTCGGAGAGCGACCACTTCTTCAGCGGTCCGCAGAGCTGGAACGGCAGCGACAACGGAGCTCACTGGCGGCGCACGCGTAGCACGTTCAGCTACGAGATGAAGGCCGACGGTGCCAAGACGATACGGCTGACAAGGGTAGGGAACGACCGGCAGAAGGTACGCTTGTCTGTCGGCGGACAGCCGGTTGCCGAGCAAGCCTTTGACCGTGAACCGACGATGGAGGTGGCACTGCCCGCCACACTGGCGAAGGGAAAGATAAGGATAGAGATTGCTGCCGAGCCGGGCAAGGAGACGCCGCGCATCAGCGAGGTACGGCTCTGCCGGTAGCTCGTGGTCACCGGGTCCCTGCCGGTCTCGTGGGCACCGGGTCCCTGCCGGTAGGTGGAGCGTGTCAGCTCTTCGTAAATCCGAACGTCAATACACTGATGCGGATGCCCTCGACCTGCTTGAGGGCATCCGCACATGCTGTCAGCGTGGCCCCTGTGGTACAGACATCGTCGATGAGCAGCACGTGGCGGTGGCACAACGGCGTGTCGTCCTTCAGGTGAAACATGCCGGCCACATTCTCCTGCCGCTCCTGCCGGTTCAGCGAGGTCTGGCTTTGGCGGAAATGGCGGCGCAGCAGCACGCCAGTGACCACGGGCAGCCGCGTGATGTCGCTGATGCCGACGGCCAGCTGCTCGCTCTGGTTGTAGCCGCGCTGGCGCAAGCGTTTGCGCGACAGGGGTACAGGCAGCAGCAGGTCGATGTCGTCGAAGAAATGCGCTATCTGCATCTCGTTGGCCATCAGCCGCCCCATGTCTTCGCCGATGTCCGGCCGCTGTCCGTACTTCATGGCATAGACTATCTGTGCCATTTCCGAGTGTGGCTGGTAGTAGATAAGTGCCGCTGCCCGCAGGATGGGTGTGTGCCCCCAGAAGAGCTGCACCATGGCATTGTCGTCGGGCGTGAACTGGAAGGCGGTACGTGGCAGATAGAGCAGGCACGCCGAACAGAGTGTCCGCTCGGTGGGTGCCAGTCGGCTGCCGCATACCACACACTGGCGCGGAGCGATGAAGTCGAGAATCCTGGTCAGCCAGTTGGTCATTGCCGTTTGCTGTTGTCAATCATCTGCTGTCGGTAGGGCGTCTGTCTCGTCGATGTCGTCTTCCACGTCCAGACATTGCCGGATGATGTCGAACGTAAAGCCGTGCGATAGTGCAAACTGTACGAGCTTGCGGTTCAGCGTATATTCGTCGGGAGCCTTGGTGGTGCGCCGCTTCTGCTGCAACAGGGGGCGCAGCACCCGCAGGTATTCCTCGTCGGTCACCTCGTCGAGCACCCGCTGGCGGATGTCTTCGTCGATGTGCTTTGCCCACAGGGCCTGCTCCACCTTGCGGCGGCCCCATTTGTTGTAGCGCACCTTGTCGTTGACGAAGGCCCGGGCGTACCGCTCGTCATCGACATAGCGCTCGCGGGTCAGCCGTTCCATGACGCGGGCCTGTGCCTCGTCGGACAGTTCCCAGCGGCGCATCTTTTCCGTCATTTCCCATTGGCAGTGCTCGGCCTGTGCGCAGAGGGCTGCCAGGGTGAGGTAGGCGTCTTGTTCGGTTTTCTGTTTTTTCATAGCGGGGGTGGGGTGTTTTGGCGTTGTGCTCTTATCATGCGCTGGCGGCCGTAGGCGTCTTGGCGGGCTTCGACGCGGCAAAACCGCGCCGCACAGTGAGGGGCGGGCGAAGAAGCCGCCACGCAGGGTGGGGCGGGCAAAGACGGCGCCGCGCAGGAGCGGAGCATGTCGCAGAGGGCATCGGCGTAGAGGGGGTTGATTTCGAAATAGAGCCAGCCGCCGGGGGCTAATGCCGTGAGGGCATAGCGGGCGATGGCGCGGTAGAACAGCAGCGGGTCGTCGTCGGGTACGAAGAGGGCCTCGTGCGGCTCGTGTTCCAAGACGTTGGCCTCCATGCTTGCGCGTTCCTTATTACATATATAGGGCGGATTGCTGACGATGAGGTGGTAACTGCCGGGCAACGGAGGCTGAGTGCCGGATGCCAGGTGTTCCGTGCCGGGCGACGGAGACTGGGTGCCGGATGCAGGGTGCTCAAGGCTTAACACATCCACGCGCTCGAAGGCGATGCTGACACCGTGGCGGCGGGCATTCCCCCGGGCTACGTGCAAGGCTCCTTCGGATATGTCCCATGCCGTCACGCGGGCCTGTGGAATGTCGGCGGCCAGGGTGACGGCGATGCAGCCGCTGCCGGTACCGATGTCGAGAATGGACAGTGCGCCGTTTGTTTTCTGTAGCTGTTCGCTGTCGCACGGTCTCTCGCTGCTCACCTCCTCCACAATCCATCGGCACAGCTCTTCCGTCTCGGGCCGTGGTATCAGCACATGCTCATCGACGTGGAACGTGCGCCCGCAGAAGTCGGCTTGCCCCAGCACATACTGCACCGGCTCCTGCCGCTCCAGCCGTTGGGCGATGTCTTCCAGTTCCTGTTGCGGCACATTGGCCTCGCGCCCCATCAGCAGGTCGGCAAAAGAGAGACCATAGCGCACCTCATATACTAAGCGCGCTATGGCCTTTGCCTCGTTCTCTCCGTAGATATGCGCCAGTCGGCGCCACAAGTCGTTATACACCTTGCAGCTCTTCAGCAGTGAGGGTGAACCATGGGGCGATTTCCAGATAGTGGGTGATGACGGTTATCAGCTCCGTGACAAAGGCAAGAGCCGCCACCTCGTGAGCACCGACCGTTTTCGACAGGGCAGGAATGTTGATGGAATACACAAATACCTTGCCATCCACATAGCGGTTGTCGGTAGTGCCCTCGTCAATCGTAAAGCCGTTCGCCTTGAAGAACTCGGCCATCTTGGTCGTGTTCGAGTAGGGCACGCAGGCATCCAGCTTGTTGTGTATCAGGCTGATGCGCTCGTTGCCGCGAGGCTTCCATCCCTTCGACAGGTTGTCCTTCTCCTGTGCCTCCATGATTTTCTTCGACGGCTCGCTGTTGAAGTCTAACATGGCGGGCTGGAACCATTCGCTGATTGTTTCGGAAGCCAGCGTGCCCTCAAAGTCGCCGCGTTTGTAGTTCTTGCTCAGCAGATAGACGGGAATGTTGCTCAGCGTGGGTTCTTTGAACATGTCGGCATTCTTCAGTCCCAGCCGGTAATACTCGTTGAAGGCCAGCGCCGTGCTGATGACGGTAGAGGGCATCGAGGTCGTGCCTGCCTTGACCAGCTGGTGGTAGGTCTCGCCGATGTCGTAGGGTCCGGCACCGCAGATGGAGTGTGTAATCTTGATGTCGGGGTACTTCTCGGCACACAGGCGTATCACACCCATCGACGTCTGGCCGCCTTCCGAATAGCCCAGGTTGAAGAGGAATTCGCCCCAGGTGTAGCCTTTCTCCTTCAGCAGCTCGCGGGCTGCCAGCAGACAGTCCACGCTGTTCTGTGCATTGGTGCGCGACATGCAGTAGGCCTGGTTCTTGTCGCCCGTGCTGCCGAAGCCGTAGTAGTCGGGAGCCACGCAGATGAGCTTGCTGCCCACCACCTTCAGTGCTACGCCCAGGTCGCCCAGGGTGGGGCACTGCTCTTTCTGGAACACGGTGAAGTGGTTGTAGAGCACCATGCCGCGTGCCTGCTTGCCGTCGTTCTCCAGCTCGTCGCCCACGATGACCGACCCCGACAGCATGCAGACATTGCCGTAGGGGTCAACCGACGGATACTCGATGTTGTACACCGTAGCCTTGGCCTCGTCCTTGCGGATGGTCTCGGTGATGCGTGCTTTGGGTTTCTCTACCTCATGGTTACCCGGGATGTCGGGAACGATGTTGTCAGTGTTCGAACAAGCCGTGAACAGCATGCTGCTGCTCAACGCCACAGCCAGTAAAAGGCTTGAAAGTAAGTGTTTTTTCATCTTTATATTATCTTTGATGTTGTGAAAATGCTCAAAATCGCGGCAAAGATAGCAAATATTTTTCAATAACCAACGATTATCCGCCAATTAATCATTGCAGAATTGTGAAAATTATGTATCTTTGCACCAAAAGAAACGAAACCATTTGACAGATGAAGCCATGACCAACGACGAACGATACATGTACCGCTGCCTGCAACTGGCAGCCAACGGCATCCACGGTGCGCGGCCCAACCCCATGGTGGGAGCCGTGATCGTGGCCCCCGACAGTCCGCACGCTGACGGTGACAACCGACCAGCAACGTCGGCCGACTGCCGCATCATCGGCGAGGGCTACCATGTGCGCTGCGGCCAGGCCCATGCCGAGGTGAATGCCTTTGCCGCCGTACACCCCGACGACGAGCCGCTGCTGAAGGACGCCACCCTCTATGTGTCGCTGGAGCCCTGCTCGCATTACGGCAAGACCCCTCCCTGTGCCGACCTCATTGTGCGCCGGGGCGTGCGCCGTGTCGTGGTGGGCTGCATCGACCCGTTCAGTCAGGTGCAGGGGCGTGGCATACAGCGACTGCAGGATGCCGGCATCGACGTGACGGTAGGCGTGCTGCAGGCAGAGTGCCAGTGGCTGAACCGCCGCTTCTTCACCTATCACCGCGAGCACCGTCCGTACATCATCCTGAAGTGGGCGCAGACGGCCAACGGCTACCTCGACGACCATTTCAAGCCCCTGACCATCAGCAACGAACATACGCTGATGCTCTCCCACCAGCTGCGTGCCGAGGAGGATGCCATCCTCGTGGGCCACACCACCGACGTGCGCGAACATCCGCAGCTCACCGTGCGCCACTGGCACGGCCCTGACCCTAAGCGCATCGTGCTGACCCACGACCGACCGCTGCCGCTGCTCATGGACGACCTCTACCAGCACCAGCTTCAGTCGCTCATCGTCGAGGGGGGCCGCCAGACGCACGAGGCGTTCCTCCAGGCCGGCTTGTGGGACGAGATACGTGTAGAGACCAACAGCTCGCTGACCGTCGATGACGGCACACCCGCCCCCCGGTTGCCCGCCGCCGTCCGCGTGCGCTCGCAGCAGGTCTTTGGCTACAACACCCTGGTATGCTACGTGAAAAAAGAAGCATAGCAGTCACCCTCTTGACAAACGTTTTGTATCTTTATAAATACTAAAAAAACACCAGTAACAATGAAAGGTATCGTATTAGCAGGAGGTAGCGGCACACGCCTGTACCCCATCACGAAGGGAGTGTCTAAGCAACTCATCCCCATCTTCGACAAACCCATGATCTATTATCCCATCTCCACACTCATGCTGGCAGGCATCCGCGAGATTCTCATCATCTCGACACCCTACGACCTGCCGGCCTTCCGCCGCCTGTTAGGCACCGGCGAAGACCTGGGTGTGCGCTTCGAGTATGCCGAGCAGCCCTCGCCCGACGGTCTGGCGCAGGCGTTCATCATCGGCGAACAGTTCATCGGCGACGACTGTGCCTGCCTCGTGCTGGGCGACAACATCTTCTACGGCAGCGGATTCACCGGCATGCTGAAGGATGCCGTCCAGCGCGCCGAGCAGCAGGGCGAGGCCACCGTGTTCGGCTATTATGTCAACGACCCCGAGCGCTACGGCGTGGCGGAGTTCGATGCCGACGGCAACTGCCTGAGCATCGAGGAGAAACCCGAGCACCCGAAGTCGAACTATGCCGTCGTGGGCCTCTATTTCTATCCGAACAGTGTGGTGGATATTGCCAAGCACATCAAGCCCTCGGCACGCGGCGAACTGGAGATTACCACCGTCAACCAGGAGTATCTGCACGCCCGCAACCTGCATGTGCAGACGCTGCAGCGCGGCTTCGCCTGGTTAGACACCGGCACGCACGACTCGCTGTCGGAGGCTTCCACCTTCATCGAGGTCATCGAGAAGCGCCAGGGCCTGAAGGTGGCCTGCCTGGAGGAGATTGCCTTCAAGCGCGGCTGGATTACCCGTGAACAGCTGAAGGTGCTGGCACAGCCCATGGCCAAGAACGACTACGGCCGCTACCTGTTGCGGCGCGCCGAAGAGGCCTACCAGCGGTAGCGGCGCGATAGCGCTGCTATTCCGCCGCGTATTCCGATACACAGCGGCGCAGGGCCGTGGGGTTGCCCATGTCGTACATGGTGCCGTTCAGCCTCACGCCCGTCATGCCATGCTGGCGGCGCACCGCTTCGAGTGCCGCCGTCAGCTCTATCTCACGCTGCGGGTCGTTGTCGGCATCGGCCTTGGCGATGTCGTCGGCCAGTTGCGCAAAGACCTCGGGCGTCAGGATGTACTGCCCGAACACGCTGTAGTATTCCTTCTCGCCCCGTCCGTTGCGAACACCCAGAAACTCCTCGGCATAGCTCGACTTGGGCTTCTCGGTCATCGTGCCTACGTTCAGGATCGTGCGGTCCTTGTCTTCCCAGATGCCGCTGAGGATGCCGTAGTGGCTCACCTCGCTCAGCGGCACGCTGTGTATGCTCACCATCAGCCGGTTGTATTGCTCGTATTTCTCTATCAGCTGCAGGGCGCACGGCTTGTTGCTATGGCTGCGGTAGAGCGTGTCGCCCAGCAGCAGCAGCACCGGCTCGCCCTGCGTGAACTCCGCTGCCTGATAGACGGCATGTCCGAAGCCGCGCTTCTCGTGCTGATAGACATAGCGCAGCCGCTTGCCGATGTCCAGGATGCGGTTCTCATACTCGCGGGCCTCGGCGTTCAGCTTGCGCAGGTGCTCTTCCGACAGCTGCCGCTCGAAGAACTCGGCATACTTCATGCGCTCTTCCTCCGAGCCTAACACCAGGCATATCTCCTCGATGCCGCTCTTCACCAGCTCTTCCAGCAGGATGAGGATGACCGGGCGCACCATGCCGTCCGGACAGGGAATGGGGAAAAAGTCTTTCTTCAGCGCACGGGTGGCAGGGTAGAGTCGTGTGCCGAAACCTGCCACGGGGATGATGGCGCGGCGCACGGTATGCACGGGCTGCAGGGTCAGCGGGTAGGCCTTCATGCCCTCGGCGTTCAGATAGTCTATCAGCTGCTGCTGGGCCTCGGCATTGCGAGCCAGGAACTGTACCGAGCCGTCGCCGTGCGAGCCGACACCCTTGCCGCCGTATATCAGCGGCTGTATCTGTGGGTCGTGCAGCACAGCGCGTAGCTTCGGGGCCTGCAGGGCGGCCGACATGGGGGTGACGTATCGCTCGAACTGCTCTTCAGCCTCGGTCATCAGGGCGCCCAACTGCTCCACCTTTCCCTCGGCCATGTAGCCGATGGCACGGTTTACGATGTCGTGGTTCCACTCGCCCAGCGCCCGGTGCAGGTCGCGCTCGGCGTCGTTCTGTGCAAAGGGGTAGGCCTTGTTCAGGTCGGAGAGTATGCGGATGGTGTCCTTCTCGGCACAGAGGTCGGCAAACACCCAGTAGAGGGTCTTCTTCACGTTCAGCGCCTTCACCTCTATCTCGTCGCCGTCGAAGGTCATCAGGTTGGGCTTCACGCCGAAGGCACACGCCTGGTCCAGTCGGCCGCAGCGCGACGACGTGCGCAGCTCGCCCACGTAGGCGATGTTCATCTCGCCCAGCGTGTTCAGGTTCAGGTTATATAATAGGTTGAACGCGCGGGCCACGAGCACACAGATGGCCGCCGACGACGACAGGCCGCTCTTCATGGGCAGCGTCATGGCGGTGATGCGGATGCGCACGCCGCCCACCTTATACCACTCCAGCATGTACGATGCCACACCGGCACAGTAGCAGAAGAACGACCCCGACTTGGCTACGCGTTTCAGCTCGGCATCGTTCATGCGGCACGAGAAGTCGTGCCACAGGTCGTTGATTTCCGGCGCATCGCTGTACATCTCGAAGATGGGCGATGGCTCTACTTCGGCATAGATGCCTTGTTCGATACCGGTCACGATGGCGGCTCCCGACAGGATGTCGGCGTTCATCGTGCGGTAGTGGCCCGCCCAGTCGGTATGTTCTCCAAACAGACACAGGCGTCCCGGCACAAATAGTTTCAGCATTTTGTCAATATGTTTATCGTTGTGTGTTTGTTATGATGTACAAAGATACAACAATTTCTTGAAATCTGGCATTTTTTTCACGCTTTTATTTGGCAGAATTAATATTTTTACTTACTTTTGCAGGCAAATAAATAAAAAATTGTTAATAACCGTCTAAAATATTGCTCGCCTATCGACATAAACTCTACTTCAGAAGATAAAGAAGAAAAGAAAGTATGAAGAATTATGCAAGCCTTGCCGACGAGGAGTTGGCATTGCTTTACGTAGGAGGAGACTTTAGGGCGTTCGACGAGTTATTGGCTCGCAATCAACAGAAGCTCTATGCGTATATCCTGTTCATGGTCCGCGACCCTGAGCTGGCCGACGATGTGTTCCAGGACACCTTCGTCAAGGTCATCTCGCGCCTGCAGGAGGGCCGCTACACCGACAGCGGCAAGTTCTCGTTCTGGCTCACACGCATCGCGCATAATGTCATCATGGACACCTATCGCCATCAGAACAGCGAGCATATCGTGGAGCCTACCGAGGACAACGACCTGAGCAAGCTGCGCGACGACAGTCTGCTGGACATCAACCGCGAGAACGAGTATGTCAACACACAGGTGATGGACGACGTGCGCCACCTCATGGACGCACTGCCTGCCCCGCAGCGCGAGGTGGTCTATATGCGCTTCTATCAGGACATGCCGTTCAAGGAGATTGCCGAGACCACCGGCGTGAGCATCAACACCTCACTGGGGCGCATGCGCTACGCCTTGATCAACATGCGGCGCATGGCCCGCCAGCACCGCATCCACCTGAACATGGAACTATAGGCCCAGCCGCACTATAGCATCTATAGCATCTATAGCATCTATAGTATCTATAGCATCTATAGTTTCTATAGCATCTATAGCATCCATAGCCCCCTACACCGTCTGCACCGTGGCGGGGCGCAGGCTTTTCAGCTCGTGGATAGTCTGCTCCGGGTGCGGGCTCTTGAACACATAGCTGCCGCTGACCAGCACATCCACACCGGCGTCCACCAGCCTCGGGGCCGTCTCGCCCTGCACGCCGCCGTCCACCTCTATCAGTGCCTTCGAACCGCTCTCGGCTATCAGGCGGCGCAGCCGACGGGCCTTTTGCAGCGTGTGCTCGATGAACTGCTGACCGCCGAAGCCGGGGTTGACGCTCATGAGCAGCACCATATCCACATCGCCGATGATGTCTTCTATCAGTGCCACGGGCGATGCGGGGTTCAGCGTCACGGCGGCCTTCATGCCGGCATCGTGAATCTCCTGTACCGTGCGGTGCAGGTGGGGGCACGCCTCCACGTGTACGTTCATCATCATCACGCCCAGCTTGGCCGTCCGGCTGATGTACTGCTCGGGGTGTACCGTCATGTAGTGTACGTCGAGGGGTTTCTCACATTTGCGGGCCACCGCCTCCAGGACGGGGAACCCGAACGAGAGGTTCGGCACGAACACACCGTCCATCACGTCGTAGTGCAGCCAGTCGGCCTCGCTGCGGTTAATCATGTCCAGCTCGCTGTCCAGATGCAGGAAGTCTGCCGACAGCAGCGACGGGGAAACTAATGTTGCCATTTCTTCTTCTCTTCGGTTCAGTTCAGACACATCTTCGTCGTTTCGGGGTTCTTGGCGTTGACATACATCCGTGCAAACTGCTTGACGAACAGGATTGACGACTTGCGGGGCTGAAAATCTTCTTGGGTAAAATATTGCATAGGCATTCTTGTTTTGGTGTTTCTATTATCAAAACGCGCAGCCATATCTGTTTATTATACCTTTCGTCAAATATTTTTTATCGCGTTATCCGCGCTGGTTTTTCATGCCGTTCACGAAGTCGCGGGCGGCCATGCGTTTCTTCCCGGCCATCTGCAGTTCTACGACCTCCAGCAGTTCGTCGGCCGCCGACAGGTATAGTGTTTTGCCGTCCACCACCAGCATGCCGGGCTTTCGACCTGGCTTTCCGGTCTTGCGCGTCTTGTAGAGCTTCAGCACTGTCTCTTTCCCGTCGGGCATGGTCACGGTGGTCCATGCACCCGGCACGGGACTCAGTCCGCGCACGAAGTCATACACCTGCTTGGCGGTCTTCGTCCAGTCCACCTCGCACGTCTCCTTGAATATCTTCGGGGCGGTCTTCAGCACCGCTGTCTCCGTCGCCGCCTGTCCGTCCTTCCGGTCCTCCGTCGCTGCTGCCAGCATATCCTCCTGGGCGATAGTCTCCGGCTGTCCGTCGGTCGCTACGATGCGCTCCAGCGTCTCCATGCATGCCTCGGCGCCGAGCTTCATCAGCCCGTCATAGACATACTCCACGTCGGCGTCGTCGGGAATGGCGAACGGCTTCTGCAGGATGATACGCCCCGTGTCGATGTCGTGGTCCAGGAAGAAGGTGGTCACACCCGTCATGGTCTCGCCGTTGATGATGGCCCAGTTGATGGGTGCCGCACCGCGATACTGCGGCAGCAGGGCGGCATGTACGTTGAACGTGCCCAGCCGGGGCATGGCCCACACCACCTCGGGCAGCATGCGGAACGCCACCACTACCTGCAGGTCGGCACGGTACGCCCGCAGCTGTTCCACAAACTGCGGGTCTTTCATCTTCTCCGGCTGCAACACGGGGATGCCGTGCGCCATGCTATACTGCTTCACCGCAGACGGCTGCAGCACCGAGCCGTGGCGTCCTACGGGCTTGTCGGGCTGTGTCACCACTGCCACCACCTGATAGCCTCCTTCCACCAGTGCCTGCAGCGTGGCTACCGCAAACTCCGGTGTTCCCATGAACACGATCCTCAAGTCTTCTTTCTTCATATTTCTGTCTTTGCTGTTAGAAGTTCCACTTCACCGCCACCGTGGGGTTCCAGAAGAACGTCTTGCCGCTCTCCGGGTCGCTGTTATACACGAAGTTGTTCGAGAACTCCCACTCCGTGCCCACGCTGAAATGCTCGGTGAAGTTATACCACAGCTGCGGCTCAGAGAGAATCACCAGACAGCCGTGGCCGTTGGCCTTCTCGCCGCGCCAGAGGTCGATGAACCCCGCGAAGCGCAGCTTGTTGTTCAGGAAGTTCATACCCCACACGCCCGTCAGCTGGGCACTGGCGTAGGCCCGTGTGTCGTCGTAGCTCTTGAAATACTGCTTGTACAGCAGCTGCACCGACCATGTCTTCGCATAGTCCTCCGTATGTCCGTTGTAGGCGGCACCCACCAGGGCAGCCTGCTGGAAACTGCCGCTGCGACTCAGTCCGCCGTCATACTCCACATGGGCGGCGAAGGGCGACTGCTTGCCCAGCTTGAACTCGCGCGAAATCTCGGCATAGGCACTCTCGGCGAAGTGTCGGCTCAAGTCTAAATCTACGAAGTAGAACCACGAGCCCCACTTGTCGGCCTTGTATTGCTCCAGCGTGATGGTCATCTTCGACCGTCCGGCCTCTTCGCCGGTGTAGATGTTACGTCCGAAGTCGTAGTGCAGCTGGATGTTCTGTGCCCCGGCCGTCAAGGCCACCAGGCCTGTCAGGCATAATAGAATCTGTCTTTTCATAGTTTTCTTATATGTGTTGTTATAAAAAATCCGTTCAATCCGTTTAATCCGTTGTTATAAAAAAACCGTTCCATCCGTTCAATCCGTTGTTATTTAAAAAAGATGTCACTCCTGGCTCAGCTCATGCACCGTCTTGCGGTACATGTCGTACAGCCGCCGCCTCGACACATACCCCTTCAGGTGCCGGTCGCTATCCACCACCGGCAGCCAGTCGGCCTGTGTGCGCTCAAAGGTCTTCATCACCTGCGTCATCGGTGTGTCGTGGTACAGCACCGCCGCCGGTTCGGCCATCAGCTGGTGCGCCTTGAAGTGGTGGTACAGCTCCGTGCGGAACACCACGTGGCGGATGTTCATCACGTCGATCTCGCCCAGCAGCTTACCGGCGGCGTCGGTCACCGGCAGCACCGAGCTACGGCTGCGACTGATCTTGTGTACAATCTGCGCCAGCTCCATGTCGCGCCCCACCGTCTGGCAGTCGTGGTCAACCACCGTGTCGAGGCTCATCAGCGTCAGCACGGCATGGTCGGTATGGTGGGTCACCAACTTCCCCTGCCGGGCCAGCCGCATGCCGTAGATGCTATGTGTCTCGAAGATGTTGATGGTTAGGTAGGCCGACACCGACACAATCATCAGCGGCATGAACAGGTTATAGCCGCTGGTGATCTCGGCTATCAGGAAGATGCCCGTCAGCGGGGCGTGCATCACGGCCGACATCACGCCCGCCATGCCTAACAGCGAAAAGTTCTTCTCCGGCACATACACCCCCACCTGGTGCATGTTCCACAGGCGCGAGAAGAGGAATCCCGTGAAGCACCCGATAAACAGCGACGGGGCGAACGTGCCGCCGCAGCCGCCGCCGCCGTTGGTGGCCGAGGTGGCAAATACCTTCGTCAGCAGCACCAGGGCTATATATATAATAAGGTATTCCGGATGCCCGTAGAACAGCGAGCCGTCCAGTATCTGGTTCCAGTCGGCCTCGGTCTTGCCGTTCAGCAGCAGGTTGATGCTGTGGTAGCCCTCGCCGTAGAGCGACGGAAACAGGAAGATGAGCGTGCTCAGGATTACGCCGCCTATCGCCAGCTTCACGTAGGGCTTGTCCTTGAAACGGGCGAACATGTCCTCGCAGGCGTTCATGGCGCGGATGAAGTAGAGGCTCACCAGTCCGCAGCTGACGCCTAACAGGATGGTGGCGGGCACGCGCTGCACCGTCCAGTCGTTGTCGAGGTGGAAAGAAAACAGCACGTCGTTGCCGCTCAGGATGTAGGTGAAGCACGTCGCCGTCACGCAGCTCACCAGGATGGGCAGCAGCGACGCCATCGTCAGGTCGATCATCAGCACCTCCAGCGTGAACACCAGTCCGGCTATCGGGGCCTTGAAGATGCCGGCGATGGCACCGGCCGCACCGCAGCCCACCAGGGTCATCAGCGTCTTGTTGTCCATGCGGAACAGCTTCCCCAGGTTCGACCCGATGGCCGAGCCGGTCAGCACAATGGGGGCCTCGGCACCCACGGAGCCGCCGAAGCCAATGGTGATGGCCGACGCGATGACGCTCGACCACGTGTTGTGGGCCTTCAGCCGCGAGCGGTTCGACGAGATGGCATACAGGATGCGGGTGATGCCGTGCGATATGTTGTCTCTTACCACGTGGCGCACGAACAGCGACGTCAGGTAGATGCCGATGACGGGGTAAACGAGGTAGAGCCAGTTATAGGTATTGGTGGCGAAGTGGCCGGTCAGCAGCCTCACAATCTGGTTGATGAGACCGTGCAGCACGAAGGCGGCCACGGCCGACAGCAGTCCCACTATGAACGCCAGGATGAGTAGGAACATCTTGTCGCTCACGTGCTCTACGCGCCAGTCGTGCAGCTGCCGTATGTAGGTTATCCAGAAGGGTCTTTTTTCTCTTTCCATGATTAAAGTGCCGCAAATTTACAAAGTTTCATTGACATAATGGCATTTTTCCTCCGTTTTTTTTCATTTCCCCCTTTTTTGTTTAGGAAAGAAATAGATATTGTTTAGGAAAGAAATTGATGCTGTTTAGGAAAGAAATAGATGTTTTTTAGGAAAGAAATTGATGCTCATTTCTATTATCAATCCATTTGTGGAGAGGCTACTGGTTTCCGCCAGTGGCCTCTCCACGGAAATTAGTAGCCTCTCCACGGAAACTACTCATTGCTCCACGAAAATTAGTGGCCTCTCCACGAAAACTACTCATTGCTCCATGAAAATTACTAGCCTCTCCATGAAAATTAGTAGCCTCTCCATGAAAATTACTCATTGCTCCACGA
>CAMVAI010000007.1 GCA_947165435.1 uncultured Prevotella sp.
CATTCCGCACAGAATACAGCATGAAATGCCATAGAAGGGTGTAGCCTAATACGCACTTTTCTGTGGAGTGCCACACAAAGATGCTTGCCTGCTTTCTGATAAGCAAGCTCGGCAGACATTAGGGTTTTGTTTCCCTGAAGTGTTATTTCACAACAGAGAATTTTCAGAAAGAACCTATCTGGAAATCATGATGTACCTTTGCTCGCAAATTTCAAAAACTAAACAGACATGGAAGTAATTTCAATTGAGCGCAGTACCTACGAGGAGCTGCTGACGAGCTTCAATAGCTTCGTCACAAAGATGAAGGAGATGGCAAGTAGAGGCAATGAAAAAGGGTTCGGTGATTGGCTTGACAACCAAGGCGTATGCCTTATACAGTTCTCCGAGGGCATCCGCATCCCCCTGTCTGCACCGTTCTATCAGCCGTGTTATCTCCATCGTCAACATAAAGTCTCTATATATTAAGTCCAACGACGGAGAAAAAGACTGCACCGCCACGCATGTTTTTTGTTATTTTAACGCAAAAAACATACTTCGGCATTGCCCAAGACTACAACTTAAGGTTAATGCTCTATCTCATAACCTTGAACCATAATGGCAGGCCCAATGGGTAGTTTCCGCTTCTTGCCTTTGGTGATATTACGGGCATAACTGGTTTTGAATTGTGACTGCATATCAAGAATGCCATAGCGGTCGCTGTCAACTACCATTACGCTAATGTAGTATTTCCTTTTTCCTCTCAGCACGATGGTTTCTTCTGGTTGGATGTCGAGTCGCTGCTTGCTGTTGCTTTTCTCGATCCGGTGGTAGATGGGCTTATTGAGGATGTTCACAAATTTGCCACCTTGTATCTCATAGATATTGAAACTAAGCACGCACCATTGGTATGAGATGCCTTTAATGGTCAGCAGAATGTCGCTGATGACGTAATCCTTCTTGCTTTTGAACACAGGCCCCCATTCTGCGCCATCAATCTTGCCTTTTCCACGGAATGATGCCACTGGTCCACTGATAGCTTTACCTACAATCTTCTGTGGCTTGTTTTTCTTGCCAACTACGACTTCGGCCAGCTCGACCACTTTGTCCTTCATCGTGACTGTTAGTTGCTGTCCGGTGGCGTATGTTTCGTAAGGGACAATGGCCTCCTGAAATGACACGTGGGTAAACACCAAGTCGTTCTTGCGATTGGCAGGTATCTCTAACTCAAAGTTGCCTTTAGCATCCGATATAGTTCCAACGCTGGACGATTGGTCCTCAACATTATCTTCCTCGAAACCAATACTCACGTATTCAACCGTTTCACCTCGTTCATTAACCACATGTCCCTTGACAGTGGTCTGTGCCGATACTGGCGATACTATTGTCATAATGGCAATTAGTATCGCAAGAATAAAAGCTCTTTTCATCTGCTATTCTTCGTTATTATAGTCCAACAAATCAGCCGGTGTACAATCCAATGCCTTGCAAATAGCATCAAGTGTCGTAAAGCGTATAGCCTTAGCCTTGCCTGTTTTTAGTTTCGAAAGGTTTGTGATAGTGATGCCGACCCGCTCTGATAATTCGTTAAGCGAGATTCAAGTCCTTCATTATCAGAAGACTGCGAGCCTACTGTTGAAACAATTTCACCACCATCACTGTTGTACGACGTTCATGCTTTCAATAGTCACCGTGCCACAACTGCCATTAGAGCCTGCACCGATGCTGTTGGGAGCCTCTGCCCCCTTGGTAGCTGTGACGCTGGTGACCGTATTCTTGATGGTGATGTTGCCACAGCTGCCATTATTGCCACTACCGATGCCTGCAGCCCATTTGCCTCCTGTGGCTTGTATGGTACCGCCTTCCATCACGATGTTGCCGCAGGGGATATTATTTCCACCTCCGATGCCTGCGCCATAGCCGTTGTTGTTGCTGGCAGTGAGAGTTCCTGAGCCGCTGATGGTCAGCGTGTGGCCTGAGGGCACGAAGATGCCGGAATAGTCAGGAGCGAATCCTTTTACGGTGTTCGTCGTTCCAGCTTCTAGAACGATGGTGGCATTGCCCAGGCAGGTGATGCCGGCATAGTCGCCACTGGTCCAACCACCATTGGCATTGATGCTCACGTTTCTGAACGTCACCGTGGCACCGTCAGCAATGGAAACCTTCACATTCTTTTCAAGGATGCCGCCCACTACCCTACCGTTTTCTATGGTGTAGTCAGCTTCAAGGTCGTTCAGGATGACAAGATCATAGAAGCTGATGGCTAAATTGTTATACAACTTGCCCACTTCCAGCGAAATCCTCTTGCCGCCGAAACCATACACTTTATCGTCCGTGCTTGCTGTCATCGACACCCACTGGTTGTTCATGGGAAGCATGGCAACATAGATGCCAGAGGTACCAAACGTCCCCGATGACGGTGTCACGACGTAGCTGTTCGTGCCGTCGTTGATGGTTAGCCTTATGATGCCGTCGATGGCATTACCGTTCAGCTTGGGTGTAATCTTGCCGATGAGAACACGGTTCACCATGCTTACCGTCGCCGTAGTGCTGCAGGTGGTGCCGTCGGTGGCCAGGATAGCACTGCCCGTGGCACCGTCGTAGTTGGCGCTGATGTCGGCAAGTGTTCCGTGCTGACTGGCCAGCTTACTGGCGTCAAGGGTACCGTCCGAAAGATTCATCAGTCCGGCAGGATAGACGAACTTTACCGCGCTACCGTTCTTCGCGCTGACAAGTGTCGCCGTGATGGTGGCTACCCCCTCGCTGACTTCCGTCACGCTGGCCGTTGCCGTAGCGAAAGAATCGTCCGTTTTCTGATAATAGAGAGCTATCTGCTCTCCCACGGTCCATACCGTCTTGCCGTCGGCATTGACCGAGCGTACTGTTCCCATATTCAGAGTCGTGGTGAAGAACTGCGAGACCGGCATATCGGAATGCCCGCCGTGAGCATCATCCTTCGAACAACTCCCTGTCAGCATCACTCCCATCAGCAATGCCATGATGAACAAACTGTTATATACTATTGTCTTCATGTTGTCCCTAAATGTTTATTGTTATCACTCAGCAAAAGGATTGCTATTATCTACCTTATAGTCTTCCCTGTCATTGACACTATTGGCCTTGGCACTTCCTGCGAGGATAGAGCTCCTCGTCGGCATTTTGGCAACCCTCATGGTCGGGAAAATATATGTTTTCTTTTTCATAATGAAATATATAATTTGTCTATCAATTGTAAATGGCACTACTTAACCACCTTCTTCTCGCCGTTCTTGATATAGACGCCCTTCTTGGCAGGCTCGTCTTGCAACTTGCGTCCACTCAGGTCGAACCAGTTGTCCTGGCCTTCGCTTCCTACCGTAATGCTGTTGATACCAGAGCTGAGCATCAGCGACAGCTCTACCACACCCTCGTCGAAGGAACCGTAAGAGGCATCACTCACGAAGGTCATCTTGGCTCCGGCGACGGAGTACTCCTGTTGCTGGTACCAGGCCTTGAGCGTCAGAGGCTTGTAGGTGTCCTCTG
This sequence comes from uncultured Prevotella sp., assembly GCA_947165435.1. Lineage (GTDB taxonomy): Bacteria > Bacteroidota > Bacteroidia > Bacteroidales > Bacteroidaceae > Prevotella. The sequence continues at coordinate 3,499 of CAMVAI010000007.1, forward strand.
CCGAGATACCCATCACGGTCAGGAAGTAGTATCCTCCCTTGCACCTCACGGTTCCACGACACTCGCCATCGATGAATGCCGCCATCTCCGCATCGTCAATCTCCATGCCGTCAGGTGCTGTCAGGTTCGCCAGCACAGTCATATTGTCGGGGAAGCGGTTGATGTCGTCCACCGTCCAGTGACGTTCGTCGTCAGCCGCAGCCTTTCTGCTGACAGCCTGTATAGCCGGCAGCGTCACCTTCGGATAGTGGAAGTCCTTGGACTCGCCAGCCTTCGACAGATAGAGGTAGCCGCATGCCGGAGCAATCTCCTGCAACATGCCTTCCCATACGAAGCCGTTATACTGGGCAAAGCTCGTGCGGCTCTTCACCATGTCACCCTTCTGGGGATTAAGGTCTGCAAAGGCCACATCGGGTGGCATCACATAGCTGGTCAACGGGCCTATCCAGTTCCATCCGCTTCTGATGGTTTGCTTGGTTTCCTCCACATCGACGGGTTTTCCGATGACGCTGAAGTAGTAGTCATCCTTCATCCTGACCTTGTACATCTGTCCGGCAGCCAGCGAATCCAGCATACCCAACAGTTCGTAGCTCATGGTCTGGTCGTTGAACTTAGGCTTGTCACCTGCCGTGTGTCCCTTCACCTCATACATCATCTTGATTACGTCAGGCTTGAAGACGTAGTTGGCATGCAGCGAGTCGCTGTCCATTCCCTTCACATAGAGCGACACCCAGTTCCATCCCTTGTCCAGTGGCCGTTGCTGCTTGATGGCATCCGTCGCGATGAAGTTGACAGGACTATCGTAGCTGCCCAGTATGTCATTGGACCTGAAGGTCAGCGAGTCTTTCAATGCCGTGTCGTCGCCTGGCATCTGGTAGAGCACCAGCGGGCAGGTGATGCCCGTAGAGCTGTCGTAGAGCTGGAAGCCGCAGTTATTTTTACTGTTATCGTTGGTCTCGCCATAGATGACAAGGTTCACGTAGTAGGCATCGCGGGTGGGAACATATACCGGTCGTGCCACGCCTACGCACTGTCCTGCTGCGTTGAATGCGCCTATCTTCGAGTCCTCATACACCAGCATCCTGTTGCCGACGTAGATTTGTCCGGTCAGCGTCATGTTGCTCATGTACTGTCCTGCGTCGAAACTCCAGTCAGGCTCGTCGCCCGTCACCACCAGGCTCAGGTTGCTGCTTCTGACGATGCCCTGCTTGTCCTTGACGTAGATATAGTCCTGATAGTGTCCCACGGGGATGTTGGCCGGTATGGTGAACGCCAGCGTCGTGCCTTCGGTATCGGTCGTTCCGATGGTGTCGCCGGTCTTCAGCCACCAGGGCAGGTTCACCAGTTCATAGTCCTCTGCAGCATTGCTGGCCGATGCGACGGTAGCCTCCACGGTGATGGTCTCGTCGAAGTTCTTCCTGACACGGTCGTTGTCCAGCGTCAGGCGCAGTGCCGACCAGTTGCAGCGGAAGGTCCATTCCACAGGTTCCGACACGTTACCGTGCTCATCCTTGACGTTCTTCACCGTGATGGTGATGTCGTTGCCGTCCATGCGTGGCAGCATGTCATCGGGGAACGAGAGATAGATTTCCTTGTCCGAGGCAGTGAAGTCGAACTCCGTAGCGTCGAGCCGCATGCGCTGTGAGCCAGGCAGCAGTGCCGGAGCCGTGATGCCCTGTGCGGGCAATTCGCTGTTTTTGATGGAGAACAGCTCCCCGGCCGTTCCGAAGTTGTCCGTCTTGAACTCCGTGATTACCGTTCCCGTCTGCGTGCGGTGGATGTCCTCGAACGGGAAGTAAGCCACCAGTCCTGCATAGCTGTTGTCCAGTCGCTCGTAGCGGTGCTGATCGATGGAGTTGCCCATGAGCGATGCATTCCAGATGCGCAGCTCATCGACGTCGCCGCAGAACTTCTGTCCTACGTACATTATGCTGCCGGCAGGAACCGGAATGTTCGACTCAGGCATGGTCTTCACCGCTTTTCCGTCCACATAGGCAATGGCCGACATGCCTCTGCGCACGTTCAGTGCGAAGTGGTGCCAGCTGTTATCGCTGTAGTCTGTGTTGCTGAGCACCTCATGGCTCTTGGGCTTCACCTCTTCCACGCCGCCAGTTTTCACGATGTCGTAGGTGTTGATGGCCAGTTTGCCGTCCTCGAATCCCACGCTGATGTTCTGAGGAATGTTCAGCAGGCTGGCATTTCCGTTCTTAGCCTGCTCTCCCCGGAACCACATCTCAATGGCGAAGTTGTCAGTATTGCGCGGTGCAAAGGTCCTGATGTCCACCGCCAGTGAGTCGTTGGCTTCAAGGTGTGCACTCAGGTTCCGGTTGTTGATGTACCAGCTCTCGTCGGTCATCTCCATGTTGCGTGAGCGGGCCTTGTCGACCAGTGTCAGACCGTGTCCCTCGTCCATGCGCCAGTATCCAAGGAGTCCTGGTACGTAGGCCGCCTTCAGTTCCTCGCGGCTCACGTAGAGCTGGTCGATGTCCTTGGCCACGTTCCACAAGGCCAGGTCGCGCATGCGTCCCACCATACCGTTTCCGCCGACGGCGAGCTTGCCCTGTCCGTCCAGCATCTCTGTTGTCTTGTTTTCAAACAGCACCACCGGTCTGTCGTGCGCATCGTCGGCATAGATGGCGTTGACGGTGGCATGGCTGTCGGTGAGTCCGTTGCGGTTATAGGTCATCGCCAGATAGACCCACTTGCCTTCGGGGATGCTCACGTCGGATGTGTACACCTCACTGCCCACGGTGAGCTGAGCCTTGCCGTCGTCGGTCGTGCCGAAGGCCAGCCCCTGGCTCTCAGTGCCGATGCGGACAATGTTTCCGTCGCCCTGACGGTATATCCAGGTCTCGACGGCCAGGTCGGTGCCTGCCAGCTGATAGGCCGACTGTGTCTTGACACCGTTGCTCTCCAGCTGCAGCGCCACGTCGGGGTTGTTCACCTGGTTCTTGCCGAAGATGGCGTTGTTCAGGTTACCCTCTATGATGAAGTTATCGCTCTTGCTCAGCGCATTGGTGTTGAACGCCTCGTTGAAGGTCAGGTGGATGTTGCCACGATCCACATAGTCTGACGTGCCCTGCGGATAGGGCGAGCCCAGCACCTTCGGACCGCGCAGATCCTGCGTCACCTCAACAATGTCGGTGGCGTATGTCACCTCCTCATAGCCGTACATGCCGAAGGTCTGTGTCCGCAGTTCGTAGATGCCGTCCTCGGCGAAGGTCACAGCCGTTGAGAACTGGGCCCCTTCGGGCAGCTCCTCCACATCGGGGGGCAGCACATCGTCCTCGTCTTTCTTGATCTGCCACTCCTTAGCCAGCGACCAGTTGTTCATGCCTTTGCGGCGGTACTGCACGCGGATGCCTTTGAGTCCTTCGTCCTGGCGGTTCAGGTTGGTCATCGTCACCAAGAAGCCGCCGTTGTTCTCATAGTCGCTGCGGTTCAGCACCGTGCGGTTCACCGCCATGTCGATGGTGGCCGAGGCCGGGATGAAGTGGACGCTGATGGCTACGGGGCGGCTGATGGTAGAGGTGTCGTTCAGCGACCTCAGCACCAGCTTGATGTCCTCGAAGTCCATGACGCTGCGGTCGCCCGCCGGTTGCGACAGGTAGAGCACCTTGTCGATGGTCTGACCGCCCTCCATCCTGAAGGTACGGCCCTCGTGGCCGCTGCTCAGCTCATAGCCGTCGATGGTGAGCACGGCGCCCTTGGGGTTGGTGCCGTCCACGCACTCCAGCTTATAGGTGCAGACATTGTTGGTCTCGCTGGCGTTGACGAGCTTCAGGTTGAACTTGGCAGCCGTTCCCGACGGGATGTTGGTCAACGTCGTGGCCCCGTCGACACGCAGGTCGGGGTTCTCCACACGCATGGTGGCCATGTCGAGCTGGACACCCGGGTTGTGGTACTTGGTGTAGGTGGCCCCCTCGTAGGGATTGCTGCTCTGTCCGCCACGGGTGCGGAAGACGGGTCCCCAGCCCAGCTTCGACTTGAACACATCGACCGACAGCGCCGTTGAGGGCTCGGCATCGCTCATCACCCAGGTGAACGTGTTGCTCTTCGACGTCTCCTTGCCTTCCGCAGTCTTGGTGCCGCTTGTCTTGTTCCACTGGTGCTGATACTCGGCTCGGACGCCACTGGCGTAAAATCCGACACGGAAGTCGTTGTTTTTGGTGTAGGAATGTGAACTGTCCTGCTGCTCCTCCTCGCTGACGGTGGTTGTGATGGTCTGGCTGACGCTGGTGCCGCCGGCAATGCTATAGTTCTTGTCAAGGTATTTTGCGTCGCCGAACACATTCAGCTTGTCGCGTTCGTTCTCGGCCATCTGGTTTCTCCAGTTGTTGATATGGGTGTTGCAGAGCTGCACGGAATCGGCATACTGGGCATTTGCCCCGAGTCCGTTGACAATTTTGTAGGTGCCTACCTTTCCCCAGTCCTTGTCGCCTTTGTTGAGGGGGGTATAGAACATCACCCTGCCATTCACCGTGGGAATATTTGTGGCGGTGGTGGTATCGGTGACATGAGTCAGGTAGTTGTCCCTCAGCATCAGCCAGTTGGGTATCAGCACATCCTCAATATACTGCTGGGGATAGACGAAGGTGGTGCCGAAAGTCTCACCGGTGCAAATGGTTTCCTGGCAATCCAGCTTGTATGAGCCATCGGTCTGCTTGAAAAGGTTGACAGCCTTGCCCTTTCCGAAGAGCAGGTTGGTTTTACAGCCTATGTAGGTGTCGCCGTTGTTCTGGGTGTAGGTGTCATAGGCTGGCGTCGACAAGGCTTCCGCCACAGAGTAGGAATGTCCGTTTCCTGTGGAATAGTTGTTGTCCCACACCTCATCCTCACGATGGTCATTTCTAACGCCGGCGCCTATCTCAGTACCCACTGAAATTAATGTAGTATTGTATGAGACAGACATTACAATGCCTACTTCAGCAATGATACCTCCACTGTCGGTATAGCCCCAGTTCTTTGACGACATATAATTATAGCTGACGACAGAGTCGGTAGCCCAGGTGGCGTAGCTGGTGCTGCCGGGTGGGCGGCGTATCACCATGTCGATGCAGTCAGGTCCCTCGGTCACGAAGTTTGTCCCCGTGGAGAGACCGCCCAAGACCACCATGTCAAGGGCACCTGACTGGCTGCCCGGGGCCTTCCACATCGTTTCACGTCCGTTCACCTCGGCGCTGATGGTGAGATGGCGGACGAAATTGTCGTTCACATTGGGGAAACCGGCCGTCCAGTGGTAGCCCACGGTGCCTGTTGCGTCGGGCACACAAGTGAAGCGTGACACTTCATAGACGTCGCCCGGCACCAGATGCTCGCCTTCATAGTCCACCTCTTCTGCCACGACAGCGGTCGAGCAGCTGCCCTCGTTCTCCACCGTGATGACGGCGTCGCGGGGCACCTCGGCAAAGACGGCCTTCGTATCGACGTTGGTGTACGTCTCGCTCACTCCGATCATCATCGAGTACATCTTGTTCTGGCAGAACAGCGGGTAGCCGTAGTCATAGCTGAAGCTCTTGGCGTTGTCATCGTAAGTCACCACTGTCACCTCTGTTTCGTCTCTGGTAATCGGATTGAGCGCCGTCACCTTCTCCGCTCCGAAGGCCCCGTACTTCATGTCTTTCTGGGTGACGGTGATGTGGGGTTCGTTGCGCAGCTGGCGCATGAACTTGGCTGTATAATAATAGTATTGTGTATTGGATGCTGTTTCATCATCAGCATTATAGGTGAGCGAGTCGCACTTCAGCGAATTCTCGTCGGTGGCCGTGGCGTTGATGACCGGCAGGTTCTGCGTGAAGAGGCTCAGGTTGTTGTACATGGCCCCGTCGCCCTTCTCGTCGTTGGGGAAGGTGATGCTCTCCACCTTGTACCTCAGCGGAGGCAGCATGGCCGAGAACTCGCCCGTTGCCGGGTCGGTGGCGATGTAGATGAACTTGGTGTTGCTGTTGTCGGTCGCCGTTCCCGCTCCACGGTAGGCCGTGCTCCTGATGCTGTCTGTGGCACTCTCCACGCTGATAGGCGTGGTGCCGAAGGTCTTGTTGCCGCGCTCGTCGGTGAGGTAGTTGAACGAGCTTTGCACGTCGCGGTCCAGGCTGAGTTTCAGCACGGCCTGTCCTATGCGGTTGGTGCTGCGCCTGAAGCCTAACGGCTCGTTCTCGTCCTTGTAGCCTCCGTTGATGCGCCCGGTGACGTTCACCAGTGTGGAGTCGGTGAAGTTGACCACCTCGTCCTGCATGAAGTTGTAGGTCTCACCCTCCTTCAAGGGGAAGGCCGTCAGCCTGTGACCGTTCCTGTAGGCCTCGATGCGGTGCTCTCCGATGGGTACGCTGATGGTGTACTCTCCGTTGACGTCGGTAGTGACCACTCCCTCGCTGGTTGAGGCATAGTTGTCGTCAATCTTGAACTGCACGCTATCCACGGGAATGTTCGTGTTCTGGTAGGTCACCGTGCCCTTGACGGTGAAGGCCGAGTTGTCGGTGAAGTCGTAGTTGTTCAGCGCCAGAGAGCTGGCACTGATGAATCCGTTGCGCGATGTGGGCGTGAAGGTGTGTATGCCCTTCGACGGTGTGAAGGTGTAGGTGGTGCCCGAGCCTATGAACGGTATGCCTCGGATGGTGTATTCGCCATTGGCATTGGTCACGCCGTAGCGCGAGAGCTGCTCGTAGGAGGGTATCACTTGCTTCGACGTGATGTTGGTTCCCAAGGTGGCATGGCGGCCGTTGGGCACGTCGTTGGTGTAGCTGACGTCGAACACCAGCTTGTCCATGCCCTCGTCCATAGGCCAGTAGAGCATGAGGCCCGCCTCGCGTCCGCTCAACACGCGGTCGTTGTAGTTGGTCTTCTCCTTGTCGGTGAGCAGGTGGTTCCAGACACGCACATCGGAGAAGTAGCCGTGGAAGGCGTTGGCGTTTAACAGTCCCTCAGAGCCACCCAAGGAGAAGTAGGGCGAAGGTAATACTTCGTCATCATTAGTTTCGTCATCATTAGACATGGTGATATCCTCGTCGATTTCTTCCCCTGTGTCAAGCAAATAGTCTCTCCACATCCAACTATAATCTCCTGTTGTCTCTAAGGGTGGGACTTTGTTGCCATTGAAAATGACCAAATGACCTTTGTAAATAACATAATGTTCGGGAAGGTCTGAGACAAGACTCGCCCCAACCACCTTACTTTTCTTTGTGGCACTGATCGATGTGCTGTCGTTCACGCTGACTGCCGTTTGCCCTTGGCTGGACGCTAATGACAGCAACGAATAGATGTCGGGCTGAAGCGAAATGTTCAAATCGTAGCTTATACACGTACCTTTAGTAAAAGTGACCGTTACAGGGGAAGGTAAATCCACTCGCATTCTGTAGACGTATGTGGTGGTTTCGATGCCCCCCCAAGTCGAGCCCCACGCTCCCATAATGGACCCACTCCAATTACTTGTAACATCTGCTCCTTTACTTCGAGAGTAAACATAGACACCATCACTGGTATCAACAGAAGGTTGATTCTCATCCATTCTCACAGCAATTCCCCTAATTCGGGTGGCCTTGGTGAAAGTTTTTGTTACGCACTCTCTTTGTGTACTTGTACTGTACAGCTGATAGCTGCCATCATCATTGATGGCTCCTACATACAGCTTGCCGTAGTTCGGAACATTGGCGATGACGGAACCTACGCTCAGGCCGGCATCGGGCCGTACAAACATCTGCACGGTGTAGTCCTTGTCATTGCCGAAAACCTTCACCATCGATGTGGTGTCGGCCCGCCAGGTAATACCCGTTGATGCACCATCGACCCGCTTCGAATAGGACTGGGCGGCATTGCTCTCTATCTCGTCGTTTGAGGTCAGCGTCACACGGACACCTTCCACCGCAGCGCTGCTGTTGTTGTAAGTGATGCTGCCCGAGACGACGCCGCTTGACTGGCTGAAGCCGTAACTCTTCTTCGAGTAAATCTTAACATTCGTGGCGCTGCGCTGGCCTTGGTAGGCCTCCACCTTGTATTCGTAGTAAAGACCGGCACTCACGTTCCTGTCCTCAAAGGAATAGGTGGAGCCTGTGCCCGACACAGAGCCGATGGCCGCCCAGTCGTCGCTGTCAACCTGACGGTGGAACAAGTCGTAGGTAGTGGCAGCGGTGCCCGACTGCTCGGCACTCCACTGCAGCAGCACGCTGTTCTCGTAGGTGCCTTTGGTGGCATCGAACTCCGTCACCTCCGTACCTGCCAACAGGCTGGCGTAGATGGTATCGCTCTTAATGATGTTGTCGCCATTGTTCAGGGGGAGCCGGATTTCGTAATTGTAGGTCACACTCCGGCTGGAAGCAGTTTCGTCGTTGAACGTCGCCCAGTAGCTGACGCTGGGGTCGGCATCGCCGTAGGCACTGCCTATGTTCTCCCAGTTGCCATTGGGAGCCTTGCGCCACACCTGGAACTGGGCCGAGCCGTTCACTGGCACACGGCTGTACTGCCATTTCAGCTGGATGCTGGTCTTCACGGTTTTGTCCTGCTGAAAGTCTTTGATTTTCACCTGGGGGGCCGTCGACATATTGTCGGTCTCAACGTATCCCAGATAGGTTATCATGGCGCTTGAGGGCGCATCGGAAAGAGGACTATAGTCGCTGTCAGTACCTGAGAAAACGACCTTGGTCTCGTTGCTATCAAGCCAGGCTTTAGGCACTATGAAAACCCTGTACTTATAGTATTTGTTGACTCCAATGCCTCCGTCTTCATAGCTGGTCTCTCCTGACTTCGGAGTGCCGATGGCTATTTTTGTCCAGCTCGCTCCGCTCTGCGCATTGCCGTTTTCCTTGGTTTCGAGACGGTAAATGATGTATCTCAGGTCTTGCTTATAATAGTTGCCTGTACTGGGCAGCGACCAGATGAGCCTGTTTTTCTTGCTGAACTGGTTGTATTCCACCGCCACGGAGATGGGTTTGGGAACGGCAGGCACTACGGCATCATGGGTGTAGCTGTAGGTGTCTTTGTAGTAGTAGGTTGACGTTTCCTTGTTCTTCAAACCGTCGGTGACCTTCACCGTTGCCTTCACTTTCTGGAAGTTGCCTTTGTCGCTGCTGATGTTGATGTAGACCGTCGAATCATTGCTGCCACAGTCGAATGTCTTGGTCTCAGTCTTCTTCGTCCCGTCGTTGAGCGTGTATTCCAGCTTGACCTCATAGGAGTTGTCGAACTGATAGTAGTCTTTCAACTTCGGATGGTCGGCTATTCCCTTGACGCGAGGGGGCATGGTAAAGGCTATTTGCTTGGCATTGGGTCGCGAAAAACTGTAATCCTCACGGTCCAGTGATTCTTGGTTCAGCCTCTTCGGCAGGTAAATGGGGCCGTTCTTGGTAAGCTCATAGGTATGACTACCGTCATCGTGGCCCTCTATGTCCAGCTCCATATAGAGATACAGGGTCTTTTCGGAAAGCCCAGGATCCCAGTAGTAGTCAACCACGGCGTAAGGCTTTTGATGGTTGTTCGATGCATTGACATAATAGGCTTTAGACGTACCGTAAACTACCAGGCTGTCACGGTCGCGGTACACGTTGTGGACAATAGCGGAGGAACCTTCCCTTTTGGTGAGCATAATTACAGGAAAGGCATCATGTTCATCCTGATTGGAGTTCCACATGGTCATGAGCGAATATTTGGTACCTTCCTTATTAGGTTTTTCGTAAGCAACGACTCTTCCCGCATCCATCCAGCTGTCATGGCCTTTTAGGTCGGCGACAAGGGCTGTGATGCGTATGCGGTTGTTGCCCACTAACTCAGCATGGTAATGGCTGGATGACAGCATGTCGTTGGCACGTGCTTGCCTCGGGCACAACAAAATGGTCATGAAGGCGGCGAGCCATAGGAGGTGTTTAGTCTGTTTCATATCTTTATAGGTTTAGTTTATCTTACTTGTAATATGCAAAGATACGTTATTTTACCAAACAGTATGTTCTCACGGCGCACAATTTTGTTCTCACGACGCACAAACTACTTTTTTTTACGCAAATTCTACATTTCATCGGAATATTGTCGTATGGGAAGGTGAGATTTCTTCATAAATCATTTGGCAGATTATGAAGAAAACACTACCTTTGCACACAACATACAGAATATGAAAAAACTTATCTTTATCTTCGCAGGACTGCTGGCGCTGGGCGCTTGTCAGGAAAAGAGTCAGCCAACCGCCGTTATGGTATCGGATGCCGACAGCATCTATACCTATGATTTTATTAAAATGCACTTCGTGAAGGAGCCGGAACGGTGTCTAGGGCTTATCGATACTGCCGAGATGAAGGGGACGATGACCCAGGACAGCTGTAACATGATGCGCAGCTATGTGTATAACACGGGTATGCAAGACCGCAAGCAGGGCCGACACTACATGCGGCTGGTACTGGACCGCGAAGGACTGGATAAGACGAGTGATGTCTATATCTCTACACTCGATGCTTACAGCACGCTATGCATGACGGAGGGAAAGGCCGAAGAGACGTTGAACGCAGCACTCGAAGGCATCGAACTGGCCCGCCAGCGTGGCTTTAAGCGCCAGGAGGCATCCTTCTACGCCACAGCAGGCTCAGCTATGGAGTTGCAGCGTCCAGGTTCGGGCGAGGCGTATTTGAGGAAAGCCATCGACATCATCAGAAGTATGGACGACGCAGGTGCCCAGCCTAAAGCGTCGTACTATATGAGTCTGCTGGCCCAGAGGCTTGGCGAGAATAAGAAATATGCCGAAGGGGCACAGGTGTGCCGCGAGCGACTGGCCTTTATCGACGAGATGGAGCAGAAGGGCATCAAGATGCCAGCAGGTTACTACGAGAAACAGCGGGGCGGTGCCTACTGCGTGCTGGCCTGCTGCGAGGCGGAGCTGGGACACATGGACGAGGCCCGACGCGCTGCCGAGAGCTATGAGAAGACATCATACGCCAAGACACGTTCAGGACAGTTCAACATTCTGCCCTACTACGTTAAGACGGGTAACAAGGCCCGCGTGGAGCAGTTGAGCGAACGACAGGAGGAATTGCGACAGCAAGACGACACCATCAGCGAAATATATCGCACGCTGTTCATCAACAAAGCTAACCTGTATAAGGCACTGGGTGACTACCGCCACGCCTTCGAGGCCACCACGCGCGCCTCAGTGATTCAAGACAGCATCATGGCCCGTGAGCGCGACAGCAAGGCTGAAGAGTATGGGGTGAAATTCAAAACTCTGGAGGCCGAGATGGCGCTGAAGGAGAAAGAGGCCAGCGAGCGCATACACCTTATTATAATTATAGCCCTCGTCATCATCGTTGTACTGGGTGTACTCGCCCTATGGCGCATCATGATAGACAGACACCGGCTGAACGTGCGCAACCGCGACCTGTATGCCACCTTACAGCAGATGCTGGAAAAGCAGAAAGAAGCGGAACAGATGCTGGAAGATACCCCTGAGACAGAACTATCGGGTACGCAACAGCTGTATCAGCGCATCGTCAGACTGATGAAGGAACAGAAGCCATATACCGACAACAACATGAATCGCGACAGTCTGGCACAGATGCTGGGCACCAATTACAATCTGTTGGCTGACGCCATAAGAGAATGTGCCAACGGACAGTCAATTGGCGACTTCATAGAAGACTGGCGATTGCGCCATGCCGCACATCTGCTGGCCGAGACCGACCACTCGATAGGCCTCGTCATGGAGATGAGCGGATTTGTCAGCCGTAGCCACTTCAACACCATTTTCCGCCAGCGGTTCAAGATGACACCATCAGAATATCGTAAGGCGACGTGAAAAGTGAACGAAGTGTCAATGTTTTTTCGTAACTTTGCGGCCATTATGACAGTATTACCACTTGCATTCACTGAAGAGACGCGGCGCTTGATGGGCGACGAACGCTTCGAACGCTACCTGCAGTCGTTCGAGGAAGAACCGCCCGTGAGCATACGGCTGAACCCCATGAAGGCTGGCGCGATGACCGTCGCCGACGGCGAACTGGTGCCTTGGTGCCTCACAGGCTATTACCTGAAGAGCCGCCCCAACTTCACCATGGACCCGCTGCTGCATGCCGGCTGTTACTATGTGCAAGAGGCCGCCTCGATGTTCGTTGACGAGGTGATAAGACAGTGTGCCAAGGGCCACGAACTGCACAACGCCCTTGACCTCTGTGCTGCCCCCGGCGGCAAATCTACGCTGCTGCGGGCTGCACTGCCGGAAAGCTGCATGCTCTATTCCAACGAGCCCATCCGCCAGCGAGCCAGCATCCTGGCAGAGAACGTCGGCAAGTGGGGCTATGCGGGCCACGTCGTCACCAACTGCTATCCTCACGACTATCGCCGGGCGGGCATGCTGTTCGACCTCATTCTGTGCGACGTGCCGTGCTCCGGCGAAGGCATGTTTCGCAAAGACCCCGCTACCATTGGCGAGTGGAGCCTGCAACAGGTGGAGAAATGCCGGCAGCTGCAGCGCGAGATTGTTGCCGATGCGTGGGCATGTCTGCGCGATGGCGGAATACTCGTCTATAGCACGTGTACCTTTAATACTAAGGAGAACGAAGAAAACATCCGCTGGATGCTCGACGAGTTCGATGCCGAGGCTATTCCCATCAGGACGGATGCCGAATGGCACATCACCGGTTCGCTGCTCAGCGGGTTCACGGAGCCGGTGTATCGTTTCATTCCCGGCATCACGCGCAGCGAAGGACTGTTTCTGTGCGTCGTCAGGAAAAACGGCGACACAGGCCATGCCGCACGCCGCGCTGACAAGTTGCAGCTGAAAGGAAAAGTGGCACAGAGCCTGATGCCGCTCGAAGTGCTGACGGGCAACTACCCGCTGGTGGACGTCAGCTACCAGCAGGCCATAGCCTACCTGCGCCGCGAAGCCATCGTGCTACCTGCCGACTGTCCGCGCGGACTGGTGACGGTCTGTTTCCAAGGACACCCGTTAGGTCTGGCGAAGAACATCGGCACACGGGCCAACAACCTATACCCCAAAGAATGGAGAATCAAGACCACACACATACCTACCGATTATGAAGCAATACTTAGACATACTTAACCGCATCCTGACCGAAGGCACCCAGAAGGGCGACCGCACCGGCACGGGCACCATCAGCATCTTCGGTACGCAGAGTCGCTACGCCCTGAAAGACGGGTTCCCCCTGCTCACCACCAAGAAGCTGCATCTGAAGTCGATTATCTACGAACTGCTGTGGTTCCTACAGGGCGACACCAACGTACACTACCTGCAGGAGCATGGCGTGCGCATCTGGAACGAGTGGGCCGACGAGAACGGCGAGCTGGGGCCCGTCTATGGGCACCAGTGGCGGTCGTGGCCCGACTACGACGGCGGCGTGATAGACCAGATACAATACGTGGTTGACCAGCTGAAGACCAATCCCAACTCGCGCCGCATGATTGTCTCAGCATGGAACGTGGCCGAGGTGAACCGCATGGCTCTGCCCCCATGCCACACCATCTTCCAGTTCTATGTGGACTATCCCAACGGACAAGACGCAAGGGGTCGCCTGTCGCTACAGCTCTACCAGCGCTCGGCCGATACCTTCCTCGGTGTGCCGTTCAACATTGCCTCGTATGCCCTGTTGCTGCAGATGATGGCCCAGGTGACGGGTTTCGAGCCCGGCGACTTTATCCACACCACCGGCGACACCCACCTCTATCTGAACCATCTGGACCAGGCCCGCCTGCAACTCACGCGCACGCCGCGCCCCCTACCCCGCATGATGATCAATCCTGACGTGAAGGACATCTTCTCGTTCCACTACGACGACTTCCTGCTTGAGGGCTACGACCCCTGGCCGCACATCAAGGCTGAGGTGAGCGTGTGAAGGAATGAGAAATGAGGAATGAGTAATGAGAAATGAGAAATTAGAAATGACCATATCCATGATTGCTGCCGTAGCCCGCAACAGGGCCATCGGCTTTAAGAACAAACTGATATACTGGCTGCCGAACGACCTGAAGCGTTTCAAACAACTCACCACGGGTCACACCATACTGATGGGGCGCAAGACCTTCGAGTCGCTGCCGAAGGGGGCACTGCCCAACCGCCGCAACTGCGTGCTTTCGCACAGTGTGAGCCAGTTGCCGGGCTGCGAATGTTTCACCAGCTGGAACGACTTCATAGCCACTTGCCAGCCCGACGAGGAGATATACATCATCGGCGGAGCCACACTCTACCAGCAGCTCATCGACAAAGCCGACCGCCTGTGCCTGACAGAAATCGACGACACACCGACGGAGGCCGATGCCTTCTTCCCCGACTACAGCGGATGGAAAGCAGTATGCCGCGAAATACACACCAAGGACGACAAGCATCAGTACGACTACGCCTTCGTTGACTATGTCAGATACTGAGCTTTCCCCCCGCTTTGTCTCAAACCACAAATGTCACGAATTTAAGGGTGCTTGTCAGCCTTATTGGTGGCCGAATAGTTGATGTGCAGCACGCCGGCCTTGCGCAGCTCTTGCTTCACGTCGTTGATGATGCCCATGTCGGTGTCGCGGTCAGCACGGATGCTGATGGTCAGGTGCTCGCCCTGGGGCAGCTTTTCTCGTTCGACGGCTAATGCTGCTGCGATTTCGCCGACAGCCACATAGCGGTTGTTCAGCTGGATGCGCGACACGTCGGAGAGCACACGGCCCTGGCTGTCTGTCGGCTTGCCTATAAACAGATAGACCATGCCCGCCTTACGGCCAGCCTTCTCCAGCTCCGTTCCCTGGGGCACTTCGTAGCGCACACGCGGCGTGACGTCACGCATGTGGGTGACAATCATGAAGAAGAACAGCACGGTGAATATCAGGTCGGGCATGGCGGCCAGGTTCAGCCCGGGCACATCGCGACGCTGACGGCGGAAACGGCTCATCGTCCACCTCCTTTCTTGCTATCCGTACGGGCGGCCGTCTCATGCCCTGCCCTACTCTCGCCACCGACAGGTATGGCCTCGCTGATGCGCTGCGGATAGCGGGCCATGACGGCATCGCGCTCTTCCTGCGAGCACTGGCGGAACGGGCGGCCATAGTCGTGCCGCGCAGCCTTGTCGCGCAGCGAGGCGTAGGCGGCCACGATGGCATTCTGCATCTCGAAATAGGCGTTGTAGCTCGTAGCACGGTCGGTCTCGACGCTGATGACGTGCCTACCGGTCTGCCGCGAAGCCACAAACGACTCTACCTGCTGCTGCAGCTGTTGCTGACTGACGGGCTGACCGTCGCAGTACAACCGGTCGTCGGCATCGATACGCACCTGCAGCACGTTGCTGCGGCTGATGTCCTGCCGTTCCGCGGTCTGGTTGTCTATCGGAGCCAGCTTGCGGCTCAGCCCGCTGTCGGCACCCATCGACGACGTCACCAAGAAGAACACCAGCAGCATGAACGAAATGTCGGCCGTTGACGTGGTGTTGAGTTCAGGAATCTCCCTGTTGTTGCGACGGAACCTCATATCCCTTCCACCTTCATTATATATATGTATGGGCTACTGGCGTGAATGATTGTCCAGCCAGAAAGAACGGGCCGCCGAGAACAGCATCGTGCCGACAGCTACTGCCACCACGATATACATCAGCCAGAGCATGATGTCGGCCAAAAGAAAAGAACCAGCTTCAAGCATCCTTTTTTCTGTTTTTATTACACGATTAACGGTTTTGCCGGCTCTTATAAGCGGCTATCGCGTCGGTCAGCGTGATGGCACTCTCCTCCATCTGCGCCGTCAGCCGGTCTATCTTGGCCAGGATATAGCTGTAGAAGAACTGTAGCACCACGGCCACAATGATACCGAAGATGGTGGTAATCAGTGCCACCTTCATGCCCCGTGCCACAATGGTGGGGCTGATGTCGCCCGCCGTCTGTATCTGGTCGAAGGCCATCACCATGCCGATGACCGTGCCGAGGAATCCCAGCGACGGTGCCACGGTGATGAACAGTCTGATCCACGAACAGCCCTTCTCCATGTTCGAAATGAGCAGCGTGCCGTAGTTCGTCAGCTGGCGGTCTATCTGTTCCAGCGGCTCCTGGATGTGCAGCAGCCCCTGATAGCAGATGCTGGCCACCGGACCGCGCGTGTTGCGGCACAGCGTCTTGGCCCCCTCCACGTCGCCTTGTTCCAGTCGTGCATCGACATCTTTCATCAACCGGCGGGCATTGATTTCCGACAGCGTCAGATAGACGATACGCTCGATGCAGAACGACAGTCCGATGACCAACGACAGGGCCACCAGCGACATGAAGCCTGCCGAGCCCTCGATAAACTTTCGCTTCAGCTGCTTGTGCAGTCCGCCGCCCTCGGTCGGCTCTTCACCGTCTGCGTCGCCCAGTTCTGCATCGGTGATAGCCATGGCCGAGTCGGCAGCCAGCGTGTCGCCCTGCACCACTTCCGTCGTGTCCTTTACCATCGTGCCCTGCGCCTTCACTTGCGGCACGCACGACAGCCAGCAGAACAGTACGACAAGCAATATTCCATTTCTCATAAAACCTTTTTCTTGAATTGCGGCGGCAAAAGTACGAAAAAAAATTGTGACTGCGTGCAATTATGCCACTTTTTTGCAGGTTCTATGAGATTTTGTCAAAAAACGACCTTCCGCCCGTTTCGAACATGTCGCATGGCTTACTTCATATTCTTGTTGAAGAAGTCTGCGAGCTTGTCCCAGGGGATGAGATGCTTCGGCTCGCCCTTGCCTACGAGTTCGGTATAGCCGCCGTCGTAGAGGTCGCAGTGCGATGCGCCGGGGATGATGAGCAGTTCCTTGTTCTCAGGATTGGGATTGGGCTTGCCTACTACGTTGTAGCCCTCGGCCTTGCCTTCCACCATATACTTGTAGGCAGCCTCGCCGAAGTAGCGCGAGTGGGCTTTCTCGCCGTGCATCACGAGGACGGCCGAGCGAATCTCGTTGATGTAATACAGGAAGCGGCTGTTGGCGTAGGCCTGCGTACCGATGGTGCGCCAGCCGTCGTTCGAGTTGCCGCTGCGCTTGTGGTATCCACGTGGGGTGATGTAGTAGTCGTAATAGTCCTTGACGAACTGCGGTGCATCCTCTGGCAGCGGATTCACCACACCGCCAGCCATCGCCGTCGGGTCGGTCAGGCGCTGTATGGACACGAATGCACGGGCTGCATGGCGCGACTCTTCCTTGTCCTCGCTGTCGAAATAGCCGTTGCCGCTGACGCGGGTCATATCGTACATCGTCGAGGCTACGGTAGCCTTGATGCGGGTGTCGGCGGCGGCAGCATTGAGGGCGATGCCTCCCCATCCGCAGATGCCGATGATTCCGATGCGCTCGGCATCCACATTCTCCTGCTTCGAGAGGAAGTCAACGGCGGCCATAAAGTCCTCGGTGTTGATGTCGGGCGATGCCGTGCGGCGCGGCTCGCCACTGCTCTCACCGGTATAGGAGGGGTCGAAGGCCAGCGTCACAAAGCCACGCTCGGCCATCCGCATGGCATAGAGTCCGCTCGACTGCTCCTTGACGGCACCGAACGGTCCACTGACGGCGATGGCCGGGAAACGCATCTTTTCGCTGTCACCATTGTTGAACGAGCCGATGCGAGGAATGTACAGGTCGGCCGCCAGCGTCAGCCCGTACTGCGTTTCAAACGTCACCTTGCGGTGGTCAACTTTGTCACTCTTTGGGAACACCTTGTCCCACTCCTGCGTCAATTCTAATTGCTGCATATTGTCTTCTGTTTTAGTTTGATGGTCTTTCTGATGGCATGCCGCGAGCACACCGGCTGCGAGCATGGCTGCAAATAATACTTTTTTCATTGTCATAATTTCTTTTACGGTGCAAAGGTAGCCTAAAATCATCAAATAACAAAGGGAAGGAGCAGAAAAGTGAATTGTCTTGTCTATATGTCTTTTTGTTTTTTGCCTTCACCAAGTAGCTATACAGCTGTGTACCAGACTCTTACGGTGAAGGGACTTTTAGCGGACAAAAAAAAACGAAAATACAGCGTATGTTGCATGTAAACAAATGATGACAGAAGACCGCAAAGACAGGGCTGCCCCGTAATGGCACGCTCCGTATGAGCACTTATAAGCCGGTCGGCATCTGCCGACGTAGGTCGGCAATACTGCTGACGAACGTCAGCAATACTGCTGACGAACGTCGGCAATACTGCTGACGAACGTCGGCAATACTCCAAGCCGTCATGCAAGTTCCCAGACCATCACCCGCGGGAGTAAACACAATCGTTCTGCGGCTTATTATGAAATATAAGGTGCTGAGCCAGCGAATGCACAGTTCCCTTCACCGTATCATACTAATTTTCAAGCGGTTATCATCACGGTGAAAGAAGAAAGGGAAGCCGCTATCTGTCTGTTCTGAAACGTTTTGGGGTGACTCCCTTCATGCGCGTAAAGAAGCGGCTGAAGCTCGACTGGTCTGAAAAGTGGAGGCGTTCGGCAATATCGGCAAGGGGCAGGTCGGTGGAACGCAGCAGCCATGCGGCCTCCATGAGCAGCATCTGGTTGATGTAGTCTATCACGGTGCGCCCCGTCATCTGCCTGATGATGCGCGACAGATGGATGGTGGTGACGTGGAGTCTGTCGGCATAGAATCCAATGTCATGGTGCTCGATGAAGTGTGTGGTAAGCAGCCGCATGAAGGCAATGAACAGTTCTGTGGAGCGCTCGCTGACCTGTCCGCGCCCGATGTTCTGCTCCATGACATCCATCAGGTCGAGCACGAACTGGGTGAACAACGTGCGTAACGCCTCGTGCCGGTAGCGATGGCTGGAATACAGATAGCTGATGATTTCGAGCATGTGCTGTCTGAAGTGTGCGGCCTGCTGCTCGTCAAGATGGATGATGGGCCGTCCGATTTCCGCTATCGGCTGATAGACCGTGCGTACCACGTTGCGGACGGCAGGAATCTCGAGGGCTGCCTGCTCGTCGATAATCAGACAGACAGACTGATAATTCACGGAACCGCTGACGATTCTGATCTGCATGCCGGGGGAGTAAATCATCAGGTCGCCCTTTTGCAGCATCAGCATACGGTCATTGTAAATCAGCTTCAGCCAGCCCTCGTGTACCAGCGTGTATGAGTAGCCGGCCATGGTCTGCTGCATCTGGTTGGTAAGAAACGTCAACCGCGTATTACTCTCCGTGCAGTACAGTTCGTCGGAAGTCACATCGTCGGGCGACATGCCGAGGACTGTAGTCAAAAACGCTCTTAATTGGTACATATTCGGCGCAAAGATACTATAAATAATGTGAAAAACCAAAGAAAATGGACAGAAATGTTTGTCTCGGTATAATTTTTGTTTGCTTTAGACAGCGGATGTGTGTTGGATTATTCGTAATTTTGCACCCACATTTAATCATTAACAACTAAAAAAGAAGAAAGAATCATGACTAAAGAAGAAGCATTGAAGCAGTTTGCCCAGCTGGGCGCTGGGTGGTTTGGCAACAGTAAGCAACATTTTGCATTCTCGGCATACTGCCGCCTGCAGGGCTGGAACAAGCTGGCCGACAAGTGGAAGGAAGAGGCAGAGGAAGAATGGAACGAGGCCGAGGAAGTGCTGCAGCGCCTGGTGGAGCTGGGCTGCAAGCCCGCCGACCTGCAGGAGGCCATGAAGACCAAGGAGTTCCCCTTCTATGACGACCCGAAGCAGCAGATTGAGTCGGACTATCAGCCGGATGCCGTCAAGCAGCTGAGCGAGCTGGCCGAGGCCTTCGGCGACGACTATCCCACGAAGAAACTCATCGAAAAGTGGATTGACGACGAGAAGGACCACATGGCTTGGGAGTGCCAGTATCTGAACTACATCGAGAAGCTGGGCTACGAGAATTTCCTCACCGCTATGATGTAAAGACACCAGAGCGTCGCCCATACATTGCAAGTGGGTTCCCGCTCAACAAAAACAGAAATGACTATGGAAGCAAGCAAGAAAGTATTCGATTTCCTTGAGAAAGCAGGAACATTCTATCTCGCAACAGTAGAGGGCGACCAGCCCCGTGTACGTCCTTACGGAGCCATGCTATACTTTGAGGACAAGATCTATATCATGGCCTTCGGCAAGACCAACGCCACCCGCCAGATTGCCGAAAACCCCAAGGCCGAGATATGTGCCTTCAAGGGTCAGACGCTGCGCATAGCCTGCACGCTGGTCGAGGACAACCGCCCAGAGGTAGGCAAGGCACTGGTTGAGAAGATGACCATGCTGAAGCCCGTGCTCGGCGAGAACGGCGAGAACGGCGTGATGTACTATCTGAAGGATGCCAAGGCCGACTTCTTCAAGATGATGGAACTGGTAGAGACCGTGACCTTCTGACGCGATAGCTCACGATATGTAATCAAGAGAGCAGCGTCCCTCAGACGGGGGTGCTGCTCTTTTTTCTTTGTCGCCACCAGCGTGACTTCGCCGGTGTCGACACATCGCGCTTCGTGTTTAGCGGGGTAATACCCCCTTTGCATCAGAGGCAACAGACACCAGAAGATGGAACCCTTGCCAGGCTCCGCGTGAGCACCTGCGGGCGCCACGTAGGGATAGTCGGAGCCGTAGAGTGTTCTATGCCCACTTCTGTAATGCCTTCCTCCAGTTCCTCAACTTGTTGCAGAACGCCCTTTGGCAGTTTCACTCCCACATCGCGGGAGTTCTCTATAATGCTGTATAGCTTTTCAAGTTTTGTCATATTGATAGATTTTTTTTGTTTTTATTCCAATTATCTTGTTATTTCGAATATTTTTCTTAATTTTGCAGCAGTAATTAAATCACCAGAGTTATGACAGCTGCACAGACAGGCGCATTGAATGCCGAAATATTACGCAATTTGGGTACTCTTGCCGAGAGCGAGACCATGCTCAAGCGTGTTGCCAAGTATCTTCGTAAGTTAGTGAAGGAGCGCGAGGCTGATCCCACGCTGATGACAAAGGAGGAATTCTTTGCCCGTGTAGATGAGGCTCGTGAGGAAATCAGGCAGGGTAAAAGAAAACGCTTTTCCAATCCAGAAGAAATGAATGCTTGGCTTAACTCGCTTTGAACATGTATGACATCGTTTACTCTGAGAAAGCAGAGGAGGATTTGGCCAAGTTGCGTCGCAGTGAACCAGCAGCCTTTAAGAAAGCTGTTAAAATGCTCAACGAACTGGTATATCACCCTCGGATAGGTACAGGCCATCCTGAACCGTTGAAGGGTGACCGCAGTGGGCAGTGGAGCAGGACCATCACGAAGAAACACCGTCTCATCTATGAAATTTTTGAGACGGAAGTTTATGTTGACGTACTCTCCGCCTATGGGCATTATGATGACAAATAATTGGCTCATAATCAATTCCTTTTCTTGTCACAGGGGGACAGATCCCCGTGTGTCAAAAGTTGATTGTTTTTGAAACTTACGACCATAAATATGAAATTAACGAAAATATTCCTTTTATGCCTCATCTCCATTCTTTTTTCCTGTAAAGAGAATCTGAATGAAGGCGTAATATCAGATACTGACACTTTGCTTGTTAATGATCCGAAACGAGCTATTGCTATATTAGACTCTTTGGAGCAAGTAAGTAGTTTAAATGAGAAAGAGCGAATGCATCTGGTTTGGAACCGGGCATTGGCACATCAGGCATTGGGACTGTCACTGGCAGAAGATGATCAGTTGATGGAAGCAATAGTCTATTACAGAACAGAAAATGAGAAAGTGGCAGACAGCTATCTACTGGAAGCCTCTTATCTAAACTGGAAGGATAAGGGAGAAGATGCTGTAAAAGCCATAGACAAGGGCCTCACGGAAATATCGGACTCGGTAAAACGAGTTCAATTACTGGTTGCAAAAGCTGGTGTTTTAGAACATCAGCGTAAATACGATCAAGCCGCAGATGTGTTAAAAGAAGCATTAACCTATGGCATGTCGAAACGTCAGTTGGCTATATTAAATTATAAGTTGGGGCTGAACCTTTCTCTGCTGGGCGATGGACATTCTGAATATTACTATGACAAGGGCATCAGGTCGGCAGCAGAGAACGGCGACACGGCCCTTGCATGTGAGATTATGCGCAACTATGCCGACTATCTGGCAAATAATGGACAATACAGCCGTTCAAATGACATGTTCTACCAGATTGGGCAAATGATGCCACAGGCGGCGGAGTTGTCGGCGATTCAAATGTCAATGGCTGGTAACTATATCAATATGCATCGGCTTGACTCTGCCCGCATCTGTATTGACAGGGCTATCAAGAGTGAGACAGAACTGGAAGCAGAAGGGTTTGCAAATATTGCGCGTAGGGCAGAGCTGGAACAAAAACGTTTTTTGTTGGATTATGCAAGTGGCAAATCTGTATCGTCTGTGGAGTTTGCTAGATTTTTTGACTCTATCATGACAGATATGCAAGCAAAAGAGAACACATTGGCTAGACGACAAGAAACAAAGAACCGTCTGCAGGCGGCCAACTATGAACTGAAACTCAGTAAACAGCGGATGGGATGGATGCTGTCGGTGGCAATGCTACTGTTGATTGTCGGCGGAATGGGTGGCTATCTATATTATAGGAATAGGATTAGACAACTGGCAGAGGCAGAAGACAGGATTGACACCTTGACGAGAATGTTAGAAGAGGCACAGAAGGCTCCTGTAGAAAACGAAAAAGGAAAAGATCTACCTCAGGTGGAAGATGATGCTTTCTTCAAGAAAATACTTTTGCAACAGTTGGGCATCATTCGACTTGTGGCTAGTACACCTACCAACCAGAATCAGGCTCTTCTTAAACGTATATCGGGTATTAGCGGTGGAGAAATACCCACAGACAGTCTGCTCATATGGTCTGACCTCTATCCTGTAATAAATCGACTTTATGATAATTTTCATGCCCGATTGTCAAGTCAATATGCCGATGCACTCACGGAAAAGGAAGTGCAGATTTGCTGCCTGTTGTGTGCGGGATTCTCAACAAAGGAAATAGGTGTCATTACACAACAGTCTGACGCAACGATTTATGTACGCAAGACTTCCATACGGAAGAAAATTGGAGCAGCAGAAGGACAAGATATTGTCGCTTATATCAACAGTGTTAAGGGTTGATTAAGACTTTGCAAAGCTACATTTAGATTTTATGGGAACGTAACCTTTGAATTTCAACAGGTTACGTTTTTTTATTTAGATTTTTTATTTGGGCATTTAGTCGTTTTAAGACTCATTTTTGCCATAACTTTGCACTGTCAAAAGTTTAAGTAATCAAATAAAAAAAGCGCATGAAACATTTAATGAAAACATTGATAGGTACATCTGCAATGATGCTATGCAGAAGTGAAATATACGGTTACTTCTGACAGTGGAAATACGTACAAGACGCTTTACCTGCTATTGTCGAAAGACTGTGATTCGCTTTATTATGCATCAGATGAAAACGACACTGAACAGAAGCTGAGAAATGAGGTGAGTGAGAAATCGTTTTTTAATATAAAATAATTTACAAATTATGAAGAAAAGTCAGTTTAAAAAATTAGCAGTTTTCATTGTTTTTGTGATGTTTATTGCATTAGCAAAAAGCGGGCATATTAATATGCCTGGCCATGGAAACTGGGAGAACAAGAATTTTGAGAATGCTGTTGTACACCATGCTTCTTCTATACTTAGCACTGGAGAAAAAGTTGAATTTGGCAGCAAGTTCTTTTGCGAAGACTATAAGGAAAATGATGAAGTGCGTTTCTCTGCCAATGTTATATATTATGTGGTTTCGAGCGACGGTACTAAAGAGAAGCATGTTGCCCATGTAGTTTGCAACGAAGATAAAGACAGGATCATTGAGTGGAAGGATATCGAGAATAACTAATTAGATTAACATGTATATGAAAGGTTTGACATTAACCATAATTGCAGCATTAGTGCTTTCTTCATCAGTTTTCGGTAAGGATATTAAAGGCCGAATTATTGATGAAAATGATAAGCCGTTAGAGTTTGTAAATGTTGTCCTCCTGCAGGACTCGACATTCGTTACAGGAGTAATAACTAACGGAAGTGGTGAGTTCCATTTAACAAGTGATTTAACAACAGGATTGAAACTTAAACTGTCGTTTGTGGGATTTGATACAAAAGTTATTGAAATTACTCCAGATGGTGTGCTTGGGGATATTAAGATGATCAATTCTAATACCCAGCTAAAGGAGGTGGTCGTTAAAGGCAATGCTTCTATAACACATTTAAAGGGCAATTCATTAGTTACAAATGTAGAAAACAGTATTTTAGCGGATGCCGGAACTGCTAAAGATGTACTACGGCAAATTCCAATGGTTGTTGAGAATAATGGTAACCTAGAGGTATTTGGGAAAGGATCTCCTGCTGTTTACATAAATGGCCGAAAAATAACAGATTCCCAAGAATTATCAACATTGCTCTCTGGTAATATTCGCAATGTGGAAGTTATTACAAATCCAGGAGCATCTTATTCTGCTGATGCAAAAAGTGTCATTCGTATTCGCACCAAGAAACCTCAGGGAGATGGTTGGAGTGGCACGTTCCGTTCAACCAACGGTTTTCAGCATTATTATCAAAGTTCTGATATTGCCGATTTGAAATATAGAACTGGAGGCTTGGAGTTTTTTTCAAACTTCATGTTTAATGGAGGGAAAAATTGGGAAAGAAAGTCGACAGACATGACAACAAATGCAGCTTCAACATGGAATCAGAAGCTATTTGCTGCTAATAGAAAGAACTATAATGGACTACTTGGCAAGGTGGGGTTTGCATGGTTGATTAATGATAAGCATTCTATGGGTGCATATTATCAAAACGAATATGCACATATTAAGACAAAGTCCCATTTAATAAGTAGTGTATATGAGAATGATGAATTCTACGACAAATGGGAAACCATGGCAGATAATGACATAAAAAATACTCCACGACATGCTGCCAACCTATATTACAAAGGCCAAATAAAGAAGCTGAATATTGACTTTAATGCAGACTATATCTGGAGCAAAGGAGTCCAGAATACTGTAAATGATGAAACGAGCCAGATTGATGAAAATCAAACTGTTACGACATATAGTAAAAACAAGGGCAGGATGTTGGCAGAGAAAGTATTGTTGACTTATCCTGTAGCTAAAGGAGTAGTGAAATTTGGGGAGGAATATACAAGTTCGAGAACCGATAATAATTTTAGTACAGAATATGTCAATCTAAACAATGCAACCTCAAAGATAACAGAGGATAATACTGCATGTTTTATGGAGGTAATGCAGCAACTGGGTAAATTCGTTGTTGGATTTGGTTTACGATATGAACATGTAAATTATGACTATTTTGAAGGGGAGGGTTCTGATTATAATCTGAGTAAGACATATAATAACGTATTTCCTTCACTCAATGCAGCCACACGTCTGGGTAATCTTCAGATGTCGTTATCGTACAGTGGCAGAGTAGAGAGACCTACATATTCAAATTTGAATGCTAATATCTCGTATTTGAATAGAATGACATATGAGTCTGGAAATCCACGTCTTCTGCCAACAAAACTGCATAACATAGAATATATGGCAGTCTGGAAGGGATATTTTGCCCAGATATCATACTCGTATTTTGATAATCCTATTGTTAATACAACGAATCCGTATAGCAATAATGGTGAGATTACAATTCTTACATATGAGAATTTCAAGAAAAAACATTTCTTGCAGGCGTTTATGGGTGGAAAGTTTCAGATAGGATCATGGCAAACGCAAGTCAATGTCGGAATGTTTAGACAATGGTTTGATGTCATTGTGGATGGGAAAAATAAAAGTATGAACAAACCAATAGGAATTCTACAATGGCAAAACGCGATTCATCTCCCTTGGGATACTTGGTTAAATATTGACTGTCAATGGACTACCGCAGGTAATGATAGAAATATATATACCAGCAGTTCTTCTTACGTGAATGCAAAAATATATAAAGATTTCTTTAAAAAGAAACTCAGTTTTACGTTGGAAGCACGTGATATCTTCAACGGATCACGACCGGATTTTACCTTCTATAATAATGCTGTTACCATGTTTCAGAAGAATCTCGGTGATATGCGGTCAGTGATGTTTACTGTACAGTATAATTTTAATGTAACGCGTGATCGTTATCGTGGCACAGGTGCTGGAAATATGGAGAAAAAGCGTTTTTAATCAACTAAAAAAGGATGTATTGAAAATGAAAGCACCAAGGATTCCAGACCATCACTCGCGGAAGTAAACACAATCGTTCTGCGGCATATTATGAAATATAAGGTGCTGAGCCAGCGAATGCACAACTCCCTTCACCGTATCATACTAATTTTCATGCGGTTATCATCACGGTGAAATGTCACAGAGTCCCCGTGTAGCATGGAATTTATCTGAGTTAGAATGCTGCTACTTGCCCGATAGTCTTGCGCAGCGAGAAGGCTGGCCAGCCCATGCGGGCGATGAGGGTTGAGAAGGTGATGCGGTCGCGAGCAGGCACTTCTAACTGGTAGGTGTCGGTAGCAGGCTCCGCCTTGTCGGTCAGGTCGGCAGCATCGTAATAGTAGCCCGCCTCGGGCAACATGGCCTCGGTCATGTCGGAGGGTTGCAGAAGGGTGGCGGCTGTCAGCGTTTCGCCATTAGCCTCTACCAGATAGAGGGCATTGTCCACCTCGGGGTGCTGGTAGGCGTCGCGCAGGTCGAGCTGGCCGCCGATGAAAGCCATCAGGCGAGGCTCGGAAATCTGTACGCCCAAATAGTGATAGCCGTCGGCAGTTTGCTCGTAGAGCGTGCAGAGGTAGCGAGTACCAGTGGCATCTGCTGCCGTAATAATCTGCGGCACGTCGTAATATTCGAGAGTATCGGTCAGTGTGAGGGGTCTCATATCTGTAGTATTTTGAGGTTTGACATTTGGAACTGCCGGGTGCGCCACCAAGTGTAGTGCGATCGATGAACGCCCGTCTGCCTGACCACGCCGTCAGTCGGGTTCAGCATGAGGGCAATGCCACTGGGGGACATCCCCGTGTGTCAAGTTCATCCTTAAACTCCTACATTCTCGGATGTTGAATGAGATAGCGAACGCTAATTCATTGCCAATATGTCTTTGGAAGCCGCCGCTAGAACGGAATCCGATGCAAAATTACAAAATTCTGTTGACTTTAGCGCAAGATTTGGCAGAAATATGTTACAAGAAGTTGCAAATTGGCATTTTTTCTGCCGTAGATGTCAGAAAGTGGTGGGAAAATTTGGAAGTTTGCTCGTTTATTCGTATCTTTGCATCGTGTAATCGACTTTAGTCGCTTGCCAAAGCAAGAAAGGTGGAACCAAGTAGAGCCACGATGTGCGGAACGGTGGCATGGCTGCGGAAGCGCAGAGATGATGAGCAATTCGACCTTGCCGCTTGGTTTCCTTCACTTAGGTTACAGCTGGTCACGTGTTGGCCGGCTTTTATATTTTGCGATATTTGGGTAGCGTGAACTCTGCTGGGTCTTTCACCCTTGTAGCCGTAATGAAGTTCACATGTGCTCCGATAGAACTTAGTGCTTTGAGTGGCATATCTGTTTACTGATATTGCTTTCTTGCCTTTGAACAGGCCATTAATGTATTCCCTTCTGTCGGCGGTTGCGGCCTGCCGGCCGCACAAAAGCAGAAAATTTCTGTGTCGTTTACTATATTTTGATGTGATGGTGCAAAGGTACGGGAAAAAGTTACACCATTTGCATCTTGCAAGATATTATCACTAAATTCCGTATTTATTCTTGAATATTTGCTGCAGAGATACATCTTTTTTTTGAGATTTGCTCATTTTTTGGCAGAAAAATTGTATTTTTGCCCTCGAAATGGAGAAGATATTAAGATAACTTGTAAACTGGAAAAGATGAAAATAATAACTATTATCGTCGCACTGCTCATGGCAGCAGCGCACATCAATGCACAAGAGAACATGAAAGAGAATGTCAATTTCAACGTATGGCCGAAGGGCGAGCTGAACACCGCCTACGCCAAGTATTTCATCGGTAACAGCTATCTGGCCCCGCTGGGTGGCGAGAACAGCAACGTGGTCAACGTCACCTTCGAGCCGCGATGCCGCAACAACTGGCACATCCACCACAAGTCGGTGCAGATGCTCATCTGCGTGGCCGGCAGCGGCTGGTATGTCGAGGAGGGCAAGGAGCCCGTGGTGCTGCGCCCAGGCGTGGTGGTGGCCATCCCTGCCGAGGCCAAGCACTGGCATGGTGCAGCCAAAGACTCATGGATGCAGCACCTGACGTACATGACCAAAGTAGAAGACGGTGCCTCCAACGAGTGGCTGGAGCCCGTGACGGATGCCGAGTACGACAAGCTGCCCGCCAGCCAAGCACTGCTCAGCCAGACCGACCCTGAATACATGCAGCGCTTCCAGGCCTTTGCGTTCGGCGAGGTGACCGAGCAGGTGAAGACACAGATGGACGACCACACCCGCTACATCGGCTACATCGCCACGCTCTTAGGCTGCCAGGGTATCGATGCCTACCGCGAGCTGCTGCCCGAAGCACTCGACAAGGGCGTGACACCCGTGGAGGTGAAGGAAATCGTCTATCAAGCCACCGCCTATCTGGGCATGGGCCGCGTCCGCCCATTCCTGACGGCTACCAACGAGATTCTCGCAACGCGCGGCATCGCCCTGCCGCTGGAATCACAGCAGACCACCACGATGCAGAACCGTCGCGAGGCAGGCACGCAGGCACAGGTGGGCTGCTTTGGCGAATCGATGCGCGACTTCTGGCAGTCGGGACCGGAAGACAGTCGGCACATCAACAAATGGCTGGCCGACAACTGCTTTGGCGACTACTACACCCGCAAGGGACTCGACCTGAAGATGCGCGAACTCATCACCTTCTGTTTCCTTGCCGCCCAGGGCGGTTGCGAGCCACAGCTGAAGGGGCACATCGCCGGCAACTACCACGTGGGCAACAGCAAGGAGCTGCTCATGGCCGTTATCTCCGCCAACCTGCCCTTCATCGGTTATCCCCGTACGCTCAATGCCCTCAGCTGCATCCGTAGCGTAGAGCCTGGCAAATAGTACGCCACTGTCGTCATTTCTTTTTAGCCAACACCAACAATCCTAAACTCCGATGAATTGAAAATGAAAGTACAGAAAACAATGAAAAGATTAGAAACCCTAAAGACCTGGATGCTCATAACCGTCCTTACGGTGTGCGGAACGGCCAGCTTTGCCTCATGCACTGCGAACGAAGACCAGGCTACACCCGGCACCGACAATCCCCGCGACGGTAAGGTAGCGGAAATCGTAAAACGCGGCACCATCCTCATAGGCACCACCGGCGACTACCGGCCGCTGTCG
This sequence comes from uncultured Prevotella sp., assembly GCA_947165435.1. Taxonomy (GTDB): domain Bacteria; phylum Bacteroidota; class Bacteroidia; order Bacteroidales; family Bacteroidaceae; genus Prevotella. The sequence continues at coordinate 32,731 of CAMVAI010000007.1, forward strand.
TTCCGCGAAGCCGACGGCACCTACTGGGGATTCGGCATCGAGGTGGCCAACGCCATAGCCTCGCAGTTAGGCGTAGGCATCCGGTTTGTACCCACCTCATGGCCTACGCTGACGGCCGACGTGCTGGCAGAGCCACAGACCTTCGACCTCGCCATTGGCGGCATCACCATCACCGATGCCCGTCGCGAAACGATGCTGATGAGCGACGGCTATCTGGCTAACGGCAAGACCATACTCTGCAGGGCCTCGGAGGCGGACCGCTACCGGTCGCTGGCCGACATCGACAAGCCGGAAGTGCGCGTGATGGTGAACCCCGGCGGACTGAACGAGAAGTTTGCAAACGCCCATCTCACCCATGCCACTATCACCGTTCACCCCAAGAACGAGGAAATCCCCACGCTCATCGCCGAGGGGAAGGCCGACATCATGATTACGGAGATTACGGAGGCTCCCTACTATGTGCAGAGCGACACCCGACTGGCGGCACCGCTGCTGGAAGCGCCTTTCACACACGGCGAAATAGGCGTGCTGATGCGCAAGGGGCAAGACGACCTGCTGCAGATGGTGAACGCTACCATCCGGCGGATGAAGGCCGACGGCACCCTGCGCCGCCTGCACGAAAAGTACGGTCTGGTATATGCCTACGAATAAGAGCCAACCTAAAGTCGATGACAGTAACTTTGTACCTGCGTCGAAGGTACTCACGTTCGGAAATGCTCAAATAATTTTTGGCATTTCGCTCACTTATTCGTACCTTTGCAGCCGATTACAGAAAAAACAGAACAAAATGGACGCAAAGAGAATACTACAGTTCCTCAGCGACGTGGCGGCCAACAACAACCGCCCGTGGTTTCAGGAACACAAAGCAGAATACGACGCTGTACGGCAGGACTTCGAGAGCGACGTGGCCCGGCTGATAGCACGCATCGCCGAGTTCGACGAATCGGTGGCCCGGCTGACGGTGAAGGACTGCACCTACCGCTTCTACCGCGACACCCGCTTCTCGGCAGACAAGTCGCCCTACAAGCGGCACTTGGGGGCCTACATCTCGGCCCACGGCAAGAAGTCGCTGCACGGCGGCTACTATATCCATCTGGAGCCGGGCGGCTGTCTGGTGGCCTGCGGCAGCTACTGGCTGCCCACGAACATCCTGACATCGTGCCGCAACGAGATCATGGCCAACGAAGAGGAGTGGCTGCGCTGCGTGGAGAGCAAGGAGTTTCTGAAATACTATGCCGACACGTTTGAGCCGTGCTCGTTCGACGACAGCTGGTCGATGAAGCAGGGCTTCGGCATGGAGAAGCTGAAGACCTGTCCGGCAGGATTCCCCCGCGACTATGCCTACGTGAAATACCTGCGGCTGAAAAACTACTGCTGCTGGCGGCATGTCGGCGACACGTTCTTCGACGGCGACCGCTGGATAGGCAAGGCACTGCCCATGCTGAAGGCCGCCAAGCCGATGATGGACTTTACGAACAGCGTGATAGACGATTACGAATAAGAGACATGATAGTATGTATCGCAGAGAAGCCGAGCGTGGCACGCGACATCGCCCGCATCATAGGCGCTACGGCGAGCCACGACGGCTATATGGAAGGTAACGGATTCCAGGTGACATGGACCTTCGGCCACCTGTGTACGCTGAAGGAGCCCAACGACTACACCCCGATGTGGCGCACATGGAGCCTGACGCAGTTGCCGATGATTCCCGACCGCTTCGGCATCAAGCTCATCGACGACCAGGGCATCAAGAAGCAGTTCGCCATCATCGAACGGCTGATGCAGGCCGCCGAGCGCATCGTGAACTGCGGCGACGCCGGACAGGAGGGAGAGCTGATACAGCGGTGGGTGATGCAGAAGGCCGGAGCAAAATGCCCCGTCAGCCGGCTGTGGATATCGAGCATGACCGACGAGGCCATCCGCGAGGGCTTCCAGAACCTGAAAGACCAAGCCGACTACCAGCCGCTCTACATGGCCGGACTGAGCCGTGCCATCGGCGACTGGCTACTGGGCATGAACTGCACCCGCCTCTACACCCTGAGGTACGGCCAGAACCGGCAGGTGCTCTCCATCGGGCGCGTGCAGACCCCTACCCTCGCCCTCATCGTGAACCGCCAGAAAGAGATAGACAACTTCAAGCCAGAGCCTTACTGGGTGCTGGCCACCATCTATCGCGACACCACCTTCACCGCCACAAAAGGGAAATTCACCTCGAAGGAGGAGGGCGAGCAAGCCTTCCAGACCATCGAGGGCAAGCCGTTCACGGTGACGAAGGTAGAGAAGAAAGAAGGCAAGGAGCAGCCGCCCCAGCTCTACGACCTCACGTCGCTGCAGGTAGATTGCAACCGCAAGTTCGGCTATTCGGCCGAGATGACCCTCAACCTAATACAGGCCCTCTACGAACGGAAATACACCACCTATCCGCGTGTGGATACACAGTACCTCTCGGACGACATCTACCCGAAGTGTCCGCAGACGCTGAACGGCCTGTACCAGACGAAATACGGCGGTGTGGCTCCCTACGCCCCGCTCATCAAGCCCATCGGCGGCAAACCGCTGAAGAAGACCAAGCGCGTGTTCGACACGTCGAAGGTGACCGACCACCACGCCATCATCCCCACGGGAGTCATTCCCCAGGGGCTGAGCGATGCCGAGCGCAACGTGTTCGACCTGGTGGCACGGCGCTTCATCGGCGTGTTCCTGCCCGACTGCCGTTTCTCCACGACGACGGTGCTGGGCGAAGTAGATGGCATCGAGTTCAAGGTGACCGGCAAGGAGATACTCGACCCCGGATGGCGCGTGGTCAGGGAAAAGCAGGTGGGCAACAACGAAAACGCAGAAAGCACTGACGGCACAGACAATACCGAGAAGAACGACGAGGAGCGCACGCTGCCCACCTTCGAGAAAGGCGAGAGCGGCCCGCACACCCCCACCCTGACAGAGAAGATGACCACCCCGCCGCCCTATTACAACGAGGCCTCGCTGTTGCGTGCCATGGAGACGGCAGGCAAGTTTGTGGAAGACGAGACACTGCGTGCCGCCATGAAGGAGAACGGCATCGGTCGTCCGTCAAGCCGTGCGTCCATCATCGAGACACTGTTCAAGCGCCGCTACATACGCTGCGAGCGCAAGCGTCTGGTAGCCACGCCGACGGGCATCGAGCTGATAGACCTCATCCGCGAAGAGCTGCTCAAGAGCTGCGAACTGACCGGCATCTGGGAGAAGAAGCTGCGCGACATCGAGCACCAGAAGTATGACGCCCTGCAGTTTATCAACGAGCTGAAGACACAGGTGACGGAGATTGTCAACGACGTGATGCGCGACCCCACCAACCGCCGCGTCACCCTGCTGCCGCCCGAGGACGAGAAAAAGAAGAAAGGCAAGAAGAAAGAGTAAGCAGCACGCAGCCAAAGACAATAAATCGGCCTCTGCCGCGTTATAATAGATGTTATGTGGAAGATATTACACCTTATTATATATACAGTGCTCGCTGCCGTACTCCTCACGGCATGCGGTGCCGACCATGCCATGAAGAAGGGCGACAAGTTCTATGCGCTCGGTGAATACTACGATGCCGCCAACCAGTACCGCAAGGCCTACGCACAGACACCCGCCAAGGAGCGCACACTGCGCGGACAGCGCGCCCTGAAGCTGGCCGACTGCTACCGTCGCATCAACTATACGCAGCGGGCCATTGCCGCCTACAACAATGCCGTGCGCTACAAGCAGACCGACTCGCTGACCTATCTGTTGCTGGCCCAGCAGCTGATGAAGAACGGCCAGTACAAGGAGGCGGCGAAATACTTCCAGATGATGATTGACAGTGTGAGCGACCATCCGCTGGCCATCGTCGGACTGCGTGCGGCAGAGAAAGCCCCACAGTGGAAGGCTGAAGGGTCGGCATACACCGTGAAGCGCGAAAACTTCTTCAATTCGCGGCGTGCCGACTACTCGCCCATGCTCTGCGGGTCGGAGAACGACCAGCTCTTCTTCACCTCCACACGCAACCAGTCGAAAGGCGACGAGCTGAGCGGCATCACCGGCACGAAGAATGGCGACATCTTCTTTTCGCAGAAAGACGACAAAGGCAAGTGGCAGCGACCAGAGGTGATAGACACCGAGCTGAACACCAACGATGACGAGGGAGCCTGCTGCTTCTCGCCCGACGGGCGCACCATGTATCTGACACAGTGTAAGACCGACCCCGACTATCCGCGCTATGCCACCATCGTCACATCAAACCGCTCGGATGCCGCATGGAGCAAGGCCACAGAGCTGCAGCTGACCCGCGACACGCTGTCGGCATACGCCCACCCTGCCGTCAGCCCCGACGGACAGTGGCTCTACTTCGTCAGCGACATGCCCGGCGGACTGGGCGGCTACGACATCTGGCGCGTCCGACTGACCACCAGCGGCGTGGGCGGTGTCGAGAATGTCGGCGCCCCCATCAATACGCCCGGCGACGAGATGTTTCCCACCTTCCGCCCGAACGGCGACCTCTACTTTTCGAGCAACGGCCACGAGGGCATGGGCGGTCTGGACATCTATATTGCCAAAGACGACAGCACACGCACCAGCGGAGCCATGAAATGGAAGATAGAGCACCCCGGGTTCCCGCTCAACTCGCAGGGCGACGACTTCGGCATGACGTTCGAGGGGGCGCGCAACCAGGGCTTCTTCTCCAGCAACCGTGGCGACGGCAAGGGCTGGGACCACATCTACTCGTTCTACAACCCCGAAATCATACAAACTGTCAAGGGATGGGTTTACGAACAGGACGGCTACGAGCTGCCCGAGGGGCTGGTATATATGGTGGGCAACGACGGCACCAACATGAAGCTCAGCGTCAAGGGCGACGGCTCGTTCACCCAGGAAATCAAGCCCGGCGTGGACTACGTGCTGCTGGGCACGTGCCAGGGCTTTCTTAACCACCAGGAGCACCTGCGCGTCGATTCGGTAGATAAGTCGGAAGAGTATGTGCTGCAGTTCCCGCTGGCCAGCATCACCGCCCCCGTGCTGATAGACAACATCTTCTACGACTTCGACAAAGCCACCCTGCGCCCGGAGTCTGCCGAAGCCTTGGACAAGCTGGTGGTGCTGCTGAAAGACAACCCCCACGTGACCATCGAGCTGAGCGCCCACACCGACTACAAGGGCTCGGCAGAATATAACAAGCGGCTCAGCCAGCGGCGCGCCGAGTCGGTGGTCAACTACCTGATAGCGCACGGCATCGAGGCCGACCGGCTGACACCCGTGGGCTACGGCAAGGAGAAGCCCAAGACCATCCGCAAGAAGCTGACCGAGAAATACCCCTTCCTGAAAGCCGACGACGTGCTGACGGAAGAGTTCATCAAGGCCCTGCCCGACGCCGAGCAGCAGGAGCAGTGCAACCAGCTGAACCGCCGCACGGAGTTCATCGTGCTGCGCACCACCTACAGGATGTTCGACAAGAAAGCGGAACAGCCAAAAGAGGAAACACCCAAGACAGAACAACCGAAATCACAACAATAACAACACACACACCTTTTACAACAATGAAGACACTCGTTATCATGACGACCGCACTCGCCACCGCCACCATGCTACAGGCACAAGGGCTGAAGTACCCCAAGACAGTGAAAGACAACACCGTAGATAACTACTTCGGCACCGTGGTGGCCGACCCCTACCGCTGGCTGGAGAACGACACCAGCCGGCAGACCGCCGCATGGGTGGAAGCCGAGAACCGCGTCACCAACGCCTATCTGCAGAAGATACCCTTCCGGCAGAAACTGCTGAAACGGCTCACCGAACTGAGTAACTACGACAAGGAGAGCGCACCGGTGAAGCATAACGGCAAGTGGTACTTCGCGCGGCACACGGGGCTGCAGAACCAGTCGGTCATCTACGTCATGGACGAGCTGGGCGGCACGCCACGCGTATTCCTCGACCCCAACACCCTGAGCACCGACGGCACGGTGGCCCTGAAAGGCATCTACCACTCACACAACGGACGATGGGCGGCCTACAGCATCTCCCGCTCGGGCAGCGACTGGCAGGAGTTCTACGTCATCGACCTCAAGACGGGTCAGCTGACACAGGACCACATCGAGTGGGCCAAGTTCTCGGGGGCTGCCTGGCAGGGCGACGGCTTTTACTACAGTGCCTACGACGCTCCGACGAAGGGCAAGGAGTTCTCAAACGTCAATGCCGGCCACAAGATATACTACCACAAGATAGGCACACCGCAGTCCGAGGACGTGCTGTTCTACCAGAACCCTGCCTACCCCAAGCGCTTCTACACCTGCAGCGTGAACAAGGAAGAGACGATGATGTTCCTTTACGAGAGCGGAGCCGGAGCCGGCAACAACCTCTTTGTGCGCGACCTTCGGCAGAAGGACAGCCAGTTCATCCAGATGACCGACAACATGGACTACGACTACTCGCCCGTGACCACCGACGACAACAACATCTATCTATACACCAACAGCGGCGCACCGAAGGGGCGGCTCATGCGGGCCGACATCCGCAAGCCCGGGCTGGCCGACTGGCAGGTGGTCATTGCCGAACAGGCGAACACCATCGACGACATCAGCTGCATCAACGGCCAGTTTATCGTCACCTATAATAAGGATGCCTCCAACCATGCCTTCGTCTATACCATGGACGGACAGCTGCGCCACGAGGTGAAGCTGCCGTCGGTAGGCAGCATCGGCTTCTCCGGCGACAAGAAGGAGCCGGAGTGCTTCATGACCTTCACGTCGTTCACACAGCCCGGCACCATCTACCGCTACGATATCGACCGCAACGAGACGACGCTCTACGCCCAGCCCACGGTGAAGTTCAACCCCGCCGACTACATCTCCGAGCAGGTGTTCTTCCAGAGCAAGGACGGCACGCGCATACCCATGTTCATTACCTACAAAAAGGATAAAAGCCAACAAAAGCGTCAAACGTCAAACGCCAAGTCCCAAAGTCCACGCCCGGTCTATCTCTACGGCTATGGCGGCTTCAACATCTCGCTCGGCCCGTCGTTCTCGGCCATGCGCATACCTTTCCTCGAACAGGGAGGCATCTATGCACAGGTGACGCTGCGCGGCGGCGGCGAGTATGGCGAAGAGTGGCACCAGGCCGGCACAAAGATGCAGAAGCAAAACGTGTTCGACGACTTCATCGGGGCTGCCGAATGGCTCATCCGTGAGGGCTATACTGACAAGGACCACATCGCCATCGTGGGCGGCTCGAACGGCGGGCTGCTCGTAGGTGCTTGCATGGCGCAGCGCCCCGACCTCTTCCGCGTGGCCATTCCGCAGGTGGGTGTGATGGACATGCTGCGCTACCATAAGTTCACCATCGGCTGGAACTGGGCTTCCGACTACGGCACCAGCGAGGACTCCCGCGAGATGTTTGAATACCTGAAAGCCTACTCGCCCCTGCACAACCTGAAGCCCGGCACCGCCTATCCGGCCACCCTCGTCACCACCGCCGACCACGACGACCGTGTGGTGCCCGCCCACTCGTTCAAGTTTGCAGCCACCCTGCAGGAGTGCCAAGCCGCAGCCCAGCAGCAGAACCAAAAGCCATTGCCCCCTACCCTCATCCGCATCGACACCAAAGCCGGTCACGGCGGTGGCAAGCCCCTGGCAAAAATCCTCGAGGAGCAGGCCGACATCTACTCCTTCATCCTCTACAACATGGGGCTGAAGTTCAAATAATTTTATGCACCACAGAGGCACGGAGGCACAGAGTTTATTCTCTCGCTGAAACAAACGATCTGTGCCTCTGTGGTGAGAAATAATAAAACTCTGTGCCTCTGTGTCTCTGCCGTCCGCGACGTGCTGAGGATGTAAATGGTTCTGTTGATTGCCTGATGATTATTTGTTATACCTTTATTTATTATATGATTTATTTGTTTATATTTTGTTGTTTCGGGAATTATGCGTAAATTTGCACGCAAAGAATAAAATGTTAGGATTATGACAGCAATACAACTGAACAATCTCTGGACGTATATCCAAGGGATGGCGTTGAAGAAAAAGGATCGCGAGTGGCTGGCCGGAAAGCTGCTGGAGCCTACCGCTGACGATGCTAAAACCGCCCTGCAAAAGGCATATGTGAAGGAATCATTGTACCGCGCACTCGACGAGGTGGAACGTGCCAAACGGGGTGAGTACAAGATGATGACGGAGGAAGAGTTCCTTGAGGGACTCAAGAAGGAGCGCATCGGATGAATGTAAAGATAATCCCCTCTGTGGAGTTCGACCGCCAGTTCAAGCGTCTGGCAAAAAAGTATAAGTCGCTGTTGGATGACTATCTCACTTTTAGTAAAGAACTCAAGGAGAATCCTCTGCAGGGGGCGGCACTCGGCCGTGGCGTGCGCAAGATTCGCATGGCCATCGGTTCGAAAGGCAAGGGCAAGAGCGGCGGCGCCCGTGTGCTGACGCTGACTGTGCTGGTAAGCGAAGATGCCGATGTGACGCTACTTACTATCTACGACAAGGACGAGATAGACAACGTGTCCGACGAGTACATCCGCTGGCTTGTTAGTGAAGCTGGTAAGTAGCCCTTCCACGTTATAAGCAGGTATCATCATCCCCCGCCCGGCTCCATGCCGTGCGGGGGATGATGCTGTATGGTGGTTTCTGCGGCGGCTATACTTACGGTTGACTATTACATCGAAAAAACGAAGAGGATGCGTCCCTATGACAGGATGCATCCTCTCCGTACTGATGGTAGAACTCAGTGATTGGTATGGTGCAAAAAATGCATTCTATAATTCTGCAATCAACGCGCTGACTATCCTGCCGGCATTCTGCTGCGAGAGCATGCTGCCTGCCGACGACGAATACACCCGCTATGCCGTAGGTATCGTGTTCGGCCATGAAATGACCCACGGCTTTGACTCCGACGGTTCCAACTACGACGAAAAGGGATACTATAAGAACTGGTGGACTGATGCCGACAAGGCTACCTTTGTTGCCAAGCAGGGCCAGCTGATAGCCCACTACGACCGGCTGGAGGCCTACCCCGGACAGTCTGCCAACGGCACGCGCACGCTGACTGAGAACATGGCCGACTATGGCGGTGTGGAACTGGCCTACGAACTCTTCAAGAAAGACATGACTGCCAAGGGTATGAGCGGCGAGGCCCTCGACCACGCCTGCCGCGAGTTCTTCCTCCACTATGCTAAGCTGTGGATGGCCAAACTGTCTTTGGAAGATCTGAAGAATTACTACTACGATGTACACTCCTGTCACGGCAACCGCATCCGTGGTGTCGTCACCCTGATGGACGACTGGTACCGCGTGTTCAACGTGACGGACGGCAAGCTATATGTAGCCCCGGAGAAACGTGTGAAGATCTGGTAAACGCATTAGCAAACAGACCACATAAAAAATTTTTTCTGTTTTTTGCTGCCACTCTGCCACCACCTGCGCAGAAACCCTTTGTACAAAGGGGAAAAAGGGTGGTGGCAGATGGTGGGAGAGTGGCAGCAAGGTCCCCAGCCCAGCCAGCCCCACCCCCTGCCCCTCCCCGATAGGGAGGGGGGCGGCTGCGCACAGGGAGGTGACGGCAGGATAACAGCGGTTCAGCGCGAGTAGTGACATCAAATGACTACACACCGAAACTGTTCACCACAGTGAAAACAGCGTTTTCTTGCGGAGAAAACGGTGTTTTCCAGCGTAGAAAACGGCGCTTCCCTGCCTGGCAGCGCACTCACTGTGCGCAGCCCCTCCCCTCCCTTTCGGGGAGGGGCTGGGGGTGGGGCTGGGGCTTTTGCTGCCACTCTCCCACCATCTGCCACCACCCCGCATGTATCTGTAATACAGCGGTTTCGGAAGATTGGTGGCAGAGTGGCAGCAAAATCAAGGAAAAAAAACATGTATGCAAAAACACAGAAGCACGAAGGAAGTTCTGTGCCTCTGTGTTTCTCTCTGTTCAAAAAAGGCTAATCCTACTGGTCGAGCAGAATCTTCATCATCTCCACGGCAGAATAGGGAATCGGGGTGCCCGGTCCGAAGATGCAGGCTACACCGGCCTTGTAGAGGAAGTCGTAGTCCTGGGCGGGAATGACACCACCGGCGGTGACCATGATGTCTTCGCGGCCCAGCTTCTTCAGCTCCTCGATGAGCTGCGGGATGAGCGTCTTATGTCCGGCAGCCAGCGACGAGGCACCGACAATGTGGACATCGTTCTCGACAGCCTCACGGGCAGCCTCGGCGGGTGTCTGGAACAGCGGACCCATATCGACGTCGAAGCCACAGTCGGCATAGCCCGTAGCCACTACCTTTGCACCACGGTCGTGACCGTCCTGACCCATCTTGGCGATGAAGATACGCGGACGGCGACCCTCCTTCTCTGCGAACTCATCGGTCAGCTTGCAAGCCAACTCGAAGTCGCTGTCGTTCTTTGATTCTGAACTATACACGCCTGAAATTGTTCTGATTACTGCTTTATAACGGCCTACGATTTCTTCGCAGGCATCTGAAATCTCACCAAGGGTACAACGCAGCTGGGCAGCCTTGACAGCCAAATCCAGGAGGTTGTTCTCGCTCTTGCGGCCCTCCTTGAAGTCACGTACACAATCCGTGATAGCCTTCAGGGCAGCCTGACAGGCGGCCTCGTCGCGGCTGGCCTTCACCTGCTTCAGATTCTCTTCCTGCTGCTTGCGCACGGCGGTATTATCGACCTCAAGAATGTCGATGGGGTCTTCGTGCTCCAGGCGATACTTGTTGATACCCACGATGGTCTGCGAGCCGGAGTCGATGCGAGCCTGTGTGCGGGCAGCAGCCTCCTCGATACGCATCTTGGGCAGACCGGTCTCGATGGCCTTGGCCATACCGCCGAGCTTCTCAATCTCCTGGATGTGCTCCCAAGCCTTATGCACCAGCTCGTTGGTCAGCGTCTCCACGTAGTAGCTGCCGGCCCACGGGTCAATCTGCTTGCAGACCTTCGTCTCGTTCTGGATGTAAATCTGCGTGTTGCGGGCGATACGTGCCGAGAAGTCGGTAGGCAGGGCGATGGCCTCGTCGAGGGCGTTGGTGTGCAGCGACTGGGTGTGACCCAGCACGGCGGCCATAGCCTCGATACAGGTACGGCCCACGTTGTTGAAGGGATCCTGCTCGGTAAGCGACCAGCCAGAGGTCTGCGAGTGGGTACGCAGGGCCAGCGACTTGGGGTTCTTGGCACCGAACGACTTCACAATCTTGGCCCACAGCAGACGGCCTGCGCGCATCTTGGCAATCTCCATGAAGTGGTTCATGCCGATGGCCCAGAAGAAGCTGAGACGGGGTGCGAAGGCATCGACGTCGATACCGGCGTTGACGCCCGTGCGCAGGTAGTCCATACCGTCGGCCAGCGTGTAGGCCAGCTCGATGTCGGCGGTGGCACCAGCCTCCTGCATGTGGTAGCCGGAGATGGAGATGCTGTTGAACTTAGGCATCTTCTGCGAGGTGTACTCGAAGATGTCGGCGATGATCTTCATCGAGAATGCGGGGGGATAGATATAGGTGTTGCGCACCATGAACTCTTTCAGGATGTCGTTCTGGATGGTACCGGCCATCTCTTCCAACTTGGCACCCTGCTCCAGGCCGGCCACGATATAGAAGGCGAGGATGGGCAGCACGGCACCGTTCATCGTCATCGACACCGACATCTTGTTCAAAGGGATGCCAGAGAAGAGCACCTTCATGTTCTCCTCGTTGCAGATAGACACACCGGCCTTACCCACGTCGCCAACGACACGGGCGTTGTCGGGGTCGTAGCCACGGTGGGTGGGCAGGTCGAAGGCCACGGAAAGTCCCTTCTGACCCGAGGCCAGGTTACGGCGATAGAAGGCATTCGACTCCTCGGCGGTAGAGAATCCGGCGTACTGGCGGATGGTCCACGGACGGAAGGGATACATCATCGAGTACGGACCGCGCAGGTAGGGCGGAATACCGGCTGCGAAGTCGAGGTGCTCCATGCCCTCCAGGTCCTCTTTGGTATAAACGGGCTGAATGTCAATCTGCTCGGGGGTGCGCCACGAGGCGGTGATGCCATTCTCTTGTTGCCACTGCTGGCCATTCTTCTGCTGAATGCCGGCGTAGATATCTATTTTACTAAAATCTTTTCTCATAATTCAGACCCCCTCCCCGCTCCCCCTTTTGGAGGAGAGTAGAATGTTTTGTGGGGAGGATTCTACATTTATTGTTTTCTTTGTTTCTATGTTGATCCAAGTAACCACTCCCTCCCTATAGGGAGGGTTGGGGAGGGTCTTTAGATTCCTAATTTCTGGTTGTACGCACGGAGCGTTTCCAGCTGGTTAGACTTAACATGAATAAAGTTCTCTATGCCAGCAGCCTTCAGGTCGTCCATGCAGGCGGGAGCACCGGCCACCACAAACATGGCACGTCCATTCAGATACTGGAAAGCGGGAACGGCATACTCGGCATACTCGTCGTCGCTGGAACAGATGACCACGATGTCGGCCTTGGCCTCCAGGGCAGCATCGACACCCTCCTCGACGGTCTTGAAGCCGAGGTTGTCCATCACCTTGTAACCGGCAGCGGCCAGGAAGTTGCACGAGAACTGCGCACGGGCCTGGCGCATGGCCAGATTGCCGATGGTGAGCATAAAGGCGACGGGCTGCTTCTGCGCCTTCTCCGTAGCGAGGCGCAGGGTCTCGAACTCAGAGGCCAGGCGCTGCTGGTTCAGGCAGGGCAGATTGCTGGTCTCGTTTGTTGCTGTTGTACAGCAACATACCTGACCGACGGGCTGTTTCCCCTCACTCTTCTCTGTGAAGTTGGGGAACTGGTTGGTGCCCAGTATGAACTCGCGGCGGGTGGCGGCAGCAGCGTGGCGCTTGTCGTTCGACGCGTTGACGGCATTGGTGATGTTACCCTTCAGGGCCTCAGCCAGGAAACCGCCAGCCTCTTCGACGGCAAGGAAGAGCTTCCAGCCCTCCTGGGCCAGAGCATCGGTGAGGTGCTCGATGGTATATGAGCCACCAGCCACATCGACGAGCTTGTCGAAGTGAGCCTCTTCCTTCAGCAGCAGCTGCTGGTTGCGGGCGATACGCTCGGCAAACTCGGTGGGCTGCTCGTAGGGCTTGTCGAACGGTGTGACGACGATGGAATCGACATTGGCCAGGGCTGCCGACATGGTCTCGGTCTGCGAGCGCAGCAGGTTGACGTAGGAGTCGAACAGCGTCTGGTTGTATTCAGAGGTATAGGCGCAGACGTGCATCTGCGAGCAAGTGCAGTGCAAGGCCTCGTCGCCTACAAACTGGCGTACGATCTGTGCCCACAGCATGCGGGCGGCACGGAACTTGGCAATCTCCATGAAGTAGTTCTCCGACACACCCATGTTGAACTTGATGCGCTTGGCAGCCTCGCAGGCACTGACGCCGGCCTCGGTCAGTATGTTCAGATATTCGGCACCCCAAGCCAGCGCATAGCCTAACTCCTGATAGATATAGGCTCCGGCATTGTTAAGCGACACCGAGTTGACATTGATGCAACGGTAGCCGGGCAGCTCCTTCAGCGCCTCGATGAGCGGCTTTGCCTCGGCCAGCACGGCACTGGTGTCCTTACCCTTCTGCAGCACCTTGCTGATGGGGTCGAAGTTGATGCTACCCTTCAGCTCGGCCAGCGGATACTGCTTCTGCTTGAAATAGTCAACCAGGATGGTGGCCAGCTCCACGCAGTGACGCTGACAGGTCTGGAAGTTCAGCTCCACATACTGCGGCATGATGCCGTCGAGCAAGGTCTCGATGAACTGTTTGCTGACGTCCTTGCCCTGAATGCGGAAGCCCAGCGAATCGACACCCTTGTTCAGGATGTCGAGAGCCTTGGCATTAGCGGCCTTGGCATCGTCGGCGACAATGTCCTGACGCACAAACCAGAGGTTGTTGTCCGTCTTGTTGCCGCGTACATAGGGGAACTCGCCGGGGAGTGAGTCAACAGCCTTGAGGTCTTTCAGGTCCTCACGGCGATAGAAGGGCTGCACGTTGAACCCTTCGTTGGTTCTCCACACGAGTCGTTTCTGGAAGTCGGCTCCTTTCAGATCGACCTCAATCTTGTCCAGCCACTCCTGAGTGGTGGGCGCCTGAAACTCGGTGAAGAGTTTTTCTTTGTTAGTCATACGTTTTTAAAATTATTATATAAGTGTATTTACAGTTTTATGAAATGCAAAGATACGAACTTAATTCGAAAACCGGACAACAATTTAATAATAATTTTATATTTATGAAAAAAGTTGCACAAAGTTGCATGTATTGCGCAATTTATTTGTAACTTTGCAGCCAAATTTGCAAATTGTATTTATACTTGTGACATGGAATCGTTTCAATGGCTAACTAATTTGTTCACTGCTACCGACTCGGTAGCCCACATTGCCCTACTCTATGCCGTGGTGATAGCTGCGGGCGTGTATTTAGGAAAAATCAAGGTGGGAGGCATCTCGCTGGGTGTGACGTTCGTGCTGTTTGCCGGCATCGTGGCCGGACACATCGGATTCACCGCCCCCATACCCATCCTGACGTTCATTCAAGACTTCGGCCTCATCCTGTTCGTATTCATGATAGGTATGCAGGTGGGCCCCGGCTTCTTCGAGAGCTTCGGCACGGCAGGCATCAAGCTGAACGGGCTGGCGGCAACAGCCATCCTGCTGAACATCCTGGTGATGTTTGCCTGCTACTTCATCTTCTTCGACACCAGCGTCGTGACCAACCTGCCCATGATGGTGGGCACACTCTACGGAGCCGTGACCAACACGCCCGGTCTGGGTGCCGCCAACGAAGCCCTGGGCACCGTGTTCGGCCAGAACGCCCCGCAGATAGCATCGGCCTACGCCTGTGCCTATCCCCTTGGCGTGTTAGGCATCATCGGTGCTACTATATTAATAAGGTATATCTGCAGCATCAGCCTGGAGAAAGAAGAAGAGAACCTGAATGCCGTGGAGGGCGTGAAGGCCAACCAGAAGCCGCACAAGATGCACCTGGAGGTGAGCAACGGCTATCTGGAAGGCAAGACGCTGCTGCAGGTTCACGACTTCCTGAACCGCGACTTCGTATGTTCGCGCATCCTGCACGAAGGCCATGTGTCCATCCCCAACCGCAACACCGTGTTCCACAAGGGCGACCAGCTGTACATCGTATGCACAGAGGCCGATGCCGAGGCCATCATCGCCTTTATCGGCCCGGTCATCAAGGTGGACTGGGAGCAGCAGGACCAGCCGTTCGTATCGAAGCGCATCCTGGTGACCAACCCCAGCATCAACGGCAAGTCGCTGGCCTCAATGCACTTCTCCAGCGTACACAATGTCAACGTGACACGTGTCACCCGTCAGGGCATGGACATCTTCGCCTCACCCACCCTGCCCCTGCAGGTGGGCGACCGCATCATGGTGGTGGGGCCTGAGGACGCCGTTGACCGTGTGGCCAACAAGATGGGCAACTCGATACGCCGCCTGGACGCGCCGAACATCGCCACCATCTTCGTGGGCATCATCATCGGCATCATCTTCGGCTCGCTGCCCATTGCCATACCTGGCATGCCCGTACCCATGAAACTGGGTATTGCCGGCGGACCGCTCATCATCGCCATCCTCATAGGCCGCTACGGCTACAAGATACACCTGGTGACCTATACCACCACGTCGGCCAACATGATGCTGCGCGAGATAGGCCTGGTGCTCTTCCTCGCCTCGGTAGGCATCAAGGCCGGAGCAGGCTTCGTCAATACCGTCATCGAAGGCGACGGACTGCTGTACGTGCTGACCGGCTTCCTCATCACCATCATCCCCATTCTCATCGTTGGCCCGATAGCCCGGATGAAGTTCAAGTTCAACTACTTCACCATCATGGGTATGATAGCCGGCACCTATACCGACCCCCCTGCACTGGCCTACGCCAACAGTGTGTGCTCGAAGGAGGCTCCGGCTCTGGGCTATTCGACGGTCTATCCGCTGTCCATGTTCCTGCGCATCTTCACGGCGCAAATCGTGGTGCTCTTCTTCTGCGGATAAATGGTCTTACCAGACGGACTGGTATTTCTTGAACTACCAGCCCGTCTGGCCTTTCTATCCCATATAGTCTTTCTTAGAACTATCATATATAATAATACACTCATAGAATACAACACAAATGAAAAGAATCGGATTCCTGTCAGGCTTGCTCCTCACCATGGCCTCGCTGCCGATGATGGCCCAGATGGACGCCAGCATCAAGCTGAACGAGGTGATGACCCAGAACGAGTCGAGCCTGATTGACGAATACGGCCAGCGGAACGCATGGGTGGAGATAGCCAATATCTCGCACTCTACGTACAACATCAGGGGTATGTACCTCACCACCGACCGCGCCGTACTCGACAAGAAGATGAGCGTACCTGAGCGTGTGAGCCGCATGAGCCAGATTCCCAATGGCGACGAGCGCACCAACCTCAGCGGACGCCAGCTCGTCGTGTTCCAGCTGGGCAGCCAGTCTGCCAAGGGAGCACTGCATCTCTCTGTCAAGGTGAACGCCACGGAGCCTACATGGCTGGCGCTCTACAATGGTAACGCCACCCAGCTCATCGACTCCGTCACAGTGCCCGCGCTGGCAGCCGACCAGTCGTTCGCCCGTATTGCCAACAATGGCACAGCCGCCGACTGGGAGGTGAAGAAGGCCGACCGTGTGACCCCCGGCATCCAGAACATGACAACGGTCAGCGAGTCGAAGGTGGAGAAATTCAAGCGCGAAGACCCCTACGGCTTCGGCATGGCACTGATGGCCATGGGCATCGTGTTCTTCTGCCTGGCCCTGCTGTGGATTACGTTCTCGCTCTTCGGCATGCTGATGCGCCACATGGACACCGCCAAGAAGGTGGCCCAGCACCAGCCCATCAAGCCCATCACGAAGACGGTAGAGAAGACCATCGAGGTAGGCCACAAGACGGGTGTCATCCTGCAGGAGGGCCTGAAGACGAAGGGTATCGACCGCGAAGTCTATATGGCCGTCATCGGCATGGCCCTGAAGCAATACGAAGACGACGTTCACGATGTCGAGTCGGGCGTCATCACCATCAAGCCCCGCGAGACGGGATGGGACGACGAGTACACCCAGATGACGCATTTCCACGAACCCGTGCTGCCCACCACGCATCAGGCTCCCCGCATTCCCACCGGTCCTGAGCTGAAGTAAATCGAAAATTGACAACAGAAAACAGAAAATTACACAGAGATGAACAAGTATCAATATAAAGTACAAGGTGTCGACTACGAAGTAGAGATAGAGGAAGTAGAAGGCAACATAGCGAAGGTGAACGTCAACGGCATTCCCTTCGAGGTAGAGCTGCAGCAGCCCATCAACGCTGCCAAGCACCCCACCATCGTGAAACCCAAGGTAGAGGCACCGAAGCCTGTGGCTGCTGCACCTGTGGCTGCTCCCGCCGCCGCACAGCCCGCCGCACCTGCCGGCAGCGGCAATGCCGTGAAGGCTCCCCTGCCCGGCACCATCAATGCCATCAACGTCAAGGTGGGCGACACCGTTGCCGTTGGCGACATCGTGCTCGTGCTGGAGGCCATGAAGATGCAGAACAACATCGAGTCGGAGTATGCCGGCACCGTCACTGCCATCAATGTCAACCAGGGCGACTCCGTCATGGAGGGAGCCACACTGCTGGTTATCGGTTAATTTCGCGATGGCGAAACAATGTTTTCCCGTTATACCGTAATACCGTTATCCCGTTATCCCGAAACAACGTTATACCGTAATACCGTTATCCCGTAATACCGTTATCCCGCAACAACGTTATCCCGTAACAACGTAATACCGCAACAACGTAATACCGCAACAACGAAACTATGTGGCAATTTATAGTAGAAAACTTCAATGAGTTCCTCACCTACACAGGCTTTGCCAACGTGTCGGCAGGCAACCTCATCATGATAGCCGTGGGCGCCTTCTTCATCTGGCTTGCCATCAAGAAGGACTTCGAACCACTGCTGCTCGTACCCATCGGACTGGGTATCATCCTCGGCAACATCCCCTTCCGCGCCGACGCCGGACTGGAGATAGGACTGTACGAAGACAACTCCGTGCTGAACATCTTCTATCAGGGCGTGCGCCAGGGCTGGTATCCGCCGTTGATATTCTTAGGCATCGGCGCCATGACCGACTTCTCGGCCCTGCTGGCCAACCCGAAACTGATGCTCATCGGTGCCGCCGCACAGTTCGGCATCTTCGGTGCCTACATGTTTGCCCTGGCCCTCGGCTTCGAGCCCAACCAGGCTGCAGGCATCGCCATCATCGGTGGTGCCGACGGTCCCACGGCCATCTTCCTTTCCAGCAAGCTGTCGCCCAATCTCATGGGGGCCATTGCCGTGTGCGCCTACTCGTACATGGCTCTCGTGCCGCTTATCCAGCCGCCCCTTATGCGTCTGCTCACCACCAAGAAAGAGCGGCTCATCAAGATGAAGCCCGCCCGCCAGGTCAGCCAGACGGAGCGCATTCTCTTCCCCATCGTGGGGCTGCTGCTCACCACGTTCATCGTACCCTCTGGTTTGCCCCTGCTCGGCATGCTGTTCTTCGGCAACCTGCTGAAGGAGAGCGGCAAGACCACCCGTCTGGCCAAGACCGCCGGAGCCGCCCTGAACGACATCGTGGTGATGCTCTTAGGCTTGACGGTGGGCTGTTCGACGCAGGCCAGCGAGTTTCTCACCATGAACACCATCTACATCTTCGCCATCGGTGCCGGAGCCTTCATCATCGCCACCATGAGCGGTGTGCTGTTCGTGAAGCTGATGAATGTCTTCCTGCCCAAGGACAAGAAGCTGAACCCGCTCATCGGCAATGCCGGCGTGAGCGCCGTACCTATGGCTGCCCGCATCTCCAACAACCTCGGTCTGGAGTACGACCGCCACAATTTCCTGCTCATGCACGCCATGGGTCCCAACGTGGCCGGCGTCATCGGCTCGGCAGTAGCCGCAGGTGCCCTGTTAGGATTCCTGTCGTAAGCTCTGAGGGAAGCAAAAAAAGCTGCAAAGAGAAGCAATAAGATAAAGAACGTCGCGACGGCTCTTCCGCAAGAAAAGAAGGCCGTCGCGATGTTTTTTCCGGCGTAAAGGTTCTTTTATACAGGAGAAAAGGGGACAAAACGAGGCTGTTTTGTAAAAAAATGCTACAATTTTGAAAAAAAGTGGAGAAAAGTTTTGGTAGTTCGCAAAAAGTTCGTACCTTTGCACCCGCAATCAAGCGGATTGCAGAAATGAAACATAATGATGGTGCCTTAGCTCAGTTGGTAGAGCATCGGACTGAAAATCCGTGTGTCCCCGGTTCGATTCCTGGAGGTACCACTTCCTCCTTTCATTATGAACCCCTGTCTTAGAGATTTCTCTAGCAGGGGTTTTTCATTTTACTTCTTGCAGTTTTTCTGGCATTACCGACCAGGAGAAAAAAGTGAAGGGTGCTATGTGGGGTGTCTTTGCCGACTTCGCCATCCTCGACCCTGACTTGACGAAGACCGTGCCGATGAAACAGGTCATTAGCGGGGCCTTCGATACGCTCTCGCATTGCATGGAGACCTATTTCGGTCATCCGCACACATGCAATCTCAGCGACCGCATCAACGAGGCCGTGCAACGTAGTGTCATCAAGAACCTGAAGGCCATCATCGCCAATCCCGACGATGACTTTGCCCGCTCAGAACTGATGTGGGCATCGGCTATGGGTGAAAATGGCATTCTGAAACTTGGCAAAATGACTGACTTCCAGTGTCACATGATAGAGCACCAGCTCGGCGCCTACACCGACTGCAACCACGGTCAGGGATTGGCAGTACTACACCCGGTCCTCTATCGCCACATCTACAAGAGCGCAGAAGAAAAATTCCGTCGCTGGGCACAGGAAGTCTGGCTCGTGCAAGATGCAGAGGACGGCATCGATTTCCTTGCCGACTTCATCCGCGAAATAGGTCTGCCCACCACTTTCACCGAAATGGGCATCACCCTCGACGATGCCACCATCCGCGCCATAGCCGAGAGCACCATCATTACCCCCGGCTGCTGCAAGCAACTTACACCCGACGAGATTGTTGAGATACTTAACGAGTGTAAGTGACAGTTATGTGCTAATTGAAGAAATATAAATAGCCTGAAACTTTTTGAAGTGTTCAGGCTATTTGTATTTCATTCCAGCATTTTCCTTATTTTGTCAGACTCCATCATTAGTTTCTTTGCTGTGCTGTCTTTCGTAACCATCCCAAATTAGGCGTATTTTGCCGGGACAAAGGTACGAAGAACCTTGCACAGGAACTATCGCTGAAGGCTGGATTAATGATGCCGTCCGCTTCTGGCAGAGCCAGTCAGGTGCAACAGCCATCCGTTCAGCAAAAGCCAACACAAAACCATCAGATACCATCTACTCCCTCAACGGCACCCGTCGCAATAATCTACAACCTGGAGTGAACATTGTGGACGGAAGGAAGGTCGTAATCCTAGAATATTCCGCGAAACGGCAATAACTTTCGCGGAATTTTTCACTTTTCAGCCCTTAAAGTTGCTTGATTTGAAAACTTTTTGTAATTTTGCAGCCATGAAAGCCGAAAGAACCATATCAGCGTACAAGAACTACTTCAGAGACTTCATCAGTTCACTGACTGAAGCCGAAGCCCGGAAAGTGTTCTACGTTATTGATATGTTGAAAACACAGGAACGAGTCAATGCCAAGTTCGTCAAATACCTGCGCGACGAGATTTTTGAACTCCGCGCCGAACATGGCGGTAACATCTTCCGTGTGTTCTTCATCTTCGACGATGGAAATGTGGTAATGCTCTTCAACGGATTCCAGAAGAAGACGCAGAAGACACCGCAGAGCGAGATTAACAAGGCAATACAAATAAAAAAGGAATACTATGCAGGAAAGAAATGACATAATGAGCGTTGACGCTATGATGGACGAGCGCTACGGAAAGGTGGGGACACCAGAGCGCGAGGCATTCCGTAAGGAGGCTTACGCCTATTGCGTGGGGCAGATTATCAGTGATGCTCGTAAGCGCGAGAAAGTCACCCAACAGGAATTGGCTCAGCGTGTGGGAACCAATAAGTCGTATATCTCTCGCATAGAGAATGGCAGCGTGGAGCCTGGTGCAGGTATGTTCCTCAGAATCCTCAGCGCCCTTGGCCTTCGCTTTGAAGTGTCGCAGCCCTTGGCATTTGGATAATTGAAACCATATATAATATTAATGTGTAACATCAAAACAGATACGCCAATGGACAGATATTTGAGCGTTCCCGTTAATCGGGAAGCGGCATAAGCCTAAGGGCAGAAAACAAGTCGTTTATACTTCTTCTCGTTTTCTTGTATCTTATGCTCCACAATCCTTGTATCTACCTTCTGCAGTTCAAGGATTTCAACATATGTCATCGAATCAACAATCATACAACTTCCAAATAGATTTCATACATTTCAACTAAGTCGTCCCTCATAATTCAATAGATGTCAAACGCTATTACTGATTAAAAATCATCTGTTGTTGCTCTTTTATCATGCTCTCTCTGTACTGGAATGCATCAGGTTCGTCCACAAATTGCGCATCAACACCTTTCTCTTTTAACGCTACTTTTATTTCATCTAGCGTCACATGGAAATACTCTTTGCGATAGTTGATAGAGTTGACTTTCTTAGCATCGAATCTTCTATGTAAATCAGCCTCTAATGCAGGGGCATCCTCACTATATATAAAGGTATGTACGTCAAAGGGGAATGGCACACTGGCATTGCTCAATTCAAGAACACGTTCCATGGGGTCAAGTCGACGCGTCATACCAATCTTGTAAACATCTTTGCCGAAAGAACCAATGTTAGAGATTACATATACATAACCAATCTTTGTTTGCTGAGCCATACTCATTGCCCTTTCTCTTAGTTCACGTGCCTCAACAAGGGCTTTCTCCAGTCCCTGTATCTGTTCCTGCAATTTCTGTATCTTCTCCTGAGTCTGTGCTTCTGCTATCTCTCTCTTCTTCTGTTCAAGAGCCTCCTGTGCCTTTTCTTCATCTTTTAGGGCCTTTTTGATTGCACGTTCATATTCACGTTGAGCCTCACGTTCTTCTCGCTCTTTCTCCCTTTCCAATTCTTGCTTTTGAATGTGAATATATTTAGCTTCCAGAATGTTGTACAAAGATTCGTAATAATATTTGCTAGGTCTATAATCATAGGAATATAACAATGATTCAACAACTTGTATCATTGAACCTATTTTTAATTTTACTGACTCCCAATCTAAAGATTTCATCTCTTTAGTTAGCTTATATATGTTAAGCTGTATAAATTCCTCACACATTTTCTGTACACTGCAAAGTATCCTGTCTTCTTGTACAAGACAGGCGTTTCTAACAATTTTTCTATCTTCCCACATACTCTCCTTCAATTCTGATAAGTTTACTCCAACAAGGTTTTCTCTTAAAGCCCTTAATGCCCCATCTTCACACGCAGTAAATCTTTGGTATATTTCATGAATCATATTAAAGCGTATTTCGTCACTGTGTGTTTTAAGGTAGCCTGCTATGTCTCTCTTTATTTCATTGAGTTCATTAGAATATTTTGATATTTCCCTTTTCACACATTCCACTTCATGGGTATAATTGACATCTCGTTGCTTAACCAAATCTTCACGAAGTTTAGCCAATTCATTGTTAGCATCAGATATCTTACTTTCTATATCTTGAAGTACCTTTTCTCTTTGCTCTTTCTTCTCACAAAAGTTAATATTCTCTTCCTTGAGACTATAATAACTTGACAACTCTTTAAAATCCTCTTCATCTAAAGATATTAAATACTTATCATACAAGCCGACAATCGGAGCAAAGCAAGAAGAAGGAAGGCCTCTAACTTGTTTCGTTGAAGATTTTAAAATCTTATCAAGCCTATCATAAGTATCTTGTAGCTTCCTGACTTGCTTTCTTAACTTTTCCTTATCTTGTTTCAAGTCAACGAATTCGTTCTTCTGATTTTTCAAATCCTCAACTTGGGATAGTAATTCTTCTTTTTTCTTTTCAACAGAGGCCACTTCTTCCTGCAAAGAAATAATCTGTTGCTGTAATTCCGCAACCTTTTCGCTCTGTTTGTCACTTTTGGACTTCAGGAAATCGAATAATGCCATATCAATGTTTATTTTTACTCAATTTAAACTCATTATAAACCTCATTCACCCTACCTTCAGATGCTCATACAATTTCAGTTTCAATACCTCTCCATTATCAAACTCAAACTGGAACTTTCTGCGATTGAAGCGAGGGTTGTTCTTGTGGATGATGCGGTGGTAATTAGGACTTATAATAATGATATTGGTAGAGTCGTTGTTCTGAGAACGAGTGAAATAGTCAATATGATGTGCTTCAACAACGCTGTCGCCATATTCGTTGCCAATTCTCTCGCCACTTATCTCATCGCGATAGTCATAAAACTTTTTGAGCGTAAGAATGATGCTGCGGTCAATCTTGCGATACTTTACCAACTGCTGTTTCTCCTCTATCGAAGCATACTTGTCTGCCATGAAGAACTTGTCATCATCACTCTGCTCATATATCTCCTCAGGCACGGCACTCAGACTTTTCGCTACCTGTTGATACTCTACATTAGTGCAACATTCCATGCAGAGCACATCTGGACTCGGCGTTAGGTATAGCCGGACATATTCGTTTATATCACTTGGCAGCACAAGTTGGCGATGACGGTTTTCTTCTAATTGACGTTGGGCAAAGAGATGTTTATAACTTTCTTGAAAGACACTACGTAATTTAGCGGCGATGAGTGAATTTGGTGTATAACGTATCTGAATGATGTCCCTATGATTAGGATACTTCCGCTTATCAAAGTTCTGGTTTATCAACTTTGCATCATAAAACTCATTGTCTATCAGTATCTTCACCTGCTTGCTGGCACCATGTTTAAGTATTGAGGCATCCCAATCAGAAAAACGCGAACAGGCTGAGATAGGTATAGCCAGCCCCTCATTCAAAAGCGACCAGTTGACCTCTTTCTGTAATATGAATCCGCTATCGTAGTCCATCCGCATTTCATTTGGGCTTATACCTATGCAAAAGTACAAAATATATCTGATAAAGATGCCTCAACACTCGAATTTTACACATTATTTAATAGATATAGCTTCTTTGCCATATTCATACCACCAGTAAACAGCATCATAGAGTGCATAGACGCGCTCTTTGATACAGTCTGGGTATTTTGGAGTCAGTTCTGCGACATTGAAGTCGGCTATCACACAAATGAAGGATAAATCGCCTTCAATATAGTCGCACCATTTGTTCTGACCCAGACACCAGCCGAGGATATGGTAAAACTCTGATTCCGTCTTGGGTAACTGGACGTGGGCCACCAAGTGGGGCTTGGACTGTTGGTAGAGCAGCCAAAAGTCACCATGTCCCTCGATGTGTTTCAATTCTACACGGAATGCCTCGCGCTCCACATGCTTTGGTTTCAGACCTTTTCGCTGGAGGCGGGGGAACATCACAAAGTCACTTTTCTCAATCTTCTTGATTTCCATAATCGTTAATTTTTAGTGGATTAAACATTCACTCGCATCCTTTTACCACCGCTGCCAACGATTCTGTTCTTTGAACTGGTTCTTCGACAAGCGAAGCGCCAAAGGCCGGTTGGTGGGCATTGTGCCACTCTTGATGCTAATTCTGAGTGCAAAGATAGTAGAAAAAAACGAAATGCGTGAAAGATATGTGCCCTTTTCTGCTTGTTTTTGCATTTTTAACTAAAAGAATTAGGACTATTGGGATATAATTACTAATTTTGCACCGACATTATAAAATTATATATATGCTGTTGGTGTATTTACAAATGATAAAGTTGATAATATGAAACAGAAAAGGGTACAAAGAGTATCTTGGACTAAAGAGAAAATCCAAGAAGAAGCAAAAAGGTTTTCAACCAGAAGTGAGTTCGCAAGGGGCAATGTGAGTGCATACAAAAAGGCCCATCGTGAAGGGTGGCTTGATGAGGTCTGCAATTTTATGGTTAGACCTTCAAAGCCCAAAGGTTATTGGACAAAAGAAAGAGTTTTTGAAACAGCGAAAAGCTATACGTCAAAAGCCGACTTCTCAAAAAATGCACCAATTGCTTATAGGGTAGCTTTATCTAATGGCTGGCTAAGGGAATTGAGTTCCCTTTTTGAAGGACAGCAGCCATACACAAGAGAGGAATGTCGGCAAGAAGCTTCAAAATATAATAGCAAGGAGGATTTTATGAAAGAATCTCCAATATGTTATAACTGCGCTAAGAATTACAGGATCTTGACTGAAATTTGCAGTCACATGGGTACCAACACCAATTATCGCTATGTCTATGCGTTTGAGTTTGAAGATCATTATGCCTACATTGGAATGTCCTGTTCTCCCCAGAAAAGATGCCATCAACATCTGACAGAAAAGAAATCTACTGTATATAAATATATAAAGGAGACGGGGAGTAGGTATATCTTTAAAGTTTTGACTGAAGGGTTAGTTGAGAACGCTGTCCAACAGGAAATTCTGTGGATAAACAAATATAAAGGTGATGGATGGATACTATTAAATAAGGAACTTGATGAATTGGATAATGATGGATCGCCCAAATATACTTATGAATATTGCGAGATGATAGCAAATAGGTATGCTCACAGCCAAAACTTCAAAAAAGGAAATATTCTTGTCTATAATTATGCATTACGACATGGATGGCTTGATAATATTTGCAAACACATGGATAAAGATGCTCAAGAAGCCCAACACTGGACTAAGGAGAGATGCCTTGAAGAGGCTAAAAAATATGAAGTAAGAAAAGACTTCCAAAAAGAATGTAGGGGGGCCTATGCCGCAGCATACAGAAACAAGTGGCTTGATGAAATATGTTCCCATATGGAACGCCCCACTCCCCATAATAGCTATTGGACTATTGAGAAGTGTCATGAAGAAGCACTGAAATATATAACAAGAAGAGACTTTCAAGAAGGTAGTGGCGGTGCATATAATGCTGCAAGAAGGATGGGATTGCTTGATACAATCTGCGCCCACATGCCAAAAACCAATAAGCCAGCAGGCTATTGGACCAAGAGCCGATGTTTCAGAGAGGCTCAGAAAAACAAAAGCATGAGTGAATTTCGTAAGAATTGTCCAAGTGCTTTTAATATCTCCTGGCGAAATGGCTGGATAGACGAGATTCGTGATTTATTAAAATAACAGAGATAAGAGTATGAAGAAAAATAATACACACGATAGTGGCTATTGGACAAAGGAACGATGCCAAGAAGAAGCAAATAAATATAGTCAAAGAAGTGAATTTGAAAGGAACTGTCGAAGTGCTGCCACTGCTGCACGAAAGCATGGCTGGATGGATGAGATTTGTAGTCACATGATTACAAACAGTAAGCCGTCCGGCTATTGGACTAAAGAGAGGTGCTTTGTTGAGGCTAGAAAATATACGTCAAAATTAGAACTTGGGAAGAACGCTCCAGGAGCCTTGGTTGCTATGAAAAGAAATGGATGGCTTAAAGAAGCATGTTCCCACATGAATCCAGATAAACACTTGCCAGGTTACTGGACTAAAGAAAGGTGTAAGAATGAAGCAATAAAATATAAGACCAAGAGTTCTTTTAGGAAAGGTTGTCAGGGTGCCTATAGTGCTGCTTGGACAAATGGATGGTTAGAAGAAATCTGTATGCACATGAACCAAACGCAGACACGTGGTTATTGGACAAAAGAAAGGTGTATAGCTGAAGCAAACAAATACAAATGGAGAAACGAATTTAGAGAAAAGGGCAAAGGTGCCTATAACGCAGCATGGACCAATGGATGGTTAGACGAAATATGTGCACATATGGAAAAACCTTACCAGTATTCAAAAGAAGAATGTCAAGAAATTGCAATAAAGTATAAAGTAGAAAGAGATTGGCGAATAAACCAATGTGCATCATGGCTACAAGCGGAAAGGAATGGATGGTTACCAGAATTAACTTCCCACATGAAAAAGATGCATCGTTATACAAAAGAAGAGTGCCAGGAAGAAGCAAATAAATACAATACAAGGTTGGAATTCTCCGAACTGGCACCACAGCATTATTTCCGTGCATGTGCAAAACACTGGATAAAAGAAATATGCAGGCACATGGAGCGACAAGGGAACAAGGAATTACGAAAGATTTACGTCTTTGAGTTCTACGATAATTATGCATATGTAGGATTAGCTATGAATCCAGAAAAAAGAAAGAGCCAACATTTGTCAACAAATACATCCGGTGTCTTCAAGCACTTAAAGGAGACAGGCTCCGGGTATGATTTCAAAGTGCTTTCCGATGACTTCCTTTCCAGTTCTCAGGCTGCAGAAGAAGAGGAAAACAAAATTCGTGATTACGCAGCAGAAGGATGGAACATGATAAACGTTCGACCAGGAGGTGATTTGGGGTTCATTCCTAGAAAATACACAAAGGAATATTGTGCTGAAGTTGCGAAGAAGTATCAATATAGATTTGATTTTATCAAGGGTGACAAAGCTGCATATGAGGGAGCGCGTAGATATGGATATTTAGATGAGGTGTGCGCTCACATGAAACCAAAACGCAAAATGCCAAGTAAAGAAGTGTATAGAGAGATTGCGCAACAATTCAAAACCACAGCAGAGTTTAGAAAGCAAAACAACAAGGCTCTTGAGTATATTATTCGGCATGGATGGTATGATGAAATGTGTTCTCATCTTGTAAGTATCCACTTCTGGAAAGAAGAGGAAGTCATAGCTGAAGCTAGAAAATACGATAATAATCATGAATTTAGGATGAATAGTCCCAAAGCATATGACTATGCAAGGAAGCATGGCATAATGGAAAAATGCCGCGAACATATGAATAAGAAGTAAAACAACTCAAGTAACAATTATAATAAAATGATTCAAGTTTCGCAAGTTAAAAATTAGTTGAGATATAGTCGCAAAAAAGAGCACA
>CAMVAI010000008.1 GCA_947165435.1 uncultured Prevotella sp.
GTGTTAATTTTTAGTTAAACTATAAAAAATGTTTGGATTTTAGCATAGAATACGTAGGTGTCTGTTCCTCTGTCCATCCTGAGAGCACAGGCCTTCGCATTGCCCAACCTACACAGGATAGACAACGCAGTTAGCCCACGCCAGAACGAACTATATATAATAAGGTATATAGAAACGCTCCACGCAGACGCCTCGTTGTCATCTGCCTGCTGTAGGTTTGGAAGTTGCGAAGTTCGTGCTCTACAACGACAGACGTCCGAAAACGTCTTTCTCATATATAAGACCGCCCACCATCCCTCTGATGGCATCAGACACGCTGAATGCCCTGCGGGCTAACTGAGCGATGTTGCAAAGGTAGCAAGAAAAATCCGAACCGCCAAGCGATTCGGAGAAAAAGTTTTTTTTCTTACAGGGCTTTTTCATTTGAGTCTTTCATTTGACAGTCTTTTTATGGCCACACGCGAAGCTTTGCAGCCACGAAGATGCTCTTATGGTAACATTTCTGCATCGTGTCGAGATTTCGCGCCGCCTCCTTGCGCTTGATGGCGTTCTGGTGCAGGCTGGTGAACAGGAGAAGGCTTTCGAATGGTGTGGCGGTACGAATGGCGTGACGCAGCTCCGCGTAGAAGGTACGCTGAGCAACAATGATGTGGCCGTGCTGAAGGGCATGACGGCTCTGAAGCACTTGAAATAGTGGGTGCAATGACATTCATTTGACAGTGCGCTTTTTCCCTTCACCGCAACGGTAATAACCTGATGATTAGATGGTTGCGGTGAAGGAAACTTTTTTTTGGATTGTAACCCTACCCCTGTGCCTTTCCTTTTAGGGGAGGGGAGTGCCTACGGCATTTCTTCTACAGACGAAGGCATTTCTTCTGCAGACGACGGCATTCCTCCTGCAGACGACGGCAGCTGTTGAGTCGTGCCGTAATCTATCTCAAGGGTGTTGCCGACGTAGGTCAAGAGTATTGCCGACGTTCGTCAGCAGTATTGCCGACGTAGGTCAGCAGTATTGCCGACGTTCGTCAGCAGTATTGCCGACCTACGTCGGCAATACACAGAGCAGCTGCAAATTCGCAGTACAACGCCAATATTGTTATTCATTGACAGACACAGTCATTGACAGACATAGTCATTGACAGGCACATTCATTGACAGACGCAGTGAATGGTGTCTCGCCATTTCTGTTTTCCCTTCACCGTAAGGTGTTGATATTCAGCGGTAAAAGCCTTCGGTGAAGGGAAAAAGCAATTTAGCTGAAGAACTTTGTAAAAGCCTTGACGGTGTAGATGTGGTCGGCCACACTGCCCGTCTCACGACAGCTGTGCATGGCGAGGATGGCATTGCCCATATCGACACCCCTCAGCGGTATCGACGATGCCAGGATGTTTCCCAATGTGCTGCCACCAGCTACATCGCTGTGATTGACGAAACGCTGACTGGGCACACCGGCCTCGCGGCATATCTCGGCAAAGACAGCAGCGGAGGCGGCATCGCTGGCATACTTCTGAGCGGCATTGAACTTGATGACCGGGCCACCGCCAAGCACGGGATGGTTCGTCGGGTCGTACTTCTCGCTGTAGTTGGGATGCCAGGCGTGGGCATTGTCGGCAGACACCATGAAGGCCCGCTCGACGGCTTGATAGAAGGCTTCCTCGCTGCCACTTTGTGCCAGCGCAATGCGCTTCAGCATCATCGACAGGAACGGACTGCCGGCCCCCTGCTTGGTCTGCGAGCCTGTCTCTTCGTTGTCGAAGATGGCCAGCACCTTGGTGGCATCGGTAGTGTGGGTGGCTGTCATCGCCTCCAGTCCTGCGAAGCACATCGAGAGGTCGTCGAGGCGGCCGGAAGAGATCAGCTCGTCATGTACGCCAAACGTGCAGGCTGGTGTGGCATCGGCCAAGTAGAGGTCGAAGTCGAGAATATCCTCCGGCTTGATACCCAGTTCGCCGCAGATGACATTCATCAGCAGATTTCCCCGTTCCAATTCGTCGGTGACGACGCCAAGTATAGGCAGCATGTCCTTCTGCTTGCTGAGTTTCACACCGTCGTTCACTTGCCGGTTGAAATGGATGGCGAGGTTGCTGATTTGCATGAGTGGGCGCTTGACGTGCAGCAGCAGCGTTTTGGGATGGAGCGCGTCCTCGCCACGCACTATCACACGTCCTGCTATCGTCAGCGGACGGTCGAACCATGTCGACATGATCGGGCCTCCATACACCTCTGTGTTCAGTTTCACGATGCCACCCTCGCACAGCATCTCGGCATTGGGCTTGATGCGGAACGTGGGCGAGTCGCAGTGGGCGCAGATCATGCGGAACCCGGCATCGGCCAGCGGCTGGCGCCCGATGTGGAAGGCATAGACCGACGAGTCGTTCTTCGTCACGTAGAGTTTGTCACCTGCCCGCACCTCTCCGATGGGCATCTGAGGGTCGAGGCGACGATAGCCAGCCTGCTCCAGTTCGGTGGCGATATTCCTTGCAGCCAGGAAGTTCACTGGCGAAGCATCCAGAAAGGCCAATAGTCTCTTCATCATCTTTCCAAAAGTATTCTTGTCCATAATTGTTTTTTACTGTGCGCAAAGATAAGCAAAAATTTTCTTCATATCCGTCCGTTTTACGGGCAAAGTTACGAATAACAATGCATTAAACCAAATAAAAGTCGCGAAATATTTCGCTTTTAGCGTAAAGAATTATTTTAACCAATAGACAAAGATGATTTACCATTGTTTCAGGCGAATGTGTAAGAATACGATAACTCATGTTTTTAGGACTGACTCCCACTGCGAGACAATCTGCCGGAGGTCGAAGCGGCGGGCTAAAGCGAGCGCCTCTGCCGAACGGGCGGGCCAGTCGAGGGTGGTGGCTTCCTGAAGGCGTTGAGCCAGTGATGCGGCATCGCCGTTGTTGAAGTACAGGCCAAACGCCCCCATCAGTTCCTTGCTCGTAGGCAGGTCGCTGGATATGACGGGCAGACCGTGGGCCATGGCCTCAACGAGTACCAGTCCGAAGCCTTCCCACCGGGAACTGAGCACATAGACCTGCGCCTGGGAGTAGTAGCTCTGTATGTCGTTGGTGAACGGATGCAGGTGTATGCGGCTTTCCAGTTTGTAAGTGGCTATCTTCTCGCGATACAGTTGCTCTTCAGGGCCTTCGCCCACGATGTCGAGCGTCCATTCGCTGTTGTGTTGGGCAAAGAGGTGGAAGGCGTCGATGAGCAGGTCGAAGCCTTTGTGCAGATGCGAGAAGCGACCGACGGCAAGGAATCTTTTCGACTGTCCGGTTGAGGGCTGTCCGGGCTTGAGTGTCAGCGGATTGTAGATGACGCGGGTGGGGAAGTGGTATTGCTGTGCATCGTATTGGCAGAGCACCACCGTCTGGTCCAGCTTCGCCAACTGCCACTCGTAGTGCTTGCGCAGCTCTTCGCCAATATACAGGGAGTCCTTGCCATAGAGTGCTTCGTAGGAGTTGTGTATCCACCCGATGAGCCTGCTGCGCCCTAACAGCTTCTTACAGGCGGCCAGTCTTACAGCGAGCGGGGCATGTACACCGATGATGGCGTCGTATTGCCCGTCCTGCAGCTCCTTTGCCAAGGCCAGCCGTAGCTCAGAGGGAAAGGAACTGTGAGCATAGATGTCGGAAGTCAGTCTTGTCTGGGGAATCACCTTTCGGTACAGCATGCTATAGGCTTTGCACATCAGTTTTTTCCAATAGCCTACTGGAGGATAGTGGAAGAAACGGTAGCGGATGTCTGCTTCTTCCAAACCGTAGAGTGACGTGTCGAGGCTGTCTTGGCTGTCAAAGGTCACAATCGTCACATCATGCTGTTTGGCAAGTGCTTTGGCAATGACGGCAGTGACGCGCTGTACACCGCCAATAGAAAAGATGGAATCTATCAGGAAACAGATCTTCATACGCTTGTCCTTTCTATATGGGTTAATGCCTCAAAGAACTCCTGGGCATAGCGCTCTTTGCCGAACAGCTTGGAACGGTTGAGGGCAGCCTGACTCATGGCTTGCCTTTTCTCCGGGTGATGGTAGAGGTCGAGGATGGCCTGGGCGAGGTTCTTGACAAAGTAATTGTCTGTGGCGAGGAGTATGGCGCTCTCTGCTGTTACTTCCTCGGGGATGCCACCGCGACGGGTGCTGATAATAGGCAATCCCATCGCCTGTGCCTCTAAGACCGTAGTCGGGAAGGGATCATCCCATACGGAAGGGATGACGGCCGTGTCTGCCATTGACAGATAGTCGGGCATCTTGTTGTAGGGCACAAAACCCGTGAAGATGATTCTGTCGCCTAATGGTTCTGCCAGTTCTTTTAGCTTTTTGATAAAACCATTCTCATTGGTGGTGTTGCCGAAGAACGAACTTCCGATCACCAGGAGTTTGATGGCTGGATAGTTCTTGAGCAGGCGGATGGCCTCAATGAGCTGCATAATACCTTTCTC
The DNA here is from genome assembly GCA_947165435.1 of uncultured Prevotella sp. Lineage (GTDB taxonomy): Bacteria > Bacteroidota > Bacteroidia > Bacteroidales > Bacteroidaceae > Prevotella. Next base: position 4,447 of record CAMVAI010000008.1, read on the forward strand.
CTCATTGATGCGACCGCTATAGATGAGCACAAAATCTTGGTCACCTAATCCCAGCGTATTCCTTGCAGGAGGAGTGGCCGATTGGGAGAAGGCATCGAGGTTGATGCCGTTATAGACCGATGTTGTCTTAGTGTCATCGGTGTTGACGGTTAAGACGCACGATTTGATGTAGTCAGAGACAGTGATAATCCCGTCGGCTGCTTCATAAATGGCGCGGCACTGAGGCACGGCCGAGGTCAGCTTTTCGTTGTGCAGATGATAGACCAGTCGGGCGTTGGTAGCCTCCTTCAGCTTCAGGGCGTAGCCCGGGCGGTTCTCCAATATGATGATGTCGTAGTCCTGCTGCCTGATGTGGCGAAGGGCCTCGTGCAGGAAATACTCGATAGTGTAATGATAGTATCCTTCATGATGAGCCTTTTTGAAGAAAAATTTCTTCAATTTTCCCCAAAGACTGTTCACCTTAATATAATGATAGTGGTTGACCTCAGATTTGCCTGCAGGATGCTGTTCAACATCCGGATGCCAAATGCTATAGATGGTGATGTCGTGCAGACGGTGCAGGTCATTATACTCTAAGTAGAAATCTACCAGATTCTCCACGGCTCCGCCCTGTACGGCAGGAACCGGTAGTATGCCCGATGTCAGTATGGCTATCTTCATGATGCTCGAAACTTTTTAATAAAGTAGACCAGCCATCCACAAAGGTAATTTTTTCCCGATAGGGAACTCCATGTTGTCTGCAAGGTGACATGTCTTTGGTCTTGATAATTTTGGTGCAAAGATAATAAAAGTTATTGAATTAAGCAAAATAATACAGAAAAAGGTTGTTGTGTTAACTGGAAATGTTTTAAAATCGCTTATCCAAATAAGCGATTATTCGACGGGTGCCCAGAAGTCCTCGGTGCTCTTGCCGTTGGCGAAGTGGTAGAAGTCTGTGACCACGGAGAAACTGTCGTCAGTGAACTGCTGATCCTTGCTCTCGATGAAGCAGAGCGGCACCTCACCGATGAACGAAGCCCAGCGGCTGTAGGTGCTCCACGGACCGAGGATGCGGTTGCAAAGCGACAGCGTGTATAAGTCGAGGATATCGCCAGAAGGTTCTTTTCCGAAACGGTAACAGCGGCAGCCCTTGAAGATGCTGACGTCAAACGACTCGTTGCTGCTGATGAAGAAGGCTACACGGCGGTCGTTGTAAAGAGCTTGGATGCGGAGCATGAAATGGCGGAACTCCTCCAAGGTGTAATAATAGCGTCCATTGAAGAACGTCTTATAATCGCCGTGGCGGATGTGTACCCCCACAATCATGTCGGCTTCTTTCCTGATGTCCGCTATCATATTGCTTGCCCTCTCCATGATTTCCTCCCGGGGTCGGAAAATGTGCTGCAGTTCACGCTTGGTCTGTGCTAGATAGCGTGTGTCACTCATGGTGTACCAGCCTTTCTTGAATCCCAAGAAATGGAAGACCTTATCCCATGCCTTGTTGTGTGTCACCTTCCAGGTCAGTCCCTTGTAATTGTTCCAGCCGTTGCCACGCTCCAGATACCACTTGTGCCACAGAGGGAAGTATATGAACGGACTATGCAGCAGGCTGGGGAAATCTTCAATAGTCCAGTCGAAGAAAATGATAACCATTCTCCGTCGCTCAGCAATACATTGGGCAACGGAAGTGACGTAGGTCCAAAGGCGGTTGCACGTCTGTCCGGGGGCATCACAGATTACTCGCATGGTTCCTTTTTCTGCAAAAATAATTATTATATTTCAATTATCATAGTATGGTAATTGTTTTATAATAAAGTTTAACTAATAGACTGTTGCCAACCACTCTGCAAAGAAGAAGTCATAGACCCGATAGCCATTGTCTGTCTGGGTGAGGAAGTCATTCTTGGTTAACAGCTTGACAGCAGCCTGAACAGAGCTGGCAGAGCTGAGATTGTATTTCTTGATGAACTTGGCAGAGGTGATGTTGTGGGCAATACCCTCTTTGGCAATGGCTTGAAGAACAATCTTCTGTCTTGGAGGAAGGTTTGACAGCAGGTCTTTATAGCTTTGCTCTTGTGTCATAATGACATTCCTTCGGGCTGTTGCAATCTTGTCAGGGGTGCAGGTGCCACCAGGATTGGTAAGCGTAAAAAGCTCGTTCATGATTATCTGGACAAACCATGTGTAGCCATCGTATAGCTTCCAGACAGCTTCGATTGTTTCGCTTGAGATCTGTCTGTTCCTTTCTGCGAATAATGACTTGGCAAAATCCGTGTATGCAGGAAGCGGAATGGGCTCTAATCCCATGCTGATAGCACTCTGGTAGAAGGGCTTGGAGGGTGAGTTGAACATATTGCTCATCATGTGACGCTTGCTGCCAGCATAGATGAATTGGGTACGGGTGCATTTCTGAATCTTAGTCCGTAAAAGTGCCTCTACGTTTTTCTCTGCATATTCACCTATCTGCTGGAACTCGTCGAAAGCAACGATGCAAGGTTTATCTGCTTCGTTGATATATGCAAAGATCTCATCGAGCGTAGTCTGCGGCATCTGGATGTCGCCCAGTCCTATGTCGAACGAGGGGGCACCCGTCATCGCATCCAGCTTGAAACCGACGCGAAAGGAGCTGATAATCTGGAAAAACTTTTCTTTCCATGCGGTCGTCTGTGGCTTCAGCTGCTCATAAATCTCCTTACCGAGCGTATAAACAAACTCGGCCAGTGAGGTGGTTGCATAGATGTCGACAAAGAATGTGTAATAGCGTTCTTGGATATCCAGTTGGTTAAAGAAATGCTGTATAAGTCCTGATTTCCCAATGCGTCGAGGAGAAATCATAACGACATCGCGGCCGTTATCTATCTGCTTGCGCAGAAAAACCGTCTCTTCTGCTCTGTCGCAAAAGTACTGGTCGGACAGATATCTGCCTACCACAAAGGGGTTGTTGATGACAACATTTTCCATACTGCATTTAATTTTTATTGCAAATATAATAATTATATTTATAATAAAATGTAAAGTGAAGATATATTTGTGTTTATTTAACAGGTGTTGATGCGCAAGTAACTATTCAGCGCCCCTTGGCGCATGAGTAGTTACAGTATGGTAATTGCATTATAATAAAGTTTAACTAATAGACAGTTGCCAGTAACCACTCTGCAAAGAAGAAGTGAAGTCCTGTTTCATTGTATTATATTTTATTATTGCGCAAAATTAGCAATTATTTCTGTTATTACCAAGTGTTTCTTCTACTTTCTCTTTTCTGAGGAATTTCATTTTGTTATAGATGGAAGGCTTGCGTGCTATGAAATATTTCATGCCGCGAGTGGCAATGGATAGCGTTAGGAAGTAGAGCAGTATCAAGGGCGTGTAGGTGATGATGGCATAGCCGGCAAGGCGGGGCATGGTGGTGGCCTCCGGCTCAATGACTACATGGCGCAACAGCAGGGCAAGAATCGTGAAGAGCAGGAAGATGGTGTAGTAGGGGAACATGCCGCGCCAATATATCCATACACTTTTATGGAGCCCCTTGGAAAAAAGGAAGTAAGGCTTCCAGAACATGGCTATGAAGAATACGCTGAGAATCTTTCCAAGGAGTATGCCCACGATGCCATAAAAAGGTGCTAAGCATAGGGTAATGGTAAGGTTGAGCACCAGTTCCGTCCATGCTGCCCATACGTCGGAGAACAAGCCGTGGGCAGAGATGAAGATTTCTACAACACCTCTCGACAGAAAGATAAAGATGTTGAATACTAACAAATAAACGATGATGTCGCTCAACCGATACTGCGCTCCAAACCAGCAAACAATGAATGGCTGTAGGAACAACAGCAGTCCGAAAACCACGATGCCGACAATAAGGAAACGCACGGCTGTCAGTTCCCAGAACACCTTCATCGTGTTCTTGTCGTTGCCCTCGGCTATCAAGTTGCCCACTCCGGCATTCATGCCGTCGCTGAGGATGTTGACCAGAAAGTTGAACTTGCTCGTAATAATAGTATAGTTGCCATAGTAAGCTACCTGGGTTACGTTGACGAAGATGCCTACCAGAAGTTCGTCGCTACGGTAGAGTATGAAGTCCTTGATTTTCTGTACGAATATTTGGCGGGTCTTTTGCAGCACTTCAGGATATTGTTTCAGATGCTGGCGACCCTCTCTGAAACTGACGCGCAGCCACGGATAGAGTTGGCGGATGCGCATGTTAAAGACGATGATCCCAACTATGGTAAAGATGAGTCCGACAACCACCCATAGCCACAGGTTGCGGTAGTACCAGGCCAGCAGAATCTGCGCCAGGCTCTGCACAATGCCGATGGTCTGGAAGTAGGCATTGACAAGGTATTGTTTCTGGTTGGCACCTACCAGCAACTGCTTGTAGTTGAAAATATAGCCAGCAACCGAGGTGGCGAGAAAGGCGTAGAAAGCAAAATAGACCAATGGAAGTCCCGTAGATAGGTTGCCAAACCACTGGGGAAAACAAGTGCTGACCAAAACTCCTCCACCCAGGATGACGAGTCCGATGCAGCGATAGAGATAGGCCAGCATCGACATCACCTCGTTGATCTTCTCGTGGTTGTCTTCTCGTAGTGGCTTATACAGGAAGTAAACGATGCTGGTGCCGATGCCCAATTCTGCCACCGAGAGGAAACTCATGATGTTCATGAGCATACCCGTCAGTCCAATGAACTCTGCTCCGAGACAGTCGAGGAATATCTTGCGCGAGAAGAAGGCAAGAAACAAGGAGAGCACGTAGAAAAACATGCCCACCTTGATATTCATCACGCTTCTGTGTACTCGTTCGCCCATGTATTCTATTTGTCGTGTGAAGTGTGGAGCATAGTATTCTCTGTGTTTATTTCCTTGTTAGCCATAAGGCAAAGAACCGGTCATAGATTTCATAGACTCCGAGATTCATCGTGACGAAGTTCTTGTCCAATAGCCCCTTGATGGCAGATTGAACACTACTGGCAGATGGCAGATGCCACCGTTGAATGAACTTAGATGATGTTATAGCATCAGATTTTCCTGCCTTGCTGAGTGCGATAAGCAGTTCCTTTTGCTTAGGGGGTAATTGAAACAACATGGCCTGATAGGTAAACTCGTTTGCGCGAAGGATGTTGTTGACGGCAACTTCAATCATGTCTGTTGTACAAGCTGTTCCAGCAGAAGTGATAGCATAAAGTTCATTCATGATACGCTGCACATACCAGGTAATTCCCTCGAAGTTGACGTATACTGCATGGAAAACTTCTGTCGGCAGTGTTTTATCTGCTTCGGCAAAATGTTTTTGAGCAAAATCGCAGTATCTGTCCTTGGGTATACACCCAATGTTCATCATGGTTGTGCTTTGATAAAAAGGTCGGGCTGGGCTGAGAAACATTTCACCCATCATGGTGCGTTGTGAGCCAGAGAAGATAAATCGTGCGTTACGGCAATGTTGGATATAAGTGCGCAGGAGTTCCTCTACCTTGCCGTTGGGATAGGTGCTGATAGTCTGGAATTCATCAATGGCAATCAGGCAGGGCTTGTCTGCGTTGTTGATGTATTGGAATATTTCGTCGAGTGTCGTATGGGGAACCCGGATGTCGCCTAATTCTACATTCCATGATGGGTTTCCCATGGCATCGAATGTAATGCCCGAACGAAGTGAATTCAAGACTTCCGCGAACTTTTGCATCACTTTTGTTCCTAACGGGCGTAATGATGATAGCATCGCTGACCCCATCGCTGCTATCATTTCTTCTACGTTTTTAGTGGCATAGATGTCTATGAGAAAGGTATAATAATCCTTTTTCACTTGACGCTGGTGAAACAAGTTTTCTATGAGTCCGGTCTTGCCAATGCGTCGTGGAGCTATCAATGCCACATTGTTTCCGTTCTCCAATAATTGGAGCAATTGGCTTGTTTCCTCCTTGCGGTCGCAGAAATATTTCTCCGACTCGTAGCCATATAATATGAATGGATTATTGATCATACACAAATTTTTATGCAAATATAATTATTATAATTCAATTATCATAGTATGGTAATTGTTTTATAATAAAGTTTAACTAATAGACCTTTTTGCTTTTAATTTGCTTTTATTTGTCGTGTGTGGTGTGGATGAAGTCGGTGTTCTTGTGGTCTATCTTCAGGATGTTGAGCAGCATGCGCCAGACGAGCATGGGCAGTGAGAGTATCTTGCCGAAGACAGAATGCTTGCGCAGCTGCTTGGGGGTGGACAGGTAGAGCGAGAGACAGATGAACAGGAACAGTAGCCACCACTTGAGGCACCATTCGCGGGAGATGGCGGTGACGAGCAGGGCCAGCAGGAACGACAGCACGATGAGCATGGAGCGCGGAATGAGCGTCTGCTGTATGGTCTTGTCGATATAGTCGATGTTGCCGGTCATGATGGCTTTGGGGATATAGGGCAGCAGCGAGAGCAGGCTCTGTATCTGGGCTGTCATCCAGCGCAGGCGCTGCTTCTGGAAATTGTCCTTGTTGGACACTTTCTCGTCGAATACGTGGATGTCGGGCTCGTAGTGGATATAGACGCGTTGTCTCAGCAGCAGGGCTTCCAGTTCGCGGTCTTCGCCGGCCGTGCTGAGCTTGAAGACATTCTCGCTGAACCACTTGTAGTCGAAGCACATGCCGCTGCCGATGAGGGCCGACGAGAGGCCGATGCGGTTGTGGGCCTTGCGGAAGATGGTGTTGTTGATTTCTTCGGAGACACCGTCGAGCACGGCAATGTCGTTGTCGCTGTTCTTGGCGCAGCGGTGGCACTGTATGGCCTTGTAGCCCTTGATGCACTCTTCGTTCAGCTGTTCCAGGAAGTGCGGCTCTACCACATTGTCGGCATCGAGTATGACTACGTAGTCGAAGTCTCGCTGCAGCTGGTTGATGGCATACTGCATGGCCTTGGCCTTGCTGCTCTTTTCGAAGACGGGCTGGAGCAGGGTGATGGGCAGCTTTGCCAGCTGTTCGTTGGTGGCGGGCTGCATGTGGTCGGAGATGACGGCTACATGGTAATGCTCGTAAGGGTAGTATTGCTTGAGAAACTTTTGTACGGAATTGACTATCACCCGGTCTTCATTGTAGGCCGGATAGAGGATGAGAAATTTGAAATGCTTGTCGGCATTCAGGGAAAGCACCTGACCGGTCAGGTATTCGGAGAGTTTCGAGGATGGCTTCTTGTAGAGCAGGGCCACCAGGGCGAAGAACAGGATATAGGATGCCGAGGCAGCGAGGAGCAGCCATAGCAGGATGTCGATGATGTGGATGAATGTCCAAAGCATATTAGCTACAGTTTTTGGTTGACGTAAGTTTTTAGCCTCTGGCCGATAGAGAACCGGCCCAGAAGTGAACTGAGGAAGATGAGCGGAACCATGAAGAAGGTGCGGTTCCACTTGTCATCTACGAGATAGTTGGGCGTAGCAATGGCGAAGACGAGTAGCACGAAGGCGAAGAGTGCCCACCATTTGAGCGCCTGCGAGAAATAGATGAAGGGCAACACGGCTCCCATGAGCACGATGATCGGCATGAGGATGATGCGCGGAATGAGTAGCCATTGTATAATCTTGTCTATCAGGTCGTAATGGCGCGACAGGATAGCTCCCGGCAGATAGTGGATGTTGCGCAGGATGTTGATGAACTGTGACTTGACGCGATTGCCCTGTTGGCGGTTGAAGTCGTCGGCCAGCCGCTTCTTCTCGTCGAAGACGAGGATGTCGTCGAAATAATCGACATAGACATGCTGCCGCATCAAGAGCATTTCCAGTTCCTTGTCGTCCCAGTTGGTGGTAGTCTCGGCAATATTTTTCTTGAACCAGTCGAACTGGAAAGCCAGACCGGAGCCTGACGTGGCAGACGAAAAACCGAGGGTGATGTGGCCGCGGCGGAAGATGGAATTGTTGATTTCCTCGAAGATGGCACTCAGACGAGCCGGAGCTGTGTCGCGGTTCTGCGACAGCTTGTGGGCCTGGATGGCTTTAGTGCCGGCAGCCTCGTAGGCATCGTTCATCTGGGCGAGGAACTCCGGCTCTACCACGTTGCCGGCATTGAGGATGACCACGATGTCGTAGAGCTTGAACTGCGGCAGGTTGTTGATGGCTAACTGTAGGGACTTGCCGCGCGAGCTCTTCTTGAAATTCGGAGTGAGCAACGTGACGGGCTGTTGGGCCAGCCGGAAATTGGTCATCTCGTCGCAGTGGTCGGCAATGACCGTGATGTCGAAAAGGCGCTGGGGGTATGTCTGCCCTAAGACCGACATAACCGTCTGCTCCACGTTCCGCCCGCCTTTATAGGCAGGGATGAGTATGATGAACCGGTTCTCCTTTCTCGCCTTGGGTATCTCGGTGTGCTGGCCGAAACGGGAGGCAAAGGTGAATACGAACATATAGAGCACGGTCAGCGAAATGACGATGAACAGGCCCAAATCGATATATGACAGTATTTCCCAGGATGACATAGCGCTATAATAGTTTTAGAAAGTGAGTGACACCCTTGATAGTGGCTTTGGCTAAATCAGGGCGTTTATGTAGTAGATGCTTGATGATGTCTTTAGGCGCAACGACACCTATTAAATAAAGGAACGAAAGGGGCTTGCTGATGCCCCGGGTGTTGCGATGGACGAAGAGCAGGCGGTTGCGGGTGATGTAGTAAATCTTCAGCGGACTGTCTTGCCCGGTGGCCTGGCTCTCCTTGTGATAAATGGTACAGGCAGGCTCGTACCAGATGTCATAGCCCGCACGGCGAATCATCATCGACCAGTCGAGCTCTTCGTAGTAGAGGAAGTAGCATTCGGGCATCATGCCTGCCCGCTCTATCACTTCGCGTTTCACCATCATGGCGGCACCGTGGGCGTATGGGGTGGGGTGAGCCACGTCGTACTGGCCGTGGTCAGCTTCGCCAAATCCGATGGAGCGGTTGCGCATGGTGACGGGCGATAGTGGGGTGTAGCCGGTGTACTGTATCGGGCGGTTGCCCCAGGCAAAACGGATCTTGGGGCATACCATTCCGATTTGCCCTGAAGACTCCAGACGGGCGATGAGAGGGCGGACGTTGAAATCCTCGAAGACTGTGTCGTTGTTGATGAAGAACAGGTATTTTCCTGTTGCAGCCTGAATACCCAGATTGTTGCCGCCGGCAAAGCCAAGGTTTTCTTTGCTGCGAATCACCTTTATTTGCGGATAGCGTTGCTCAAGGATGGAAGCCTCGTCTGTCTTGGAGGCATTATCTACCACTATTACCTCTATGGACGCGTCGTCTAAAGGTAATGTATCCATCAACTCACAGGTGTCTTTCAGACCGTTGTAGTTGATGGTAATGACAGACAATTCACACTCTTGATGCACGCTTCTTCTCTAATTTCAGTCGTTTCTTCTCTTCTTGTATGGCAAGTTGCTCTTTTTCGTATTCTATCCATTCGCGCTCCATATACGGCAATGCGTAAACTAAGCTGAGACCGCCATAGAAAATCAGACAGTTGGGGAACTGCATAAGGACCTGATTGCCATAGCCGCCCAACTGCTGTGCAATCATGGCGCAACAGAAACCGGCGCCTATACCACGCAGTGACGGACTTTGGAGCTTGAAAAAAACAATTCTGCAGGCTCCGATAATCATGATAGCAGTACAGATGAGGAATACGGTAATGCCAATGATACCAGTATGAATCCAGATAAATACGTATTCTGAGTCTGGCGGTACGGTGGCCATAAAAGTGTATTTGTTATTGGCAGGAACATTCTGATAGCCTATGTTCATGCCGATTCCCCAAGGGGCTTCTTTCATGTATTTCTTCATCGCCTCCTGATTGATGGAACGCTGGTTAGCAGATGCATCATCTTTGTTGAAGGCCGAGCGCATGCGACGAATAGACTGGTTGCTGTTGCCAATATTGGTGAAAGCCAGCATAAAGACAAATAGCCCGAAGGCAATAGTGAAAGGTATGGCAATCTTGATGGATTTGGATAGAAAAATATAGGACAATAATCCCGCCATTAGACAGGCTATGGCAGTTCGGGTGCCGGAGGGAAACATGCCCCACACACATGCAAGGGCTACAATCAGATAGAAAATCTTGTGTTTTGTAATCTTGCTGGTGATGGTAAAAATAATAAATGCTACGGCTGTAGATGCTATGCCGATACCGAAGTTGGCAGCATCGCTATAGACAGAGAAATAGCGGATAAGTGTGCCTCCCGACAAGATGTGCGTTGAACGGCCTCGCGTTTGCAGCCAACTGTTTTCAGCAGGCGTTAAGCCAAGGTTTTTTTGTTTCCAAACCCAGAAGACAGCAAAAAGTGATAATGCGCCCCATACAAAAAGGTAATTGGTGAGAATCTTGGGCTTGGTGATATAAAGTATATATACTAAAAATGCATACATAAGTTGATAGGCCATCATACGAGCTGCCGTGTACCAGCCGCCTACGTCGATGCCAATACCGCAGGTATCGTTGAGCACTTCAAGGGTACAATAGCCGCACCATATTAATAGCGTATAGAGCATGATATTGGCAGTGCGCTCGAACTTGGCTTCCTTGACATCAATAATAGCTAAGGCTATGAGGATGATTTGAAGCCCCTCGTTATACAATGACACTGGTATGCCTTGTGGCAGCACCATGCTTTTCCACTGTACCACATAATTAATGAGCATCAGCCCCCAAAAGGTAAGCATTCTGAATCGGAATGCTCCTAGCATGGTCAGAATGAGTATCGGTGCTAAGCATACAATGGCAAAGGCAGAGAAACCGGCAGTTGCAAACTCGTAGAGCGCAAGCAAAAACAGGAGAAAGAGTAGCAATACTCTTCCTCCATGGTCTTTTGCGTATGTCTTGAATGCCGTAGATGCCATTGACTATTTTGCGTGTTCGTTCTCGGTGGCTGTCAGGCCAAGCTGTGACATGCGGTAAACAAAGTTGTTGAACTTCGTGTAAGGCGGCAACTGGCCGACAAACTCTTCGACGGCATAGCGGCTGGCCTCGGTGAGATACATGAAGAGCGTGTCTTTGTGCTCGTCGTCTAACATGGCCTGTACTTCTTTCAATGCCTTCTGGTCAACGTCCTTCCAGGTACGGTTGGCACGCGTAACCATTAGGTTGACAGTTCCCATGTTCAGAAGGGCGGGCGAGAGTGAGTTCTCGTCGAGGTCCGGATACTCGATGATGGCTATCTCCTCAGGCAGGATGTCAGGACAGAGATCCTTGATACCTTTGGCCAGAATGAATTTGCTGTCTTCGGCCAGGAAGTCCTCGTCGTAGGTGAGGCGGCGCACCTGCAAGCCAATGGAAATCCAATAGTTCTCCAACTCTTGGGCCAGGAAACTCTTACCGTTGCCAGTGTCGGTAGAGATAAGGTTCAACACGTTCTGCTGGCCTTCCTGGAAGTAGGGTAAGAGAGCCTTGCTGAGCTGGTGGAGCGACATGTCGGCAATGGTCTTGTTGAACCGGCGGTAGCGCAGGTTGCTCTCCTTGGGGTAGCAGCCCATGACGGGAATCTTGGTGATGCGCTCGGAGCGCATGCGGTCGCGCAGGGTGCGGTCGAGCATCTCGATGATGAGGAACCACAGAGCCGTCAGCATGAATGTCAGCATAAATGCTCCCAAGAGAATCATCAGACGGTTGGTGGGCTGGGCGTTCAGCGGGAACATCGGGGGATTGAGTACACGCAGCGTAGCCGTTGTCATCTGCAGGTTGCGCTGGCGCAGTCGGGCGGCATTCAGAGCCTTCAACATCTCCATGTAGTTGCCTTCGATGAAGCCGATATGCCGGTCTTTACGGTCGAGCGTTGCTCCGATGGGTGCATAGAATAGATATTGCTTGTCGAGGTCTTGCTTCATGATATCGGTAGCAGTCATCTCGGCTTTGGTCTTTTCTAATAACAGCAGCTGTTCTAACCATCGGCTCAGCATGTCGCTGGCCCTCACACCTGTTTCTGTACTGTAGGTGGAGGCTTCGATGTCTTTTGTTAACTGTGTTACACGGTTAGTGGCCGCATTCAAATCGCGCTGGGCCTTGGCCAATTCTTCTTGCGACTCATTGTTGTTGCCCCCTTCGTTGCTCATGAGCTTGAGGTTGGAAATACGTGATTGGATGCGGGAAATGTCACGCACCTGACTGGTGAATTCCTTGTTGGAACGGATGACCTGTGCGCGGTTGCCCAACTGTCGCTCCAGATAGTCGAGCAAGGCTTTCGAGGTGGTATAGTTCATCAACTGGTCGTTGCGGAAGTTCTGCTGTTGTGCCTCCAAGACGGTGAGCTGTTTGGTTTGTTCGCCGTAGTTGATGATTTTTTTGGATATATTATAGCGTATCAGGTCGTCCTCGGCATTGGTCAGAATGCGGTACAGACGTGCCACCTCTTTCTCAAAGAACTTGATGACGTTGCTGGTCTCGCCAAAACGTATCTGCTGGTACTGTCGTGCAAAGACTTCATTCAGAATGTCGAGGGTGTTATAGGCAATACCGGCATCGTTGGCTGAATAACCGATGTCGATGATGTCGCTGTTATTCAACTGGAGTACTTTCAGGCGAGAAGTAATCTCATTGATGCCGAAATAGGGATGATAGTTCAGTAGGCCGAAGAGGAAGTTGTCCTGTGAGGGCTTTTCGTATGCCTTCAGGTTGGCGTATGTCTGAGCCTCGCTGTTGCGGCGTATCAGAGCCTTCACGTCGGCAGGAACGGTGTTGTCTAACTGGCGGAAATGCTCGGCAGAGATGTAGTTGTTGTCTTTGTTCAGGTTGCCGTACATCATACAACGGGCAAACAGGCGGAGGGCTACCTCGTGGATGGTGTTGTCGGTGGTGATAATCAGCATCAGGTTGGTGATGTTGGTTTGTGCATTACCGCCTGCTGTTCCGGTACCGCCTTCAATGTTGTAGCCGGTAATCATACCCGTGTATATCGTGGTATTCGTATCATAGATACGCTCCATGTTGCGTGTTAGGAACCATGCAACAATCAGGGCGATAAGGGGCAGAATCACTAAGTACCAGCGAATCTTATATAAAAACCGTACGAAATATCTAAATAAATCCATCTTTAATGAGCCGTATTTATAGTTTGTTGTTAGTCGTTTCTTTGGGCTTTTTCAGCCTTCCGCCGGGCAGCCTTGTCAGCAGCTTCCATTTCGCGGTATCTCTTTTCTTCCTCGGCAGCGGCTTTCTTGATTTGACGCTTCAGGGCTTTGTTCTCTTTGCGTATCTGCTTGGGTGTTCTGGCTATGTTGCTGTCGAGCGTCACCTCTGTCGTGGCATTGGTCAGAATCGGCGTGTGTGTGAGTATCTCCAGCGTCAGAATGTCGGTGGTAATCTGCGTCTGAAGGTTCTGGTAGGTTTGTACCACTGCTAACTCGTGTTGCTTGGTCCAGGCAAAGTCTTCGATAGACATGTTGCCCTGGTGGAAGTCTTCCTGGTTCAGCGCACCGGCACCCTGATAGACAGCAGCACCCTCGCTGGCGGTCTTCAGCGTTACGAGTGTATTGGTAATCTTGATATAAAGGGTAGCTATTTGCTTCTTCAGGTCGTCAAAGGCCACGTCTTTGTCTATCTGGGCTTTCTCGGCTACCAGCCTCTTGCGCTTGACAGAAGCGGTAAGGTCGAGGATGTCTTCCAGCGGAACGCTGACGTTGACACCCACGTTCCAATAGCTCTGCTCACTGCCCTGGAACTGGTAGAGGGTGGTGTAGCTCTGCGTAGATTGGTTGTTGCCCCACATGTCTGTCTTGCCATAGCTGTAGCTGGCATGTCCGTGGACGTATGAGAATATGTGGCGCTTCTGCTTGCTTACTTCTGCTTCTGCTATCTCTTGCGCCTTTTGGAGTGACAGGATAGTGGGATTCTGCTTGGCATTCTCGTATAATACCCCCAGTGGTGGCAGGTGGAAATTGGAAAAGTTGAGGGTTTGGTTCTCGCTGGAGTCGAAGAATCCGGCACTGATGCCACTATTGTCATATTGGGCAGTGGCCGTGGTGACCATTGCAGACAACAGGGAAAATAGTGTGATGCGTTTCAGACTTCTCTTCATAGTTTAGGTATTTTATACATTCTCTTTCTGTATGAAAGCGGTCAATGTACGGAATATGATTTTCATGTCGAGCGAGAAGTTGTAGGTCTGCCCGTAGATGATGTCAAGTTGCTTGCGCTCTTCTGCCGACATGTTGCCTCCTTTGCCGCGCTCCTCTACCTGCCAGAGTCCAGTCAGTCCGGCAGGAGCCATGAAGCGGTCGATGTTCGAGTCGGCAGTAAGCTTTTCGGCTTCGTACAGAGGAAGAGGACGGTTGCCTACCACCGACATGTCGCCTTTTAGAATGTTGAACAGCTGAGGCAGTTCGTCAATGCTGTATTTACGGATGAATTTTCCGACCTTTGTCACACGCGGGTCGTTCTCAATTTTGACAAAGGCGTTGTTGATTTCTTCTTCCTTTTTCTTGTTGAAGTCACTCTCGGCCACCACGAAATCGTCGCCGACAAGCATGATTTCCTCGTCGCTAATCATCATCTCCGACTCCATGCCCATGTTGAGCATCTCCATTTCGGCCTGGTCGCCAAGGGGAGCGGTGATGGTGGTCTTTGCTTCTTCTGCAACTTCTGCTTTTTCTTCTTCCTTCTCCTCTTCTTTGTGATTCTCAGCATATTGGTTGTGCTCCTTGCTCAACTCTTTCAGCCGCTGTTCGGCATCGGCATACATGCTGCGGAACTTCAGGAAGTCGAAGATAGAGTAGTTCGTTCCCACTCGCTTCGATTTGAACAAGATGGGTCCGGGACTCTCTATCCGGATGGCAAGGGCCGTAATGATGAAAACGGGCGAGAGGATAAGAATGGCCAGGCAGGAAAAGACGATGTCGAAGAGACGCTTCCATACTGGAATCTTGAATTTCAGGATTCTGTATTTGGGCGCTTCGCTGTCGAAGAGGATGTTTTCGCGGTCGGAAATGAATTGTATCTTCTTGTTCAGCTCGGTGACTGACGCCCCGTGGTTGATAGTGTCGTTGATGCCGCATTTCATGTAGATGTCCCGCTCTTCCTGGCTCATCTTGTCCGTCATGAGGATGATATAGACGTTGTGGCATTTCTTGCGCAGATAGGTGATGGCTGTAATGTCTTCACTACGCACGCTTCGCTCGAAGAACACGATGAAGTGCTCGTTGGCAACGTGCGGTGTACATATTTGGGCAGCATCCTTGTATGCAGAAGTCATTCTTACCAACTGCCCGGGGATGTATTTCAGACGTTCTTGTGTCTTAGGGTTACTCCCTAAGTAAACAACACCTATCATACCTTTTTTCTACCTTATTTAATATATGGTGAATTAGTTCGGGAGTATTTTCTTGACGCGTATCTTCAACTCCATGGGGTTGAAGGGCTTGACAATATAGTCAACGGCTCCGATTTCCAACAGACGGATGCGCTCGCTCGTAGAGTCCTCGCTGGAAAGCATGATGACGGGAATGTGGCGGAACAGCTCGTTTTGCTTAATCCACTCCAGGAAGTCGTCGCCGCGCATGCCCGGCATGCGGATGTCGGAAATAATCAGGTCGGGTGTGTTGCCGGCCTGAAGCCATTTCACGCCCTGCAGGCCGTCGGGCAGCCATTGTACATCATAGTCACTCATCAAGTAGATAGAGAGCACCTTGGCGATGGTCTCTTTGTCATCGAGAATCAGTATTTTCTTTTTCATATATGATAAATCTTAGTAGCAAAAACATGTTTTCTTTCTGCAAAGGTAAAAAAATATTTTTAATTGTAGTCAAATAATGATAAAAAAATAACGAAAAGATGTAAAAAAATTGGATTTTAAAAATAATTTAAGGAAATTTGTAGCGTAAAACCTTTAAAAGTAAAGACAGAAAGACAATAGAAAGATGGAAAAACGTTATTTGTTAGGACTTGATGTCGGCAGTTCCTCTGTCAAGGCATCATTGGTAGATGCCGACAGTGGAAAATGTGTGGCTTCAGCATTCTATCCGGAGAAGGAGGCCCCCATTATGGCTGTCAAGGCCGGGTGGGCCGAGCAGGATCCGCAGATGTGGTGGGACAATGCCAAGCTGGCCGTGCGTCGAGTGACAGCTGACGCAGGTGCCGCAGCTGACGAAGTGAAGGCTATAGGTATTTCATATCAGATGCACGGACTGGTATGTGTGGACAAGGATTTGCATGCGTTGCGTCCGTCTATCATCTGGTGCGACTCGCGTGCAGTGCCTTACGGCGAGAAAGCCTTTGGCGACTTGGGCGCAGAGCGGTGCTTGAGCCATCTGCTGAACTCGCCGGGCAACTTCACTGCTGCAAAACTGGCTTGGGTCAAGGAAAACGAGCCTGAGACGTATCGGAAGATATATAAGGTGATGCTGCCGGGCGACTATATCGCTATGCGCCTCTCCGGAACAGTCAGTACCACGGTGAGTGGATTGTCGGAGGGCATGTTCTGGGACTTCAAACAGCACCGTGTGGCAGATTTTCTGATGGACTATTACGGTTTCGACCCTTCGCTCATTGCCGACATCGTGCCGACATTTGCCGTGCAGGGCGAGGTTAGCGCAGCAGCTGCAGACGAACTGGGGCTGAAAGCCGGCACACCTATTACCTACCGGGGTGGCGACCAGCCTAACAATGCGCTCTCGCTCAATGTGCTCAATCCGGGTGAGATAGCGGCTACGGCAGGAACCAGTGGTGTGGTGTATGGCGTGTTGGGCGAAGTCAACTACGACCCGCAGTCGCGTGTGAACACCTTTGCTCACGTGAATCACAGTCAAGAGCAGACGCGTCTCGGCGTGCTGCTATGTATCAATGGTACCGGCATCCTGAACGCATGGGTGCATCGTAATATTACACCCGACATCAGTTATGCCGAGATGAACGACCTGGCAGCTACTGTTCCCATTGGCAGCGAGGGTGTCTCCATTATCCCGTTTGGCAATGGTGCCGAGCGTGTGCTGGAAAACAAGGAGGTGGGTTGCTCTGTCAGTGGCCTGAACTTCAACCGGCATTCCAAGGCCCACCTGGTGCGGGCAGCCCAAGAGGGTATCGTGTTCTCGTTCTGCTATGGCATGGAAATCATGCAGCAGATGGGCATGGACATCCGTAAGATACATGCCGGGCGCGCCAACATGTTCCTCTCGCCGCTGTTCCGCAATACGCTGGCGGGCGTGAGCGGAGCCACCATCGAACTTTACGATACCGACGGCAGTGTGGGTGCGGCCAAGGGTGCTGGCATCGGTGCCGGCATCTATGCCAATGCCGACGAGGCCTTTGCTACGTTGGAGAAGCTGGAAGTCATTGCCCCCGACACTTCAAAAGCTGCCGAGTATCGTGCGGCATACGACTTGTGGAAAGGCAGATTGCGTGAAATCCTTTGAAGAAGCGTACAGGAAATATGGAAGCAAGATCATGTATGACGTGATTCTCCACTATTTCTGTCGTTTTTTACACCTCTGAATGCAATAATGTCGCTAACTTTGCATTTGAAAAACAGAACAAACGATTACTAAATATTAACGTAACAACAATTATGGCAAAAGAGTATTTTCCGTTTACCGGTAAGATTCCTTTCGAGGGAAAGGACAGTAAGAATGTAATGGCGTTCCACTACTACGAGCCCGAGCGCGTGGTAATGGGCAAGAAGATGAAGGAGTGGCTGAAGTTTGCCATGGCCTGGTGGCACACGCTGGGTGGAGCCAGTGCCGACCAGTTTGGCGGACAGACCCGCAGCTACGAGTGGGACAAGGCTGAAGACGCCGTGCAGCGTGCCAAGGACAAGATGGATGCCGGCTTCGAGATCATGGACAAGCTGGGTATCGAGTATTTCTGCTTCCATGATGTCGATCTCGTTGACGAGGGTGCCACTGTCGAGGAGTATGAGGCTCGCATGCAGGCCATCACCGACTATGCGCAGGAGAAGATGAAGCAGTATCCTGCCATCAAGCTGCTGTGGGGTACGGCCAATGTCTTTGGCAACAAGCGTTATGCCAACGGTGCCTCTACCAATCCCGACTTTGATGTGGTGGCCCGCGCCATCGTGCAGATTAAGAATGCCATTGATGCCACCATCAAGCTGGGCGGCAGCAACTATGTGTTCTGGGGCGGTCGCGAGGGCTACATGTCGCTGCTCAACACCGACCAGAAGCGTGAGAAGGAACACATGGCCCGGATGCTGACCATGGCCCGCGACTATGCCCGCTCGAAGGGCTTCAAGGGCAACTTCCTGATTGAGCCGAAGCCCATGGAGCCGTCGAAGCACCAGTACGACGTGGACACCGAGACGGTTATCGGATTCCTCCGCGCACACGGCCTTGACAAGGACTTCAAGGTGAACATCGAGGTGAACCATGCTACGCTGGCCGGTCATACCTTCGAGCACGAACTGGCTTGTGCCGTAGATGCCGGCATGCTGGGCAGCATCGATGCCAACCGCGGCGACGCACAGAACGGATGGGACACCGACCAGTTCCCCATTGACAACTATGAGCTGACACAGGCCATGATGGAGATTATCCGCAATGGCGGTCTGGGTCTTGGCGGTACCAATTTCGATGCCAAGATTCGCCGTAACTCCACCGACCTGGAAGACCTCTTCATCGCCCACATCAGTGGCATGGACGCCATGGCTCGTGCGCTGCTTAATGCTGCCGACATTCTGGAGAACAGCGAACTGCCCGCCATGAAGAAAGCGCGTTATGCCTCGTTCGACAGTGGCATGGGCAAAGACTTCGAGGACGGCAAACTGACCCTTGAGCAGGTTTACGAATACGGCAAAAAAGTCGGCGAACCTAAGCAGACCTCTGGCAAGCAGGAGAAGTACGAGACCATCGTGGCTCTATATGCCAAGTAATCTCGAAACAGTTTCTGTGTAACATCACCAAAAGGTTGAATAACATCACCAAAAGGGTGGCATAATTTCACCTAAACGGTAAAAACAGTTCGTAGCGGACGTCGGCATCAAATAGCCCCGTCCGCTACGATTGCTTTATGATTTCCCAAAGAATGTCGTGTCGATGACTGCTTGATTATTTCCCTAAGAACTTGGTGTCGAGATATGCCTGGAAAGCGTCGCGATACATGTCGCCTACGGGCAGATAGGTGTCGTTGTCCATGATGATGCGGTTCTTGTTGACCTCCTGGATTTTGGTCAGGTTGACAATGTAGGAACGGTGTATGCGCATGAAGCAGGAAGGCAGCCGCTCTTCCATCTTCTTCATCGACAGCAGGGTGATAATGGGTTTCGGCTCGCCCTCGATGTGTACCTTCAGATACTCACTCATGGCCTCGACATAACGGATGCTGGCAATGGTGACCTTGACGATGCGGTATTCCGTCTTCAGGAACAGGATGTCGTCGTCCTCATGCGGTTCCGGCTTGGCGTGTATAATGGCATCTGCCGTGGCGGCTTCCGTGGGTGACGGCGTAGCTTCCAGCCGTTCCTTCAGACGGTTGGCAGCCCGCAGGAAGTCCTGCATGCCGAACGGCTTGAGCAGGTAATCGACGGCGTTGACCTTGAAGCCCTCGACGGCATATTCGGCGTATGCCGTAGTGAACACAATCAGCGGGGGCACGGTGAGCGACTTGACAAAGTCCATGCCGTTGAGGTCGGGCATGTTGATGTCGCAGAAAATGGCATCGGTGGTGTCCTGCTCTAGAAACTGGCGCGCCTCAATGGCACTCTGGCACTGGGCAGCCAGTTCCAGAAAGGGCACCTTTTTGATATAGGCCGCTATCTGCTGTAGTGCTAACGGCTCGTCGTCAATGGCTATGCAACGTATCATGCTGTTTTTTACTGTTTTACCGGTTTGTCGATATGTCTGTCAAGAGGAATTGTTAGTTCGACGTTGTAGATGTCTGCCTCGTCTTGTATGTTCAGTGTAAAGTTGTTGTCATATAGTAAGTGTAATCGTTGTTTGACATTGGCCAGCCCCACGCCGCCTTTCTCCTGGTTGGGCTTGTCGGCCTTGCTGTTTCGGCAACTGAAGTGCAGCTTGTCGCCGTTTGTCGTTGCACGGATGTCGATGAAGGAGTCGCGCTGGTAGGATATGCCATGCTTGAAGGCATTCTCGATGAACGAGATGAGCATCAGCGGGGGCACCGTGCGGTCGGGGGTCTCGGTGGGCAGCTCCACCGTAATCTTCACCCTGTCGGTATAGCGCAGCCGCATCAGCGTGACGTAGTTGCGTATGAAGTCGAACTCGCGGCTGAGCGGTACGCCGTGCTTGTCGCCCTCGTAGAGCACGAAACGCATCATCTTCGACAGCTCCACGATGGTGTCCTTCGCCTTGTCGGGGTCGATGTCCACCAAGGCGTGGATGTTGTTCAGCGTGTTCATGAAGAAGTGGGGGTTGATCTGGTATTTCAGATACTCCAGCTGCTGCTCCAGGTTCTGCCTCTCCAGTTCCGTCAGCTTCTTCTGGTCGCGGCGTGAGCGGAAATAGCCCTTGATGCCAAGATTGGCTCCGAACAGCAGGATAAGCACCAGCACCGACACAATGTCGTGCTCGCCGATGATGGCTGGTGGCCTGTGGCGGAACTTATGCTTGCCTTCAGGCTGCGGCCGCTCAAAGCCGTCGTCAAATGGTGGACGCTCCTGTTCGTTGAAATCGGCATCGTCGTGACGTGGGCGTTCGTCGTGTCGCATGTCGTGCGTTTTGCCGTGTTGCGGGTTGTACATCCTGCCATGCTGCGGGCCGCGAAAAGCCCCTCTGGGGCGTGTGGAGCACTGGAAGGCGACGAAGCAGCAGACCAGGGCCGCCACACCGGCTATGTATTGCCACCGCTTATGGCGATGGACAAGCAGGGGTGCCAGCAGGAAGTTGTGAATCAGAAAGAGCAGCAGGTAAACCGAGAAGTGTTGCCATACGGAAAACACTTCGTGCCAGTTGAACTCGGCATTGTCGCTGGTAGTGGCCCGCAGGTACAAGCTGAGCAGTGGGGCAGCAAAGAGCATGCCCCACATGGCCAGATAGATAAGGTTTTCCTGTCGCGACTGATGCTTCATGAGTTGGCTTAACTTCATAATGTATAACGTATGTCGAACGGTAAAAATTGTAGCGTGTCAGTCTTTTTTTTCACCAGCCACCGCCGGGGCGCCCCGGTCCTGTAGGACCGCCACCCATACCGCCACCCATTCCTCCCATGCCGCTCACCGATGTCGATGCCGTGACGGCCTGCGAGCCGGAACCCGTAGTGAGGGTGTAGCTGGTGCCGCTGGCCAAGCCCGGACAGCTCACCATGACGGTACCGCTGGTAGAGTAGGGGGGCATGGTGAAGATGGCGAGGACTGTCGAACCGTTGCTGACGCTGACCGTGCCGTTGGCTGTTGCCGAGCCGGATGCCGACAGGATGCCCTGCGTGGTAGAGCCGATGGTGCAGTCTGTACGTCCGCCGATGCCGAAGATGTTGCCGCCGGTGATGTATAGCTTGCTCTGCTCACCCACGTCGATGCCGCTCTCAGCGCCCCCGGCACCATAGGCCACGATGTTGCCTCCGCTGATGTACATGTTGCCGTTGGCGTCCAAACCGTCGCTGTTGCTGCCTATGGCAATGATGTTGCCGCCGTTGATGTGCATGTCGCTGGCCGAGTTGAAGGCATCGTCGTAGGCTGCCACCATCACGGTGCCGCCGTTCACGATGAGCTGGTTCTTGCTCTCTATGCCCTCGCCGTTGTTGCCGCTGGTGCGTACCATGACGGTGCCGCCGTCAATGACCACGTTGTTGTCGGCCTTGATGCCCTTGGGCGATGCCGTGTCGCCGTTGCTGGAGTATTGCCCGCCGGTGGTGATGATGCGTACCGTGCCGCCCTTGATATGGCAGATGGAGTCGCTGCTGATGCCCTTGCCGCCCGAACCGGTGCTGCGCAGGAACACCTCGCCGCCATACATTGTGAATGTCGAGTCGCACTTGATGCCGGCCGAACCCTTGGCCTCGCGGTCTTCCGTGTCGTAGGTGCCGTTGCCGGTGGTGACTATGGTGGTGCGCCCGCCGCTCACGACGATGTTGCTCTCGCAGTTGATGCCCTTCGCTGCCGCTGCCGATACCTCAACGTTTACGATGCCGCCGTTGATATAGATGCCGTCGTTGGCCTTGATGCCGTGGTTCTGTGTCGATTTGGCATAGATGTTGGTGCCTTTCTCTATGACGATGTAGTCGGCCGAGTGGATGGCGTTGTTGTAGTTGCCATAGACCTCCAGCTTGCCGTCGCCGTTGAACAGCAGTTTGCCCTTGCAGTACAGGGCACCCTTGTGGCTGTTCTTCGATGTGGTGCCGTCGGTAATCTTGTTTGTGCCCGCCGTCACGATGAATGCCCGCTTGCCGCTCAGCAGGTTCAGGGCGGCACTGTCGGGGTTGGTGATGCTGACATCGGTCATCAGCACCTCATACTTCTTGTCGCCAACGACGGTGAACGAGCCGTTGTCCGTCGATCCGGTCAGCACATAGCAAATGCCTTTCTGCGTGCCGTGGTTGGCGGTGATGTGCCCCCCGTTCACCGTCACCTCTACGCCGTTCTCGGTCTTCGCCGTGGGGTTCGACAGGTCTATGCTCACCCGGGTGCCGAAGGTGTTTTCCGTCAGCGGGTCTTCCGTGGCATCGTCGTAACACGGCGTGGCCGTGCTCTGCGGCTCGGCGGTAGTCCTGTCTATATCTACGGTAAACTCGGCCAGTTCGCCGGAACCTGCCGTCACCGTGCCGCTGCCGCCAAGCATGTCGCCGCCGCCGGGCATGCCGTAGAAACCGTAGTCGTCGTCATAGTTGTCGCCTGCCGAGCAGGCTGCCAGGGCGGCTAAAATCATCATCATTCCTGTTGTCCTTTTCATAATGCTATCCGTATTTAGTGAATTATTATTTTCTTTTTGACAGGATAAAGGTATATGAAAAAAGCCGACTCGCAAAAAATATTCAGCGAATCGGCTTGTTCGTTCAGCGAAACATCGTCTCGCTCTTCGGGGCTTCCTTAAATGCCCAGCTTGCTCTTGGCGGCAGCGGCGGCATTGTCAACAGCACTGGCGGCCTTCTCCTTGGCCTTCTCCTTGGCGTCTTCCACCTTCTGCTTGGCAGCCTCCTTCACCTCGTTGGCCTTGTCGGCTGCGGCAGCCTTGCCTTCCTCAACCTTCTGGTTCACGGCGTCCACGGCAGCGTCCTTGGCATCGCCGGCAGCACTGGTCACGGCGTCCTTGGCACCATCAACCTGGTCCAGCAGACCGCTGACGATGCTGGCGGGCTCGGCTTCGGTAATGGCCGACACGGCAGCAGCCACAGCGGCATTGTCGCCTACCACGCTCTTGATCTTGTCGGCATTGCTCTTCAGATACTCTTGCACCTTGGCCACATATTCCTTGGCCACTTCAGGGTTCTCCTTGATTAGCTCGGCCACTTTCTCCTTCACGGTTTCCAGCGTCTGCTGCAGCTTGTTGGCATCGCCGGCCTCCAGATTGGCACTCAGCTCGCTCACGATGCCTTCGGCTGCCTCGTCGGCAGCGGCCTGAACGACGGCTGCGCTGTCCACGGCCTCGCTCTGTTGCTGGGTCTTGTTACCACACGATGTCAGTCCGATGGCTGCTATGGCCATCACGGTAAACAACATTTTCTTCATCGTTTTCTTTCTCCTTTTCTAATGTTTAGTGAATAATGTTTCTGTTCTCTCTCTCAAAATAGGTGATATAAATCGGGGGCAAAGATAAACGTTTTTTCCTTTCGTTATATCATTTGCCCCCGTTATTTTAGTTTTTTTTAATCTTTCAGCACCAGCTCTACCGGACAGTGGTCTGACCCCATAATGTCGGTGTGTATCTTCGCGTCTTCTATTTCCGGTCGCAGCCTTTCGGAGGCTACAAAGTAGTCGATGCGCCATCCGGCATTCTTCTGGCGGGCCTGAAAGCGGTACGACCACCACGAGTAGGTGACCTGCTCCGGATAGAGCGTGCGGAACGTGTCGATGAATCCGCTATTTAATAATAAGGTGAATTTCTCGCGCTCCTGGTCTGTGAATCCTGCGTTCTGCCGGTTGCTCTTGGGGTTCTTCAGGTCTATCTCCTCGTGGGCCACGTTCAGGTCGCCGCACAGTATCACGGGCTTCCTGGCGTCGAGGGCCGCGAGATAGCTGCGGAAGTCGTCTTCCCACCGCATGCGGTATTCGAGGCGTTTCAGCCCGTCTTGCGAGTTCGGCGTGTAGCAGCATACCAGGTAGAACCGCTCCGTCTCTATCGTGATGACGCGCCCCTCATGGTCGTGCTCGTCAATGCCGATGCCGTAAGTGACGCTCAGCGGCTCGTGGCGCGTGAAAATCGCCGTGCCCGAATAGCCCTTCTTCTCGGCATAGTTCCAGTATGCCCGGTAGCCCTCGAACTGGAGGTCCAGCTGCCCCTCTTGCATCTTTGTCTCTTGCAGACAAAAGAAATCAGCGTCCATCTGCCTGAAGATGTCGCTGAATCCCTTTCCTTCACAGGCCCGTAGCCCGTTGACGTTCCAACTGATAAGTCTCATAATAGTCCGTCTGTTAAGAAATGAGTCATGCCGATGGCCGCTGGTTCAGAACTTGGCCATCTTGATGGCTACTACGGCACACTCGTCGCCCTTGTTGCCTAAGCGGCCGCCTGCGCGGTCTTGAGCCTGCTGCAGGTTCTCCGTGGTCAGCAGCCCATACACCACGGGTATGTTGCTTGTGGCGTTCAGTCGGGCAATGCCTGCCGTGACGCCCTGGCAGATGTAGTCGAAATGGGGTGTCTCGCCGCGTATCACGCTGCCCAGAATGATGACGGCGTCGTAGCCGTCGTTCAGCGTCATCTGGTGGGCACCGTATATCAGCTCAAACGAGCCGGGCACCGTCTTTACGTGTATGTTCTCCGGCAGCGCGCCGTGGCGCTCCAGGGTAGAAACACAGCCGTCGAGCAGTGCCCCGGTGATTTCGGGGTTCCACTCGGCGACTACAATACCGAATATCATGTTCGAGGCGTCAGGCACCTTTTCCAGATTGTATTCCGACAGGTTTTTTGTTGCCATAGCCTTATTTGGTACTTGCCCGCTCAATATACTTGTCGATAGACTGATACTGCATCGAGTTGAAGTATTTCTCCTTCACCTCCTGATAGAGCTTCAGGGCCTCGTCCTGCTTGTTCTGGCTTTCCAGAATCTCGCCGGCCTGAATCAGGAACGTCGGCGACAGCGAGTTGTTGTCGGCCATCTTGGCTGCCTTCTTCAGACACTCCACAGCCTTGTCCAGCTGCTTCAGGTTGGCGTAGGCATTGCCCAAGGCTCCCATAGCTGCCGGGGTAATCATCTGGTCGTCCTTGCCGTCGAAGTCCTCCAGGGCGTTCACGGCTTCCTGCCATTTGCCCAGGTTGGCCTGGCAGAGGCCGATGTACAGCTGGGCCAGGTTGCCTGCGTCGGTAGAGCTGTAGTCGCTGGCCACTTTCTGGAAGCCCGTCAGCGCCTTGTCGAACTGCTGCTGGTCGAACAGCTCCTGGCTCTTGGCCAGCTCGGTGCTGGCCTCGTTGGCGCGAGGCTCCAGATAATAGTTGTTGCACAGGATGCAGCCTACTACGATGACGATGACTGCGCATACGCATCCGATGATGGCCTTCTTGTTCTTCTCGAAGAAGGCTTCTGTCTTGTTAATCTGCTCTTCGGTTACGGGAGCAGCTTGTTGTGTTTTGTTTGCCATTATTCTTGTTGTTTTTTTATCTTTTCGGACATAAATCGGCTGCAAAGGTACGAAAAAAATAAGAATAAAGAAATAAAAACCAAAAATTATTTCGTAACTTTGGAAGAAAAAGCAATCTTTTTTGAAACTACCAAACTTTATTATCACAAAATAGGCTTTGAACAGCTTAATAAACGTGAAATCGTTGCCCGATTCGGATAGTTTTTGTACCTTTGCGCCATAATTCATATCAAGATGAAAACAATGAACCGATGGATGCTGACCGCCCTCTTCTTGCTCTGCGGTCTGCTGGCCGTGCAGGCACAGATACCTGCCGAGGTGAGCGAGATGATGCGTAAGTGTGAGGCAAACATGAACCATGCCTCCGGTTGCGAGTACGACATGAACGTACACGTGAGCATGATGGTGATGTCGATAGACATGAAGATGGTCATAGCCCAGAAGAACGGCAAGTCGCTCGTGCGCACATCGATGAGCAAGATGGGGCGCGAGATGACTACGGAGAACGGGTTCGACGGACACCAGTCGTGGTCTTTCAAGCATGTGAAGCTGACCGACAAGGACAAGAAAAAAGGCAAGGAATACAAAGACACGCTCACCATCACCAAGGGTGGCAAGGCAGAGAAAGACGACGAGTTCGAGCTGGAGTTCGACTTCGACAAGAGCTACCGTAAGGCCACTGTCAAGCAGTCGGGCCGCTACAAGGTCATCACGTTCAGCAACCCTGTTGACAAGGACGACCCGAAGAAGGTGACGGTGAAGGTGGACACCGAGAAGATGCTGCTGCGCGAGGTGTCGATGAAGGAGAGCATCGCCAAGATAACGATGACGGTGACACGCGTGAAGTATGGTGTCAGCGACAACTTCTTCGTGCTCGAAACATCGAAATTCCCTGGGGCGGTCATCGTCAGGAAATAACGATGTGCCGTCAGCGTCACTGGCGTTTATCCCGCGCCCTTTCTACATGCAAAGGTACGATGAATAATCCAAATCTCCAAATTTATTATAAATTTAGTGGATGTAATCGCCCGATTTGCATTATTTTTGAGGATTGAACCACTAAATTCATATTCGGAAACTCTACTTCCGAATTTTCGTACAGCCCAACCCTGTCAGAAGATGAGATAGAGGCGTTGTAAGAAGCCTAAAATGTCACAGAGTGTATGATAAAGAATTTGCTATGCGGCTTACTGTTGGCGTTTTTTGCCAGTGATGCCGGACATGTTAAAGCCCAAGCGGCGAAGGGCGAGTGGCAACTGGTGTTCAGGGATGAGTTCCGGCAGAAGAACGGGAGTCAGCCTGACGTGCGATACTGGAGTTGCTCACCCCGGGGATGGAGCACGTGGAACCGGTGGATCAGCGACTCGCGAAGTGTGGCTTTTATCCGCAACGGCAAGCTGGTGTGCCGGGCCATTCGTAACATGGAGAATCCTGCTGATACCGCCCAGATGCTGACGGGGGCCGTGGAGACGCGGGGTAAGTTTACGTTCCTATACGGAAAGATAGAGGTGCGTGCGAAGACCAACCTGCATGTCGGCAATTTCCCTGCCATCTGGCTGATGCCCCAGCCGCCGGCAGACCCCAATCCTGAGGGAGGTGAAATAGATATTCTTGAAACGTTCGGCATTCATAACGACACCTTCCATAGTGTCCATACCCACTGGACAGCCAATCTGAAGCATACAGTTCCAAAAAATCAGTTCCCCTCCTATAGGGTGGGTATCGAGCGATGGCATGTCTATGGTTTGGAGTGGACACCCAATAGTCTTGTCTTTACGATAGACGGTGTCGTCACGGGTATTTATAGGAAGTCAACAGATCCTGTGGCTTTGGCCAATAAACAGTGGCCTTTCGACAAGCCGTTTTACATCATACTCAACCAAAGCGTCAGGACATTCGGCACACCATTTGGCGGCGACCCAGACCTGGACTATGTCTATGAGACGGAGTTCGACTGGGTGAGGGTGTACCAGCGGAAAGGCACTAAATAAGGCTTTTGTAAAAAGCCTTGAAGGCATAACTGACAAAATAGAACGTAGATCGAAGCAGCGATAAGTGTTCGATGTCTCTGTAGATGCTCCATTGCCATTGGATGACCTCCATTTTGTTGGCAGATACAGAAGTGCTGTTGACCCTATAGGCAGCCAAGGTGGTGCCTGTGTTCTTGGCCCTATACCCTTGTTTCAAAATTGCTAGCCACATCACGTAATCCTCGTGGTGAATGTCCTGAATAGTGACTTTGCCCACTTTCCTGGTATCGTAAATGCCAGTTAAGTTGCCTATGACGTTGCCGTAGAGCAACGACCGATAGGTAGCGTATCGTGGTGCGGTCACGATACGGTTGCTGCGCATTCCATTCTCGTCTATCTTTTCATAGTTGGAAAACACGATGGCTGTGCGATTGTCTTTGAAAAGTGCCAGTTGTTGCTCTAATTTCTGTGGAAACCACAAATCGTCGCTATCCAGAAAAGCTATGTATCGTCCCTTTGCTGCTTGTACACCTATATTCCTTGGGGCTGACGGCATTCCCTTGGGATTGTTATTCTGCAGCACCCTAATCCGCCTGTCTTTAGCAGCATATTCTTGGGCAATCTGATAGGAATCGTCGGAAGAACAGTCGTCGATGATAAGTAGTTCCCAGTGCCTGAATGTCTGGTTGATGACAGACTCAATGGAAGCACCCAAAAAAGGTGCCGAATTGTACAATGGCATCACGACAGAAACTGTTCTTGTTGTTGCTTCCATATCAAATATAACGTAACAGATGCGATTCTATTATACTGTCATCGTTGTTTTTTCTAAGAACTTGTCAATTTCTGCTGTTATCTTGACAAAATCTTCGTTCCATGTAGTTTGCTGCAAGAAGAATGAATGCAGGTTATGGGCTATCTGGTCCAGTTTCTGTGTATTGCTTGCTATATGCTCCAGAAGCGCCTTGATGCTGTCTGCGGAATAAGGGTCGACAGTTATACCGATTCCCTTGTGGAAAACGAAGTCGCCCAAGCGCGTGTTGTTGGCATATACCGTGGGGATACCGTATGCTAACGACTCGTGGAACTTGTTGGAGATGGCATACTTGACGTTGAAGTCCTTGTTGGGATAAGCCGCCCATACAACATCCGTCTGTTGATAGAGCCGACCCACATCCTCAAAATCATAACGTCCTGTGAAATGAATGTTTTGGGCATTCCCTGCATAATCTTCTAAGTATTGCCGGGCATGCCCGTCGCCATGGAAGAAAAGTTCAAAACGGCTGTCGCCACGGACGGCATCGATGAGCAACGCCAGGATCTCACGATAGCGTAGCAGTCCGATAAAGGCTATGCAGATGGGGTCGTGGAGTGTGTACGGCTTAGAGGAAGGCTCGACATGGGCTGTCGGCTTGTTCTCAAGTACTATCTGCCGGTGCTTCGGGCTGTATAGTTCTGTGAAAAACCGCGAGGCATGGACGGTGAGGTCGGCTTGGCGCATCTTCCAATGTTCAAGAATAGAAGATGCCTTGCGGAAGACGTATGCTTCGGTAGGTACGTCCAGATTCTCGTAGATGAGCATCTGCCGACTGCGGTCCAGCCGAGGCACCATCAGCAGGTTGTTCCAGTGCGAGGCGATAACCACGTCGGGGTTTAGCCGACGAATGGTGTCGTGGCAGAACTTGCGGTATCCCCAGAGATTGAGCAGCTTGCGAGTCTTGTTGCCGTATGCCGACACTTTGGAATAGACGTGGTAACCGGGCAGAGCCTGTTGGTAGCCGTTGTTGCGGTCCCACGTGATGACCGAAAGCTCGGCCTGCTCGCCGTAATGCTCGGCCAGCGAAGTGAGGATTTTCCTGTTTCGAGTGTTGATAGGGTAGCAGTCGTCTATTAATAAGATGTGCATCATAGCAGTGCTTTCGTTAATACGTTGATAATACGTTCGCAGGCTTTGCCGTCTCCGTATGGATTGACGGCCTGGCTCATCTGCCGGTATGCCTCTGCATCGTCAAGGAGCGTGCTTACCTCGCCGACTATCTTGTCGTAGTCTGTACCTACCAGTTTCACCGTTCCGGCAGATAGTGCTTCGGGTCGTTCGGTGGTGTCGCGCATCACCAGTACCGGCTTGCCCAGTCCGGGGGCTTCTTCCTGGATGCCGCCGCTGTCGGTCAGCACAATAGTCGACTTTTCCATCAGATAGACAAACTCCAGATACTGCAATGGTTCGATGAAGAACATGTTGGGATATTTGCTGTTTACATATTTACTATTTATTATGCTCTCGTTGTTGCCATCGCATCCGAATACTTCGTGTATAGGCCTGCGCACGTTGGGGTTGAGGTGCATGGGATAGACAAAGTCCACGTCGGGGTACTTCTCTGCTAAGTCCTTGATGGCCGTTACCATACGGATAAACCCGTCGCCGAAATTCTCTCGGCGATGTCCGGTAATGAGTACCAGCTTGCGGTGGTTGTCAAGACGGGCGGTGTCGTAGTCTGCCTGACGCAGGATGTCTGCCTGCTTCTCTGCCAGGACGGGGTTGTTCTTCAGCCTGTCAACCACCAAGTGCAGCGCGTCGATGACGGTGTTGCCCGTGACG
Organism: uncultured Prevotella sp.; assembly: GCA_947165435.1. Taxonomy (GTDB): domain Bacteria; phylum Bacteroidota; class Bacteroidia; order Bacteroidales; family Bacteroidaceae; genus Prevotella. The sequence continues at coordinate 34,617 of CAMVAI010000008.1, forward strand.
GTAATCCTGTTTTCATCGATATGTTCTTTCAGCAGGTTCTCCCGACTGAGTGGGGTGGGGGCAAAGTGAAACGTTGCTATGCGGCCCGTCAGTTGGCGGTTCATCTCTTCTGGCCAAGGGCTATAGATGTTGTTCGTGCGTAGTCCTGCCTCGACGTGTCCGACGGGTATCTGCTGATAGAATGCTGCCAGTGCGGCGGCTGTAGAGGTGGTAGTGTCGCCGTGAACGAGCACCACATCGGGTTGCGTCTCTCGCAGGATGTCGCGCATGCCTGTCAGCACTCTTGCGGTGATGTCATAAAGGTCTTGCCCTTGCTTCATGATGTTTAGGTCGAAGTCAGGCCGGATGTCGAATATCTTAAGCACTTGGTCGAGCATTTCGCGATGTTGGCCTGTCACGCATACGATGGTCTCGAAGGGGCCTTTCTCCTGCTGTAGTGCCAGTACCAGCGGTGCCATCTTGATGGCCTCGGGCCGTGTTCCGAAAACGATTAATATCTTTTTCATAGATAGTGTGATGTGTTATTTAGATTTGTACACTCCCCGGAAGTTGGTGATATAAAAGTATAGCTTGGGGAGGTAAAGCCGTAAATTCCTTAATATAAAGGCCATGGGGTATCGCAGGGGAATGTTGCGGCGCACGAACAGCAGGTAGTCGTGGTCGCTATGGGTTGGCGAGTTGACGTATTGTCTTCTTTCAGCAAGTGTCATGGCCATCAGTCTCTGGATTTCCTCCTTGCCGGAGTCATGGTCACACGTGCATTCGCCGCAGACATGGGCAGTCACGGCTGTTGGCAAATGGTTACGGCGGGCCTTCATGCTGTAGTCTTCGTCTGCTGCTCCATGTTTGAATCCGTGATAGAATATTCCCTGCTTGTCAACCACCTCTTGGTGAACCAGCAGAATGTTGGCGTGTGTCATATCTACCATTTGAGGCTTTCCTGTAGGGAGAGCCAGCAGGTGGCGGCCTTTTGTTTTATTAGCAAAGATGAATCCTCCGTATGTGGCCTCGTCAGGATTCCCCGGCTGACAGGTGATGCCTGACGTGAGACCGTGCTTTCCAGTTTCCAGGTATCCGTACTCGTCTGCCTCAAACAGTTCTTCGAACACGTTACTATAGACGTTAGTGTCGTCGTTCAGCAGTAGGAAGTAGTCCCACTTGATGCTGGTATCGAGTGCAGCCTGCCAGGCCAAGCGCATACCGCCCGCCCAAAACAGGCTGCCATCGCCCTGCAGAATGTGGATGTCCTTCTCAGCAAACGTCTCTCTGATAACATCTGCTGTTCCATCGGTGCAGCCGTCGTCGGTTAGAAAAACAGTAGCCTCTATGTCGTCTTTCTTGCCATCCAACATATTATAAGCCATCATGGAATCAAACAGACGCCCCAGACAGGAAAGCGTTTTCTGTTTGCGGTTGTGTACAGTGAGGATAATGGCAATATTTATCATGATAGCATTGTCATTAATGTTTTTAACTTTGTCGCTATCTGTTTTCTCAATAGCACCAGCGAACGTGAAAGGCCTATCATGGTGCGGATCTTGTAGAATGCTTTCTGGTAGAAATAGGCAAATGCCTGATAGCCGTCAACCGCTTTGGGTGGCGTAGCCGGTTGTGTGGTGTCGTAGAGCCACAGTTCGTTGCCTGCTCTGTCAAGCATGATGTTCATCTCGATAGGCCGCAGCTGAAGGGCAAATGATTGCCGTACCTGATAGGGCAAGGAACGGTTGCTGAGCACATAGTGGCGGAAGAGACATTGCGGTTTGTCGGAAAACAGGTCGATGCATAGTTCTTCTTCTGCTATTCCAAGGTACTTGCCCAAGAACTTGGACTGGAAGAAACCGTCGTAGCAGACCTCACATTCTTCGACGGCAGGCAGGCGGAACTCCGTCTGTAGCGTGGCCTGCATGTTGGCTTGGAACAAGGTGTCGGTCTGGTCGAAGTTCTCGCCAGGGTCGGCATTGTTGGTGGATAGCGAGAAATACGGAAACACAAAATATTTCTCCATCTCTATGCAATAACGGGTGTGGTATTTCAACCATGACGATTTGGGCCACTGGTTGAGACATGGCGGCAGATGTTCCATGTTGAAATTGCCGTCATGTGTTTTATACCATGCCATGAAATCCTCCCACTGTGGCTTCATCCAGACTTCTCCCCATGACTGCGCACAATTCATAAAGTATACATCGTATGGTGACTTGGCGGGTGTGAAGGGCAGATGATTTTGGTAGTTTACATTGAAACTATAGAGACTGATACCGGCAATGAGGCCATGGCCGTAATATGTCTCCACACACTGTTGTGCATAGCTGAAAAATGAACTGGCAACGGTTATGTCGTCCTCCAAAACGATGAGGGCATCGAATTCGTCGAAATAGCTCCCTAACGACAGCATGTGTGCCCTCAAGCCCATGTTCTGTTCATGCCTGGCTACGCGTTTCTCTCCGTGCAGCCAGTGATAGTTGTCGGCGAACTGCTCCACGACATCCGTATTGCTTTTGTCTATCGAGATAATCAGTGTGGCAGGTGTAGCGTAGTAAGCCTGCTCCAGTGATGTTAACAGCCGTTTCAGACTGTCTGTCCGGTTGTAGGCTACGCAAACGATGGCTATATTCATATTTCCACTCTTTTCATAAGTTCCTCAATATCGGTGAATTCGTGAGCGTGGTGTTCCAGCCATGCTATGTCCTTATTCCACCATTGTAAATGTAGCATATAGGCTATTTGCTCTTCTTTGAAGCGATAACGGATGATTTTGGCCGGTACGCCGCCCACGATAGTGTAGGGGGGTACATCCTTGGTCACCACGGCACCAGCGGCTATGATGGCTCCATCGCCAATGCTTACGCCCTCCAGTATCTTGACGTCCTCACCCACCCAGACATCGTTTCCGATGATGGCAGAGCAATTGTCCACCAGCACTTGCTCCTTGAAGGCGTTTGCCGTTACAAAACTCTTGCCGCACTGGGCCTGTGTGCTGAAGAAGGCTGGCGATGTAGATACAAACTTCTTGGTGGGATGAGTGTAGCGTACTATCTTCACCCCGCTGGCAATACTGCAGAAGCTCCCTATTCTGCAGTAGGCCAGGTCGCAGTCTTTACAAATATAAGTAAACCGACCTACGCGAGATTCTCCAATCTTGACTTTTGGGAAAATCGTAACATACTCGCCAAACAGAGTATGCTTATTCCATCGGGAAAAAGGTGAAATCCTCACGTTCCGCTTCCTAAGGCGCATGCTGTTCCAGACGCGCCAGAGGAATTTCAGTGGGTCGGATATATACTGGTTATTCATGTTTTACAGTCTTGCTTTTATAGCGTATGTTAAATTTCCTGCAAAATTACATAATTTATTTGAAATACAGAAAAGTATTCAGAGTCATTTTATGTTTTTCTTCGTAATTGCTATCTCAGGGAAATCTTTGAGGACTTGTGCTGCCATAGCCTTAGCACCTAATTGAGAGGGATGAACCCCGTCAGCCGACAACATTCCTTCCTGCCATAATCCGTTATCTGCTGCTTCTACATTTATGTGAATTTTGTAACCGTATTCCGAAATTTTCGATGAAAATCGGAAGTGTGGTCACGAATTTTGAGACTTTTTCGGCTGCAAAGATACATATTTTATTCTAAATTAAAGAAAAGTAGAGTACAAAAAGTGTACACTACACGCTTTTTACCAGTAGCATCCGTTTTCAACCAGAGATGCTGCGAGGGGAGTCTCTTTGGAGTCTGGCCGGACCCAATATTCGTTGAATAGCGGTTGATAGTCAGTGCGTTCTTCCCACCGTTTGCCTCTTATTCCAAACAATAATTGTGTAGCACCTCCTAAATGGATAGCCTTATGCCCTGTTCTTTTAGCATGTGCCGCCAGAGGGAAACCATAAGCACCACAACCAATGATGCAAATATCATAATCAAGATGGTCCATCTTGTTCTTCATGCTGTCAAGAGCATCAAACCAGTTGCTGTATTCACTATGCCCTCCTATGCTTTGAACGGCTTTTAAAGTCGTTAGGTCAAAGTTAACCAATATGTCATCCCGCTTAAACAATTTTCCTCTTCTTTCATATTGCTTCATGATTGTTTCCGAGAAAGGATGTATTACGAGCACTTTTTTCCCTTTTAATTGCAGGGACCATGACGGTAAAGATAAGTCATGATACAAATATGGTGGTTCAAGATGGGACAACTTTACTTTAACAGCATTGCAAAGTTCATTACGGAGATAGTATTCCTCTTTCAGCCAACTTCCAAGTATGTCAACTTGTTTGGCATCTTCAATCATCATTTTTGCAAAGCGATCAATACTTTCTTGTGTCAAAGGAAAGAATCCAGCGTTTTTTTGCATCCGTTCAAGTATCTTTTTATTCCACCACCATTCAGGAATTTCTCCCTTCATATATCTCCATGGTGAATGCGGAGTGGTGTTTACACCTATCCAGTTGACAATAAGATCAAGTTCGTTTGACCCAAACCTTGCAATCATGCAGGGCCTGTTCTCATTAATTTTTTCTGCAATGATGGTCTGAGAACGGTAAATGTCATTCTCGAATTGCAAAGGGGGAAGTTCTGCAGAATGAGAGAGGAAAGGATAAATTTTTCTACGAAAAAATTTCAAGACTTGTCCAGTAATAATGTTCATAATTCCGTCACAATATTTTTCCCGTTGTATGGTGCAAATTTATATAAAATTTCCGAATTATAAGCCAGTCGAGATAAAGAATTAAGTTTTTTTGTTCATTTTGGTGTGGCAAGGAATTGCCTGACAGACAGTATGTCGCGCCATCCTGTATATAAAGTCCGTGTCTGGCAGAAGAACAGGTGGCGGTAGGCGGGAATGAAGGCATCAGCAATGTAGCCTGCCGCCACAGTGCTAACGATGGATACAAAAGCAGCTGCCATGATACCATAGTGGGGTAAAAGCAGATAGTTCAACGTTATGGACACTGCACATCCCAAGCTGTCGCGGAAAATTGCGTAACGCTGAAGTCCCTCGGTGATAAGCATGGCTCCTGCGGTGGTTGATAAGGCTACGGCAACGCTTTTGAATGACATAATCTGCAATACGGGAACCGCAGGCAGATAGGCTTGCCCGAAGGTGAGTTTTACAAGCCAATATGCTATACATGAAGTTAATATGGCTGAAATTAACGATAGCCATACGGTCATGTTCATAAATTGTTGTGCCTTAGTCTTATAATCGTTCTGACTCTTTTCGCGTGCCTTGACGAGAATAGGCGTGATGGTTTGTCCTAATATAAGTGGAATGAATATAAGAATTTCGACGAAGCGTGACGAAACGGAAAAATATCCAAGAGCCTCCTTGTTTACCATTTGTCCAATCATCACTTGATCAATGCGTTGATAAACGATAACAGCTACGCCGGTAAGTAGAAGTGGTAAAGACTCCTTTAGAAGTTGCCTCATGTAATAAGCGTCGAAGGTCCATTCCCTTAGATGTCCGATTTTTACCCTGTAAGCTGTTATATATCCGAAAGAAAGTAATGCACCGTCAAGAGCGTAGGCTACTATGAACCATGTTAAGTTGGCATTGAACAATAGAAGGGCAAGTTTGGCAACAATGCCTATTACAGTTCGGGCAATCTCTGACTTTACAACATACTCATTTTGAACAATGGCAAAAAAATAGTTTCGTATGACGTTAAACGAGTTCATGACGATGGTCAGTGAGTATATAGCGATGAGCTGGGTGGTATAAATATCTGCATCTAATATCAATGAGGTGATAATTGACAAGCCAACAAATAAGAGAGCAGATATAATTCTTGTTCCAAAAGCTGTACCGAGGATTTTATGAGAAGACACAGTTCCTTTGGCTATTTCACGAACTTCAATTTGGTCAAGTCCCAAAACAGAAAATGTCTGAAATAAGAAGACATAGCTGATAACATAATTCATCAGCCCATAGCGCTCGGGTCCAAGATAACGAGCTACAATGATGCCCACAAGTAATCCACTTAGTAATTGGACAACTTTTCCTGCCACTGCCCAGAACAGGTTCTGGATAATGGCTTGCTTGGTCTCTGATAATTTGTTACGTCTTGCAAAAAAGGTGATAAGTCCCATATGCATTGTTACAAATTTTAAAGTGCAAAGGTACTATTTATTTTTTTTAAATGAAGGAAATAGGCAAAGAAAGTTCAAAAAACAAATAAAAAACTTGCATTTGTCTTGTTTTTCTTTTATCTTTGCAAATTGTTATGGAGCATTTAGTTACAATCGCAATACCTGCATATAAGGTTGCTTACTTAAAACAGGCTGTCGAATCGGCAGTTGGTCAGACTTATCGGAATATCGAAATCATAGTCGTCAACGATCATTCTCCTTATGATGTTGATCATGTCGTGGAATCATTTAATGATGTTAGGATACGATATTATACAAATGACAAGAATATTGGTGGTACAGACTTGGTTGCGCAATGGAATAAATGTCTTTCGTATGCCCAAGGTGAGTTCTTTTGTCTATTGTGCGATGACGATGTTTACCATCCGGATTTTGTTAAAGAGTTAGTAGCTCTTTCCGAAAAGTACCCTGCAGTAGATGTCTTTCGTGCTCGTACTAAAGAAATAGACATAAAGGGAAATATTAACGATGTTTTTCCCTCATCCCCAGAATACGAAACAGCTTATGACTACATGTGGCAGAAATGGAAGGGTGTCAGACGACAAACTGTTTCAGAGTTTATGATTAGAACTCAACATGCAAAGCAGTTAGGAGGCTATTATTCTCTGCCGCGAGGGTGGGGGAGCGACAGTCTTTCTGTTTTCCTGTTTGGAATGAAAAACGGAATTGTATCGTCGACTTCTATTTTGACATGCTTCAGAGTGTCTGGAGAAAATATCAGTTCCGTGTTTACCGACGACGCCGAGGAAAAGATGATGGCAGCAGAAAGGTACAGGGAAAAAAGCCTTGAACTGATTCGGAATTGTGAGGATGAGGAAATGAGGTTTTTGCTTTTCAAGTATGAAAAGACGGATTATATGGCGAGAGTAAGGTATATTTTGTCCCAGAGTACTTTCTGGACTTCCTTGAAGATTAAGCACCGTTATAAGATTGGTCTCGGGGTGTTCCTGAAGGCTTGCTGGTACAAATTGTAGATGACGGAACATGCTTTTGCCGCCACAGAAGAACCTGGCTTACACAAGCACCTATTAGCATATAAAAGTATGGTTCGTTGACGAACGTGGAGCTGAATAGAAGTTTAATGATGGATGTGGAAATGAGGAAGATGATGAATATCTGCGACTTCGTGTATCTGGATGTCCATAAAGCGAAGCCTATCAGTAATACCAGAAGAAGCAGGAATATTGTACCCAAGAGATAGCCGAAAGTGCAGAAGAAGTCTAATGGTAGGAAGTGTGGGTAGTTTATACCAAACCTTGAAGTGCCAAACAAGCCCATTCCCCAAAAATAATCGCCACGGTCCAACGCAGAATACAAAATATCGCGCAAGGCTCCGCGATAGGTGTCGTTGCCGAGGTCGCCGGTTATGATTTTGTCAAGGATGCGGGTGCTGAGACTGAGCCCTGTAAAGGTCTTGGCCAGAAAATAAATAATGTCTCTCAGGTTGATTAAAACAATGATGATAAGACCGACTATGCCCAGCTTCACATAAATGGCCCCCTTGAATTTCATATAGAAGAAAAAGAATATTATGCCAAAGAATCCAATACACACTAATGGACCTCTGGTGCCGAAAGAAAGCATTAGCATGACACCGAGAATAAAGGTAAACGCTTTCCATATTCTAAACCTGTCTAAAGTACCCCATAGCATCATGACAACATGTGGCATTAGCAGATAAGATGCGTACATGTTGTCGGAAGCAGTGCCTTCGTCTATAACCTTATTGGCAGGAGCATATACAATGTAGTAGAATATGTTGAGGTATATGCACACTGCAGATAAAAGGACGAAGATGTCGAAAGAACGGTCTATGTCGATAACTCTACCGTAGAAATAATAAGGAAATACTAAAAATATGCAAATGAGAATGTTTTCCGTTAGTTTCTCTGCATTATCAGGAAAAAAGATATATGATGCAAAGTAGTATGCTATTAGAAGTACGAAGAACAGATAGTCAAAGAAACAGTATTTGTGGATGAGGGCGGGAAGTGAGGATAAAATAGGGACGAAAAAAATGATAAATATAATTTCATCGGTATAATCTTTTAATATTGGAAGATGATTAATGATTCCTCGCAGGAAAGTGTATAGAACAGCACCCCAAATAATGTAGATTGTTATTTGGAGAAAAGTGTCTCTTTGAAGGGATATGTTTATTTTGTCTGCGAAAGAAAACCTCACTTTTTATTTTTTTTCTCTTAGTTCGATAATCTTAAGAATGTCACCGCGTAAAATGTAGGTTGTCGTAGCCAATGTGGCTACAGCTAACATGAAAATGACGAAAAGCATTCGCTTAGGTCCTGCAGGTTTAATAGGTACAGAGGCTCCTTTCAGCATCGTGAATGCCGGCGTGCGCTCTTGCACCTTGGCTTTGGCTGCTTCCAGCTGTGTGTTGATGGTAGAATAGGCGTTGAACTTCAGTTGCATGTCGTTCTCCATATCTTCCAGCTTCATTTCAGCACTCCGCAGAGATATGTGTGTGGAAGCGTCCGACATGCTGGCATAGCTTTGGCGCACTTTCTCGTAATCGCTTTTGGCTTTGGCTGCTATATGCTTATAGTAATCATAGTCAACACGAGCCTTATTGGTACGGTATTGCGTGATGAAATCCTGTAAATGAAAGGTAACGGAGTCTGCAAGGGTTTTGCAAATCAGCGGATCTTGCGCTTTTGCCTTGATACTGATTACACCCGTTTTCTCGTTGAAACTGAAAATGATGTCCGCTCTGATAGCTTCAGCAATGTTGTTTTCGCTTTCCGACAAATAATAGGGGTCGAACTTGCCCTCTCCACCTTTTGCCGTTTTTTCCTTCGTCTTGAAAAGGCTTTTTATCCATTTGCCAGGATAGCTCCAGATGCTCCGCTTCTGATGCTTCTTCAGGTAATCATGGTAAGTGGTGTTGATTTCACCGTCCTGACTGACTACCTTGATATTGAAAAGACCTGTGACAAAGCCGTTGTCCTCCATCAAATCAGGGTAGAGGGTGGGGTAAATGGCATCAGTGGTCTCCATGTTACTGATGTCAAAGCCGAACGCAGAGGCTATCGACCCTATGCTGCCTGTGGCAGAATTACCCATCTCCGGTGCCAGTTTCGCATCGGCGGTGTAATAGCGTGGTTGGGCAAAGATGTACGCGCACGACACCACGAATACTATCGGCAACACCTTGTAGAACAATTTGCGGTTGTCCCATATCTTCTTGGCTACGACCCGCAGGTCGATGACTTCAGGATTGTTCTTTATCTTGTTTTCTTCCATATACAATTCCTTTATCTGATGTTTTCCATAAATTCCTCAATCTCGTTCTGCCCGAATTTCCAGTTGTAGATGATACCATTGCTGCCGACCTCGAACTCCAGATAGTCACCCCATCCTTTTTCCTCGATGCTGAGACACTCGGGCACATATCCTGTATATCCGCAAATTCTCTTTTTCTCAGCGTTCAGCAACGTGTATTCTCCGGTATCCACAATCTTGACAGTTCTGAATGAAGCTGTCTTTCCCTGTGGCCAGTTAGAGATTTTGCCGGTTCTGACATCTATGAGCAGTTCAAACATGTTGTCGATGATCAATTCCTTCCATTCTTGTTTCCATTCATTCAGCGAATCATTGCCGTCGAAAAACTCATATACTTCTCCATTCCAGCTAACCTCCTCAAGCCAGTAATCAATATCCATTCTAAATCGGAGATACGTTGCAGCGTCATTTGCTGTGTGTTCTGTTACGTTTCCTCCAATTTCGTAATTCTCTTGGTAGGTGATAGACTGTAACGCTTCAGGCGTGCAGAACACTATCTGGTGAGTGGGATGCTTGAAGCGGGCCAATGCCCAGAATGCCTCACGTGAGATGTTGCCGGCTACGAAGTCTTCCACATAGTCCCATATCTGGTCGTCGGCCATCGGGCCTTCAACAATGTCATACTGGTGTTCTATGCCTCTGCGACAGCTGGCCACGAAGTCGAGCCATTCGTCTGTCATATCGGGAAATAGCTTCTTCTGAAGTCCTTTGAAGTTTTCATCATATTGATAAACAGACACGATGTGCCCTGGCGACTTTGTCATTGCCCATTTCTTTGCCTGTTGTTCCAGCCTGGTGCAATAGAAGCCATAGCCAAAGTCTTTGTAATGGCCGAACACCCTTATTTGGGGTTGCTCTACAGCGACATTGCTGCCGTGATATATTATCTGTTTATTCTGAGATTCCATGTTAGTTGAAATTGCCTTGATAGTAGGCCCGTGTGATGAAATATGACGGTTCGTAGTAGGCGGAGCAGTTATAGTTGTCAAGCTGTTGGCAGATGGGCGAGTGATAGACGCGCAGAATGCCGTCGGCAGTATTCTCCTGGCTGCTCAATGTAGATTGCACCAGGCGAGCATAGACCTTGCCCATCTGTATGGCTGTGGGTGGAACGGGGGTAAGCGTTTTGTCTATATCCATGACGTCGTGGCCTCCTCGCTCCAGTTTGTATTCCTCAATCCAGCGGTCTGCGACGTCATCGGGATTTTCGCAGTGGAGCACGTCTGCCAAAGAAAGGTTGTGCAAGAGTTCGTCCTTGCCGATATGGTCGGCGACGTACGCGTTCGGCTGTTTGATACGGCGGGCAGTCCGCTCAATCATATAGCAGACAAATTTCAGGTCGTCGAAGTTTATTTCCCTGTCTGGGAAATATATATTGCGAGTGCCGTGCAGGCTGACAGCCTCCTGTTTGCTGATTTTGTCGTCTTCCATAATTTGTTGCTCTTCTAATCCTTATTATATATAACTACACAGCTGCTGAATTTATTGTGCAGGGGAGATTCCAGGAATATTTGAATTACTTCAGGATATTGGCTATCGAGGCGGCCATCGTGCCGAGCGAGGCAGCGGTGGTTCCTAAGCTCATCCACTGTTGTATGCCGAACGACTGGCGCTGTTTCTTGGTGGGCACGACGATCTGGCAGCCCGGGGCGGGCTTGTGGCTGCGGTCGGCCCGGGCCACCATGCCGTTCATGTAGATGATGATGGTCTTCGACTTCTTGGCGGTAGAGGTGACGCCCCCGGCCAGGTTGATGTAGTAGTCGGCATCCTTGCCGCTCTTGAAGCGGACGGTGTTGGGGTAGAGCACTTCACCGTTGATTTTCACCGTACCGTCGTACTTGGGCACGATGATGCGGTCACCCTCACGCAGGATGGGGTCGTCGTCGCTGCCGGGGTTCTTGAGGGCTTTCTCCAGCTCAATGCCTACGGGGTAGTTGCCCTGGGTCATCAGCTTGCTGATGTCGATAGAGTCTTTGCCGGAGTTGCGCTGGGCGGTGCGTAGCATGGCTTCCATCATCGCACGGTCTTCCGCCGTCATGCGGCGCAGCAGCTTGGTGCCTTCAGGGTAGGCGCGGTCGGTCAGTCCGCCGGCCATGCGGATGGCATCGCTGAGTCGCTGGTCTTTATTGGTCATGGCGTAGGTGCCTTTGAACTGCACCTCGCCTTCTACGATGATGTTCTGCTGTTCGTTGTAGTTGGGCGAGCGGCGCACATACACCTCGTCGTAGGGCTGAAGCGTGAAGTCGGGCTGTCCGCTGATGGTGAAGTCAGGGTTGATCTTGAAGCTGAAGTGCTGGGCCAGCTCGTCGTCAGACTTCGTGGCATTTGGGTCGTTGATGCGTCGCGACACATCGACCTTCACCAGCGAGGCAGCCTCCGTGGGGCCGCCGGCCTGCAGTATCAGGTCTTCGATGGTCTCGTTGGCAGCAAACTTATACACGCCGGGGTAGGCCACTTCGCCATTGATGGTGACGGTCTTCTGCTCTTCGCGCTCCTGGCGCGAGGCAATATAGATGACATCCTCGTTGCGCAGGGGAACATCAGGTGCCGTACCGGCCATGATGCCGCTGACATCAATGCGCAGCACCTCCAGGGTGCGGTCGGCACGCATGCGGTGCATCACGGCATGCTGGGCTATGGCCCCCTCCGTCAGTCCGGCAGCGGCCTCGACCAGCGACTTCACGGTGCTGATTTCACCCCCCACCTGGTACATGCCCGGGCGGAACACGGCACCCTTGATTTCCACCATGTTCTGATAGCGGTTCAGCGTGGAGTCAACACTGACGGAGTCTTCGTCCATCAGCTTGAAGTTGCTCAGGTCGAACTCGCCGACACTGAACACCGAATACTCGTTACCTGCCTTGCGGTTGATGCGGATGGCCTTGGTATAGGCATCACCGGTGAATCCGCCGGCATATTTCAGCAGCGTGGCGGCACTCTCGGTCTTCTTCATCTCGTAGTACATGGGGCGCTTCACCTTACCGGTGATATTGACCAGTGCTTCGTAGGGCGATACGGTGATGACATCGTTGTCCTGAAGGCGCACGTCGCCTGTGAGCCTGCCGTTGAGCAGGAAGTCATAGACATCGACGTTCGACAGCAGCTTGCCGCGGCGATATACCTTCACGTTGCGCAGCGTGCCGATGTCGTTAGGGCCGCCAGCCATGTAGAGGGCGTTATAGACGGTGGCAAAGGCCGACATGGTATAGGTGCCGGGCACCTTCACCTCGCCCATCACGCTGACGGTGATGGTGCGCGTCTGGCCGAGGGTCAGCTCTATCTTCGACCCCTGATAGCGCGGGCCGAGCACACTCTTCAGGCGCGCCTTGGCCTGGCTGACGCTGAGGCCGCCCAGCTGTACCACGCCGATGCCGTTGATGGTGATGGTACCGTCGGGCGAGATGGTCTCGGTGACACTCTCCTGCGAGGCCCCCCAGATGTCGATGTTCACGGCATCGCCCGGTCCTAAGCGGTAGCTCTGCGGTGTGGCAAGGTTCATCGAGCTCTCGAAGGTGAGGTTCTTGTTGTTGAACACGTCGTGACCGAATATCTTGCGCTTCGACGGCTGCTCGACGGTCTGGTAGCGCAGCGAGTCGGGCATCATGAAATCTACCGCAGCGTCCATGGCCATGTATTCGCTGTCGTTGCTGTCGTAGGTGTGGCGAGCGGACTGCTTGTTGCCCTTCAGCCGGTATTGCGAGGCTTTCTTCGAGGCCTTTTCCTCGTCGCGCTGGTCGCCGTTGGCCTGGCGCAGACGGTTCTTGGCAGCCTTCGTGCCGGCGGTGATGTCGTCGGCACCCAGGGCCTCGCCGTTCGTCTGCTTCTGATATTTCCGCTGTATGCGGCGTATCTGGTCGATGGTCACGCCGCGCTGCATCAGCTGGGTGATGATGTGCTGGCGCGACACGCCTTTCGAGTTCTGTTCAATGACATAGTCCATCACCTGGTCGTCGGTCATGCCCGACTGGCCCCACGCCATGACGGTGGTCAGCAGCAGGGCAGCTATGATAGTGCTTATTCGTTTCATGCTATTGTAATATACGCGTACATTATTATTTATTTTATAAGAAAACACCCCTAACGGGCGAAATATTGTGCAAAATTACATATTTTTTTCCGTTTTCTTGCATGTTTATCAGATTTTTTGCTAACTTTGCACCCGATTACGACAAGTATCACCCTGGGGTTGACTGGATTTGACAGCGGGCTGAGATGGTACGTAAGCATGCGGAGTGACGGCTGTGGACTCCATAATCACGTCGGTCGGAAAATTAATTGGCGAAAACAACTACGCTCTCGCTGCCTAAACGAAGTACAGTAGTTTACTGGCTTAATTCCCTTACAAGGTGAGGGAACGAGACATCGCTCCAAGGATGTGGCTTCGAATCTGAGGGTCAAGCGGTGCAGGACAAATCGGAGATAGTCATCGGGAAGCTCCGGCCCGTTGATGAAGCTTTAGGAGATAAGGTTGCGCTTGGTGGCTTGGGTCTTGGCGCAGCACGAAAACGAAGTCCAAGATAAGCATGTAGAAAGCGTATGGTTTCCCTGTTTGGACGAGGGTTCGACTCCCTCCAGCTCCACGAAGCGTTCCGTTGAGCATCGTAGCCCAACGGACTTTTCTTTTTTTATCATGATGCAGACAGCAGTCATAGGCGGCGGCGCGGCAGGTTTCTTCCTGGCCGTCAATCTGAAGGAGATGATGCCGGAGATGGGCATTACCATCTTCGAGCGCAGCCAGCGTGTGCTGGCCAAGGTGGCCGTGAGCGGTGGCGGGCGTTGCAACTGCACCAATTCTTTTGGCGGCGTTGGCGACCTGTCTGCTGTCTATCCGCGAGGCCACCGGCTGATGAAGCGGCTGTTCAACGGCTTCGACTACCGCGACGCCTATGCTTGGTTCGAGCGGCACGGCGTACCCTTGGTGACGCAGGCCGACGGCTGTGTGTTTCCCAGGGCGCAGGACTCGCAGGCCGTCATCGACTGCTTTCTGCGCCTGGCTCGCCAATACCATATCGCCATCAAGACCGGCTGTAAGATACAGTCGCTGCCTGACGTCGCCGGCTATGACTTCGTGGCTGTCACCACGGGTGGCTCGCCGCGTGGCCAGGGGCTGCGGTGGCTGTCCGGTCTGGGCCACGAGGTGGAGTCGCCGGTGCCGTCGCTGTTCTCGCTGCGCATCGACGACAGCCGACTGACGGCACTGCAAGGACTGGTGGTCAGCCAGGCCACAACGTTCCTGCCCGGCAGCAAGCTGCGCGGCAGCGGTCCGTTACTGCTGACCCACTGGGGCGTCAGCGGTCCGGCCGTGCTGCGCCTGTCCAGCTATGCGGCACGCCTGCTGGCCGACAGCGGCTATCGCCTGCCGATGGGCATCAACTGGACGGGGCTGGCAGAACACGACGTACTCGCGGCGCTCTCGGCGGCAGCCAGCCGCGAGCCCCAGAAGCAGCTGACCACCTTCTGCCCCCTCGGACTGCCACAGCGCCTGTGGCATTACCTGCTGGAAAAGTCGCTCGCCCAGCATGCCCAGCAGCGGTGGGGCGAACTTGGCAAAAAGGATGTCAACCGCTTGGTCAACATCCTCACTAACGATGTGTATCAGGTGGCCGGGCGCGCTCCGTTCAACGACGAGTTCGTCACCTGTGGGGGCATCGCGCTGAAGGCGGTGAATATGGCGACGCTGGAGAGCCGCCACGTGCCACGCCTGTATTTTGCCGGCGAGGTGCTCGATGTTGACGGCATCACCGGCGGCTTCAATTTCCAGGCGGCATGGACCACGGCCTATACCGTGGCACGCAGCATCAGCCTTGCTGCGGCTCCTTCGTCCGCGACAGCGTGTCCTGTTTCAGCGCCTCCACATAGTCGTTGATTTTGCGCAACTCGCGTGGAATGCGTATGCTCTGCGGACAGTGGGGCTCGCACTGCCCGCACTGTATGCAGTGGTCGGCCTGGCGCAGACGGGGCACGGCACGGTCGAGCCCGATGAGGTAGTTGCGGCGCAGCTCCTTATAGTTCGCATCGCCATGGTCGGTGGGCAGCAGACCTTCGTTCTTACACTTGTTATAATGTACGAAGATGGCCGGAATGTCGATGCCGTAGGGGCATGGCATGCAGTATTTGCAGTCGTTGCACGGTATGTTCTGCAGACCTACGATGCGTTCGGCCACGTCCTTGTCGAGATAGTGCTGCTCGCTCTTCTTCAGCGGCACCAACGGGCAGTAGGTCAGCAGGTTGTCCTTCAGGTGCTCCATGTACGTCATGCCCGACAGCACCGTCAGCACCCCCTCCGGCGTACCGGCATAGCGGAAGGCCCACGAGGCCACGCTGCGCTCTGGGTCGTGCTGCTTCAGCTCGGCGGCTAAGTAGTTGGGCAGGTTGGCCAGTCGGCCGCCCAGCAGGGGCTCCATGATGACGGCGGGGATGTCGCGTTTCTGCAGCTCGTCGTACAGGTAGCTGGCATCCACGTTGCGGTTGTTGATCTCGTCGGCAAACTGCCAGTCCAGGTAGTTCAGCTCTATCTGCACAAAGTCCCAGTGGTACTTGTCGTGCATGGCCAGTATCTCGTCGAACACATCCTTCTGTCCGTGGAACGAGAATCCCAGGTTGCGTATGCGGCCGGCCTTGCGCTCCGTCAGCAGGAAGTCCATCATGCCGTTGTCGATGTACCGCTTGTTAAACTCCGCCGTGCTGCTGCCCACGGAGTGCAGCAGGTAGTAGTCGATATAGCTCACCTGCAGCTGCTTCATCGAGTTGTAGTACATGGCCATGCTGGCTTCGCGGCTCTGCGTGGCTGGGTTGAAGTTCGACAGCTTCGTGGCCACCAGATACTCCGACCGCTTGTGGCGGCTGAGGGCGATGCCGGTGCAGGCTTCCGACTTGCCCTGGCAATAGACGGGCGACGTGTCGAAATAGTTCACGCCATGCTCGATGGCATAATCTACCTGGCGGTTGATCATGTCCTGGTCGTAGTCGTCTTGGTTCTCGGTCTTCGACGGCAGGCGCATCATGCCGTAGCCCAGCAGCGACACCTTGTCGCCCGATGCCGGACAGGTGCGGTAGGTCATCTTGCCCACCGGCGGCTCTACCTGTTTCTTATACTCCTCTACGGCCTTGGTCTCGGTCTTCGGCTTGCAGCCGGTCATGACGGCGGCTGTGGCAACGGCCCCGCCACCCAGCAGTTTCAGGAATCCGCGTCGTGATATATTGTCTTTTGCCATATCTCTAAACTTTCAAATGTCAAACATCAAACTTCAAATGTAAAACTTCAAACATCAAATCTCTTTATGCACCTCGTGTCCTTCCACATAGATGGCCGAGAACGGGCGCGCCGGACAGAGGTTCTCGCAGGCTCCGCAGCCTATGCAGCGGGCCTCGTTCACCACAGGAATCTCTGGCGACTGCTCGTCGTCAGGGTCGGCGAGCACCATCTCGATGGCACCAGTGGGGCAGTGGCGGGCACAGTTGCCGCACGACACGCCGTCGGTCAGCGGTATGCAGTTCTTCTTGATCCATACGGCATGGCCTATCTGCGTCGATGCCTTCACCTCGCGGGCGATGGGCTGGATGGCTCCTGCCGGACACACCTCCGAGCAGCGGTTACACTCCGGCCGGCAGTAGCCGCGCTCGTAGGACATGACGGGCATCATCATGTTCAGCAGACTGCCCGAGGGGCGCAGCACCTGGTTGGGGCATTCCGACACGCACAGCTGGCAGCCCGTGCATCGCTTCTCCATGTTGCTGGCCGACAGCGAGCCTGGAGGCGTCAGCGGCGTCTGTCGCTCTGGGGCTACCTTGTCTTCTATCTCTGCCAGTCCGCCGTCCATCATCTTGTCTTTCTGCTGGGCCATGGCGGCGGTGGTCATCAGGGCCGATGCCAGCAGGAACGAGCGGCGCGACGTGTCGGCGGGGGAGCTCGTCGGGCTGTCTTGGCTATCTTGGCTGGTCTCTCTGGACTTCCCCAGTGCCAAGCCGTATGCCAGTGCCCCATGCCTGCAGGCCTCGATGCAGTCGCCGCACACTACGCAGCGGCTGTAATCTACGCTGTGTGTCTTGAAGTCGATGCACGATGCCTTGCAGTTCTTCGTGCAGAGCGAGCAGTTCTTGCACTTCGACTCGTCGAACCGTATCTTCATCAGCGAGAAGCGGCTTGCCAGCGACAGCACGGTACCCACCGGGCAGACGGTGTTGCAGTAGGTGCGCCCACCGCGCCATGCCAGCACCGCCAGCACCACCACCGTCACCACCGCGACAATGAGCACCGGCAGCGAGCGCAGCCACACATCGACCGTATAGAAAGCATAGCTGTCGTAGTGCTCGGCAATGGCTGCCAGCACGTTGTTGCCCCATGCCCAGACGGGCTGCAGCAGCATGGTGGCGATGCGCCCGAAGGCCGAGTAGGGGGCCAGCAACTGCACGACGGCACCCAGTCCGGCCGCCCATGCAGCGACCATGACGGCCGGCATCGTGTAGCGCAGCCACGACAGTGCTTTCGAGTAGGTGTAGCGGTTCTTCTTGGCTTTCTTGCCGAGCCATCCGAAGAGGTCTTGCATGATGCCCAGCGGGCAGACCACGGAGCAATAGATGCGCCCGAAGAGCAGCGTCAGCAGCACCAGGGCAATGATGACTGCCGCGTTCAGTGCCATGACGGCCGGCAGAAACTGCACCTGTGCCATCCACGACAGCCACTGGTGGGCAGTTCCCGTGATGTCAACGAAGAGCAGCGTGATGCCGATGAACATCACGGCGGCCAGTGTGATTCTGATTTTCCTTAACATGTTTCCTAATATCTATTTGTTTCGTTTAGTCATTCTTACGATGCCGATGCTTGCCTCGTAGAGCAGGTAGATGGGCAGCGCCACCACGAAGAGCGTGAAGACGTCGGTGGTGGGCGTGATGATGGCCGACACCACGAGGATGGCTACCACGGCATGCCGCCGGTAGTCGCTCATCCAGCCGTCGGTCAGCAGTCCCATGCGCCCTAAAAGCGCACAGACCACGGGCAGTTCGAATACCACACCCATAACGAGGCTCATGCCCAGCAGCGTATCAACATACGACTGCAGCGTCAGCATGTTGGCCACGTCGGGGGCCACCTGGTACGTGCCCAAGAAGCGGACGGTCAGCGGGAACACCACGAAGTAGTTCACCAGTGTGCCGACGATGAACATCACGTAGGCCGCCCCCACTATCCACACGCCGTAGCGCCGCTCGTTGGCATAGAGGGCCGGCGACACGAAGCGGAACAGCTCGTACAATACGTAAGGCGAGGCCGCCAGCAGTCCGGCATAAAGTGCCGTGCGCACGTGTATCATGAACTGCTCCGTCAGCCCCGTGTTCATCAGGTGCAGACTGAAGCCGTCGGCTCCCATCAGCCGGTAGGTCACGAAGTCGCTGCTGCGCGGGGCCAGTACCACGGCGAACAGCTGCTCCTTCAGCACAAAGGCTACGGCGGCGCACAGCACTACGACACAGGCCATACGGATGAGCGACGAGCGCAGCACATCCAGATGGTCCCAAAACGTCATGCCGCTTGCTGTCCTATCGTCCATTCTTGTCCGTCACCGTGCCTTCGTCGTTCGCCGCGTCGCCCATGTCTTTCATGCCGTCCTTGAAGCTTTTCACGCCTTTGCCCAGGCCGTTCATCAGCTCTGGAATCTTCTTGCCGCCGAAGAGCAGCAGCACGATGAGGGCGATGACGATGATTTCCTGCATGCCTAATCCAAACATCTTTTCTCGTTCTTTTCTGTTTGCTGTTTTCTGTTCGCCTGCAAAATTAGGCAAAATATTTGAAAAGGCAAAGAAAAACGGTCGAAATTTCAGTGAGTGAAGAAGTAAACTATAGCAATGAATGGCTTCATCGTTGTACTTATGATAGTTAGATGTTATGTAAAATTTTAATTATACTTTTGATGACTTTGTAACACAAGTAAAAGTATGCAAAAGCAGCTATACTGCGGAAAACAATTTCATTAGTGAATTCTTGTATGTCCAAGATTTGTCCCAAGTATATTGAACATACACCTTCCATAATAGCAGAGACTCCACCCACGAAAAAGACAAGTGATACTGTCACCAATTCAAGGCAATAAATAATATCTAATATTTTCCTCATGCTCGTCATTATTTGTGAGGATCAATAGCTACGATATCTGTTCTCGAAAACACTGTTCCGTCTTGGAATGTATATTGTACCAGGCCATGTTTTTTGCTCCATGCACAGCTCTTGAAACTATCGGGGGTATTTTGGCGTGTGTATGTAGAGCCTTGTTGTAAAATAGCATGACATCGTTCATGTTGACACCATTGACCCTCAAGCTCTTAGTGCTTAAGGGAATGTACTCGGGCCAGCCGCGATTGATGATGGAAGCAAGGTATATAGGCTCATCATTATTTTGTTTTTCAAGATATAGGCTGCCTCCCATGTTATGGTTGATCACATATCGAATTTCTGCTGAAGCTATGTACTCTGTATTGCTGGTGTTGATGTATCCCCAGTTGATGGGGTCTAAAGAATTAAAGATGGCGATTTCTACAATAGTGACAGTGTCAATAATGCCATGTTGCGATTTGAAATACATTACTTCTCCCTCATACCTGTTAGTTACCCATTTCAGTTCTTCGCAACTCATGTGTGTCATACGATGATATATACATGAGTAAAGAAGAAAGCCTAAGAGCAATATGGAAAACAGTCGCTTAAATAAGTATTTCATGGTTCGGGCAGTGTTTTGTTTAAACTTTCAGACAATTTTGTCAACCAACTAACTGCTTTTCACGCCTTTGCCCAGGCCGTTCATCAGCTCTGGAATCTTCTTGCCGCCGAAGAGCAGCAGCACGATGAGGGCGATGACGATGATTTCCTGCATGCCTAATCCAAACATCTTTTCTTTATCTCTTCTTGTATTTCTTACTGAACAAGTCGGAGTGCGTACCGGTGTTTAGGAGAATAAGGACGAGTTCTTGATAGTGTATCTCCCAAACAAGTAGCCAGTTTGGTTGGATGTGACACTCCCACTGGCCTTTGCGGTCGCCTGTCAGTACATGGGGTTGGTACTTTTCTTCGAGCTGCTCGCCATTGAGCAGTTTCCCGACGACCGACCATAGTTCGTCCATTGGCAAGCCACGACGCTTGCAGAGCTTCATGTTCTGCTTGCACTCGCCTGTGATACGGAGTTTATACTTCGTACTCATCCCTCTATCTCCTTGATAAGGTCATCCAGACTGTCGTATTCATACACACGCCCTTCATCGAGGTCGCGTAGAGATCGCTCATAGGAAGACATTCGTTGACGGCGGGGAACGGTGACCTTCGTGACACCGCGAACCATGCTGATGGCTTTCTTGATGTCGCGGAGCATGCTGATGTCCTCGAAGTCGACAGTAAGCCTGCCTGGCTGTGTCGGGATTGCTCTGTTTGCTGTAGCCATAATGATGCACATTAAAATTGTGATAACGGCTGCAAAGGTACGAAAAGTTTTTTTAATCCGCAAGCCGCAGTCACGCGATTTACGGATTTTTTTCCTGACTTCTGCGGTTTTAACATTTCGTGCTATAGCAATCTCCCGAAAGCACGATAAACAGGGCATTTATATGCTTTTTAGGCGGTGACTTCGGTGACGCATCGCCGAAGTCTTGACGCGCGTATATATATAGGCTAACAAAAAAACAACCCGCACATCCCGCACATCTCGCACGTGAAAAAGTTTCAACACAGCATAAAGCCATCCTATTGCTGCAACAGTCAGGTGCGGGATAGGTGTGGGGCGGCAGTTGCAAAGTGTCAGCTACGTGCGGGATAAAATGAGCAAATCGTCAGTTACGTGCGAGATAAATTGAGCAGACTGTCAGTTTACGTGCGA